>CACYPY010000026.1 GCA_902776415.1 uncultured Ruminobacter sp.
GGCAGCGCACGCCCCTTCCCGTGAACCCGGCTTCCTCGTGGGCCTTATAGTTACAGTAGAGAATCAGCAGAGTTCCCAGATACTTTTCATCCCGGCATTTTCTCAGAAATTCGCAGGACTGGGACTTCAGCCGGTCATACTGGAAATTAAAGGTTTTAAGTAATCCCGGCCATGACTTTACCTGAAGATAGTTGACCCGGGCATCCTCAAGAGAGTTGAACATTCCGAAATCCGCGGAATCATTCCGCAAACCGGCGAGACAGTCAAAATTGGTGAAAACAATATGACCGCATTCATGAGCCACGTAGCCGTAGGCCATTTCCAGGCCTTCACTGTCGCTGAGGTCGAGACGAGGAATGGTAATCTGCTTGCCATTTGTATAAGCAGTATGACCATACATGAGAAGCTCCACACCATATCTTCTGGCGTAGGAACCAATTAATAAGGGCAAAACACCGCTGCTGATTTTCATAATCTTCACCTTCCGAACTAAAAAACAACGTTTCTTTTAAATCTTTAACTTTCGAATCTGTCTTCCCTGCGGAAAACGTGGCCATTGTAATGGAGTTTTTATAAAAAGGCAAAGATTTTTTAATCAGTAGACAAATTTTATACACAGGTTGTTTAATTAATGACCAATTTGGTTATTAATTAAACTTTTATCAACCAGACCTCGCTGTATCCAGGCCTGTTTTTCAAAAAATACCGCCATGAAACACAGGTATCAGACATTTGTCAGGAGCGGAAATCCTCCCATGAGAGTGGTCTTAACACACCGGAATGCCGTATGGCTGGATTTAACGGATCCTGATGCTTACAATAACAGCATATTTTCGAAAAACCGAAAGACCGGAACCGAACCGGCCATGACCCACATCCAAGGTACTCATCATATGAACAACGTATATGCAGTAATTTCTGATATTCACGGTGACAGCAAATGCCTCTCCTCCGCCCTGAAAACCCTGGAAAGCTATGATATATCCTTTTATCTTCTTCTGGGGGATCTGATAAACCACGGTCCCCGAAACGGTCTGTCCCGGGAGTATAACCCCCTGGGCATACCGGAACTTCTGAATCCGCTCAGGCATAAAATCATCGCCGTCCGGGGAAACTGCGACAGCGAGGTGGACCAGAAGCTTTGCGAATTTCCGCTGACCGCACCGGTAAATACACTGATAATCGGCGGACATCGGGCCGTTATGACTCACGGACATATATGGAAACCGGCCGATACCGAAAAACTGGCTCTCTCCCGGAATGACATCTTTATGAGCGGACACACCCATATGCCGGTTCTGGAACGGAATTCCCGGGGGGTGATTATTTTCAATCCCGGATCACTTACTTTCCCCAAAGGCCCGAACGGCATTCATACCATGGGAATTATTGACGAAAAATCCGGAACCGTTTCTCTTCTTGATATTTCCGGGAAAAAACTGAACACTGTCAGTTTTCTGGAGCAGGACTCTTTCTGAACCCATGTCTTCGAACTCCTTCTCTGAAAAGCGGCATATTTCCACCGGAGGTCCCCGGAGCCGAAAAACCGCTTTTTAAAAATTTTTCTTGCAAATTCTGAATAAATGAATATACTAGGCACGTTTCTGACGCGGGGTGGAGCAGTCTGGTAGCTCGTCGGGCTCATAACCCGAAGGTCGTTGGTTCAAATCCGGCCCCCGCAACCAAGTATCTTTCTCATTCTCTTTTCTCATTCTCTTTTTCTGCTTTCCCATACGCTGATGAGTTGTATGCTTTTGCAGGCAGTTTCATTTTTCATTGATTTTGCAGGCCTTTGAAAACCGGCAGATTGCCTGATAACTTCTGTCTGTTGCTGAAATGCCGGAAAGACTGCCTGATCGAAATCAAAAAAATCAGAAAAGACATCCCTGAAATCCCGGAAGAAAATGGTGAAATTCAGACAAAAAAAAACCGGTACCAAAGGCACCGGCTAAAGTCTTTCAATATGAAAGAACACGGGATTAACTGATTACGAACTATATAAAGCAACACGCGTGCCAGCTGCATAACAAAAAATCCATATTATTTTAGATTTTTTTCTAAAGCCTTATTTTATAAGGTTTTGCCGGGATCAATTATTTCAACAGGCCGTAACTCCTGTGCACTGTCATGAAATTTTGCGGCACTCAGCTTGTTGCATTTTGCAATAATATGGATACACATCCTTCAATTTTGCAAAATTATTTGCATTTTGCAAGTTTTATTGCAATTCAAAAAAAAGACCGCCCTGCCAGGCAGTCCTGTGTTATCCCCTTGCCGAAAAGCAACCATCTCGCTTTCCGGTTCTATTTCTTCTCCGTGAGGTCATTCTTCCATGAGGCATAGGAACGGTTGAAGCGATAGATAATCTGATTGCTGCTGCCCCGGAACGAGAGCGAGGGATCCTTTTTGTCTTCCTCGAATCTTCCGTCAACAAGAACATCTATCAGACTGACCACCTCCAGCTGTTCCGGGGTCAGTTCATTCTTGGTATATCCGGTCCAAAGCCAGATATCCTTGTCAAGAGAGCATTCCCGGCGCACTCTTTCGCAAATGGATTTCACTGTAGGAAGATTGGCAGGCAGAAGAGGATCCCCGCCGGTCAGTGAAAGGCCCCTTCTGTGAATTCTGGTATCATTAAGATCCTGAATAATCTGATCGCACATCTCATCCGTGAAAGGAAAACCGGCATTAACATTCCAGGTAGACTGATTGTAGCATCCCGGACAGTGATGCTCGCATCCTGCAACAAAAAGGGTACAGCGGGTTCCAAGCCCGTTAAGAACATCAATAGGAATATATTTACAGTAATTCATTCCTGAATGCCTCGTTTATATTTCGTAAAACTGCCGGGGTCGTATGACTGAAAAAAACTCTTCCGGGATCTCCCTCAACCGAAGAGTCTCAAATTATACACACAAACTCGCCGTCTCTATCATTGTTTCAGATGGCAAGTGCGTTTACTGCCATTTTCGGAACGCCAAACGACAGGACAATTCTAGTAAATTTTTGTTTTTTTTTCCACACCGAAGGCCGGGAACGGGAACCTCCGGTCAGAGCGTCTTCATAATTTCTTCACATTCCCTCATGAGGTCCCGGAAATGGGCTGCCTCCTCGAATTTCAGATCCCTGGCGGCTTCCTTCATTTTTCTTTCATAATCCTTAAGAAGCTTCAGAAGTTCATTCTGGGATCTGATTTCTCCAAGATCCTCCTTAAGTCTCCCCGAAGCAATATTTTCCGCACCACGGCCTTCCTCACCGGTTACCGGAGTCCCGATATCCAGAATGTCACTTATGGGCTTGATAATGGGTGTCGGCTTCATATGGTGTTCGGCATTGTATTTCTCCTGCCTGAAGCGGCGGCGACGCGTCTCGGAAATGGCTGCCTTCATGGCCGGAGTTTCGGAATCTGCATACAGAATGGCTTTCCCGTGAATGTTACGGGCCGCCCTTCCCATAGTCTGAATCAGAGCCATTTCGGATCTCAGAAACCCCTGCTTGTCAGCATCCAGGATTGCCACCAAGGATACCTCCGGCATGTCAAGACCTTCTCTCAAAAGGTTTATCCCCACAATAACATCAAATTTTCCGAGACGAAGATCCCTTATTATCTCCATGCGTTCCACGGTATCCACATCGGAATGAAGATAGCGGACCCTGATCTGATGTTCCTCCAGGTATTCCGTAAGATTTTCCGCCATTTTTTTTGTAAGCGTGGTTACCAGCACTCTTTCATTTTTCTGGGAACAGGCCCGGATTTCGCTCATCACGTCATCAACCTGGGAAGCCACGGGCCTTACCTCGATCTCCGGATCCAGAAGTCCGGTAGGCCGCACCACCTGCTCCGCCGAAATACCGCCGGATTCCGTCAGCTCAAAATCCCTGGGAGTGGCGGAAACATAAATGGTCTGAGGCTGAACCTTCCGGAACTCCTCAAAGCGGAGCGGCCTGTTGTCGAGAGCCGAAGGAAGCCTAAAACCGAATTCCACCAGGGTCTGCTTCCGGGACAGATTTCCCTTGTACATGGCTCCGATCTGCGGAACTGTCTCATGAGATTCGTCAATGATCAGAAGACTGTCCTCGGGAAGATAGTCGAATAAACATGGAGGCGGTTCCCCGGGCTTCTTTCCGGAAAGATATCTGGTGTAGTTCTCAATACCGGAGCAATACCCCAGCTCCTTCATCATTTCAATATCGTTGATTGTCCTTTCGGAAAGCCGCTGCTCCTCCACCAGCTTCCCGGCCCCGTGAAGCTCCTCCAGTCTCACCCTTAAATCCTTTTTAATCTCATCCACCGCCCGATCCAGAACGCTCTGCGGGGTTACAAACTGATTTTTGGGATAGATGGTAACCCGGGGAAGCTGCTCTGCCAGACGTCCGGTCAGAGGATCAAAGGTGGAGATCCGCTCCACCTCGTCATCAAAAAGCTCAATGCGCACCGCCAGAGAATCGGATTCCGCCGGAAACACGTCAATGACGTCTCCGTGCAATCTGAAGGTCGCTCTCTGGAAGTCCAGCTCATTCCTGGTATAAAGCATTTCGGAAAGCCGTTTGGTGATACTGCCGGGAGTCACCGGCTCCCCTACCGAGAGGTTAAGCAGCATCTTCATATACTCGGCCGGTTCGCCAAGGCCGTAAATGGCACTCACGGAGGCCACGATGATAACATCCCGTCTTTCCAGAAGAGCCTTGGTAGCCGAAAGCCGCATCTGCTCTATATGCTCGTTGATGTCGGCATCCTTTTCAATATAGGTATCGGAAGCCGGAACATAGGCCTCAGGCTGATAGTAATCATAATACGAAACAAAATACTCCACGGCATTGTCCGGGAAAAAGCTCTTCATCTCTCCGTACAGCTGAGCCGCCAGGGTTTTGTTGTGGGCCATGATGATCACCGGCCTCTGAACATTCTGAATAACGTTTGCCATGGTGAAGGTTTTACCGGATCCGGTAACTCCCAGAAGCACCTGATGCTTCTTCCCGGACAGAACTCCCTCGGTCAGCAGTCTTATGGCTTCAGGCTGATCTCCTGAAGGACTGTAGGATGAACAAAGTCTGAAGGGTCTTCCGCCGTCTTCCGTTTTCATAAAACACCTCTGCCGCTAAAAAATCCGGAGAACGGCAGTGCCCGAAATCACCTGATCCCGCTTTTTCGTTTGCGAGAATCCCGGCCGGCTCCGGATAACAATGACTCTGAGATTTTACAGCAAAGACGACGGCAGATCCCGGAAAATGCAAAAACAGAGCTTATCGTTCGCATGACATGTGCATTCCGGAATTTTCTCCTTCAATTATCGAAAAATCGGCTGAAAAACATCCAAAAAAATTTCTTTTTAGGCAAAATATCAATAATTGTTTGACAACACCCAGCGGAATCCGTATCATTACGCCCATGCAAAGCCCGGGTGCTTAATCCGGAGTGTTTTTTGAGTTCCTCCTTAGTTCAGTCGGTAGAACGGCGGACTGTTAATCCGTATGTCGCTGGTTCAAGTCCAGTAGGAGGAGCCACGAATCTCTTCTTCCCCTTTTGTTCTTCATGCAATTCCCTGCTTCCTGTGATTCCGGTGTAATCCGTTAATGATCCGTTTTTCAGACAGATCATCCCCGTTTTTTTGCGTCATAAGCCGGAAATCATTAATCCAATTCCGACCCTCCCCTGAAGCAACCGCGAGTGTACCATTCTGAAAGACAGACAGGACACAAACAGGTCCTGCATCCCTTCTTCTCGCTCTTCGCACCTCAATAAAAAAACCCTCCGATATCCGGTATCGAAGGGTTCTGGATTAAACAAGGATTTCTCAAATCCGGAAAATTCAGGCGGGCTCAGTCGATCAGAATATCCCGCACGCCGTTACCTCCGGTAGCCGGGGAAACCACACCGTTCTCCTCGAGAGCGGTCACAAAATTGGCAGCCCGATTGTATCCGATGCTGAACTGTCTCTGGATAAGGGAAATGCTGACCCCCTTGTTGCGCATCTTAAGATCGCGGCAGAAATCAACAATCTTGGAGTACAGAGGATCGTTCTCCAGAGAATTGCCGCCGCCTGCCCCGACTCCGACATCAGCACCGTCAGAATCCTGTTCCACAAACATCTCGGTAACCTTGTCCACATATTCCGGCTTGCCTCTGGCCCGCCAGGCTTCTGTGAACATGTTGATTTCATCGTCAGACGCAAAGGCTCCGTGCAGTCTTCTGAGATCGGCGGTATCGCCGTTAAGCTTGGCCAGCATGTCACCTCTTCCCAAAAGTCCCTCAGCGCCCTTTACCCCAAGCACCAGCTGGGATTCAATATTGCTTTTGACCTTAAACGCAATCTGACTGGGCAGGTTGGCCTTGATCTGACCGGTAATAAACTCCTTGCGGGGAGACTGGGTTGCCAGGAGAAGATGAATGCCCACGGCACGCGCCTTGGCGGTAAGCCGTGAAATGGCACTCTCAATTTCGTTCTTCTGCTTCTTGAGGCTGAGCATGATATCGGCAAACTCGTCCACCACCACGAAGATGAAAGGCAAAGGCTTGAGATAAGGGGCTTCCGGCTCCATACTGTCCTGAGGATTCCAGGTGGGATCCTTTCTCGGCTGGCCTTCGCTTATCCACTGTCTTACCTTCTCGTTGAAGACTTCCAGCTTTCGTACCTCAAAGTACGACAGCAGGGTATAGCGGCGTTCCATTTCGTCACAGGCCCACTTCAGAGCGCTGAAGGCTTTCTTCATGTCCGTGATTACCGGTGTCAGAAGATGCGGTACATCCTTGTAAACAGAGAATTCCACCTGCTTCGGATCAATCAGAATCAGCCGCAGGGTCTCCGGAGTATGACGCATCATCAGGGAAACCAGGATAACATTGATTCCCACAGATTTTCCTGAACCGGTGGTGCCGGCAATAAGAAGATGCGGAGCCTGAGCAATGTCATAAACAAAAGTTTTTCCGGAGACGTCACGCCCCAGTATCGCAGTAAGAGCTCCCTTTGAATTCACAAACTCCGGAGCCTCCAGAAGCTCTCTCATGCAGATGGTCTGTCTTTTCCTGTTTGGAATATCAACGCCCACATAGGAGGAACCGCTGATCTGGGGCTGAATCATCACCACCCCTTCGGATTTCAGTGCCCGACTGATATCAGACGTGATCTTCAGGAGCTTGCTGCAGGTCTGTCCCGGCTCCAGATCCAGATAATAACGGGTAATCACCGGACCGCACTCGTAAAGCTTCTGCGGCAATACATTCCCCTCAGCGTCATACATTCTGTTGCCGTCAGCATTAAGACGGGGCTTAAAGATCTCATTGCCTTCATCGTCGTACATCTTGTTGCCTTCGGCATCGAGCTGGGGCTCAAAGGCCACATGAGCCTTAAAACGATAATCCCGAAGCACCCGGTCAAGATTGTCCGCAGTCTGATCCATGGCAGTACTGTCCACGGCACTGATAACCGGACTGGACTTAAAGATGGAGGTCGGCGGGAACACACCGTGCACCTCCACATCATAATAACCGTCATGAAAATTGATGGAGGAAGGAATATCCGGATCTCTGACTCTGGTGATCACATCCTCCTGCCCGGCATCCGCGGGAGTGTCGTCAGGAGAAGAAGCGGCTTCGGCAGAAAAACCGTTGCCCAGGTCATTTTCATTATGCCCCCTGTCTTCTTCGTCATCAACTCTGGAAAAACCCGAAGGAAGATCCCCGAAAGGTTCATCAAAATCGGGCTCCTGAAGCTCGGCCTTGCGCTGCTCTCTGACATCACTGAAGTTGATGACATTATAGTTATCCGCCTGCACGTCATGGAAACCGCCGGTGTATCCGTCATCGGTCTCGGGAGCTGAAAGGTCGGTATCAGAGCTTCTGCTGACATTTTTCTGATATCCCGAATCATCTTGATACACCGAACCGGAGTTTTCTTCCTTGTCATCGGAGGCGGACAGATCAAAGGCATTCCAGCCGCTGTCCCGCTCTTCCCTGACCGCAGCATCGGATTCAGCACGGGTTCCGGTTACGCCATCCCGCACACCCGGCTCGTAAACACGGCTGTCCGGACGCTTCTGAACCTCCTCCCGGATCATCCGATCCGCACCGGGGTTCTGAAGGGGGCTTCCGCCATGCATATCCGGGTAAACCCGGTCCTGCGGGGAAACCTGGTTTTCACCACCGGTGGTTGTGACAGAGGTTGCCGAAATATTTTCCTGAACAGACGGATCAGGAAGCCGACCGGAGCCTAAGGGTGCCATAACAGCCGGGGCAGCAGGTGCGGAATCGGTTCCGGCACTTCCCTGAGCCGCGGATTCTTCAGAAGCGGTGGCTGCTGCAGGATTCAAAGACATGGTCTGAGATCGGAGGCCGTTTTCCGGAACACTTTCTGATGCCGGAGAATCTGCAACGGGGACAGTAACCGGAGGAACTTCCGAAGCCGCACTGGAAACGACCGGGGAAACTTCCGGATCCCCGGCGGCATTTCCGGCATTGGAAGACCGGGAAATACCGTTTTCGGTTACGGCAGCACAGTTTTCCGTTTTTACGGCGTTTTCCGAACCTGAGCTACCTGCTTCTGTCTCTTCCGAACCCCGGGAACGGGGAGGAAGAACATTGGTATGCCGATGTCCGCTTACTGCGGGAATCACTTTGTCCTCTTCTGCTTCGGTTTCGGAAAAGGTTCGGTCCATTTCCCCGAAATCAATGGAGGGGCCGGAACTTTCCGACAGCTCGTTCTCCTGAACGTCCGGCATCTCCGGTTCCGGGTCCTTCTCACGAATCTTGTCCGGATCTGCCGCTCCCAGTCCCGGGATATAAAGATCCTCCTCGGAATCACCACCAAGATTGGGTCTGCCGTATTCCGGTATCGGAGAAACGGCTGTCATGCTGTTCCGGGGGTTTTCCGCGGCCGGAACATTGAGCTCATCCGGACTTCTGACCGGCACGGAGGGGGATACGACCGGCTTCTTTTCCTTCGCTGCGGCTGCCGTCACGGGAACGGAATCCTCCGCCGGAGTGCTCGCCGTTACTTCAGAATCCGCAAAACCTGCCTTCTCGCGAACTCTTATCAGGTCATCTTCGGCAGGTTTTGCAGCAGGAGCCGCGACAGCTTCGGAAACAGGATCCTCCGCTGCGGATTTCACCACCCTGATCCCAAAATCGCTGTTGTCAGATTCCGCCCCTGCGACTGTCTGTTTATCAGCGACGGTATCGGAATCTCCCCGCAGCCAGTTAACAAAACGGCTGATTGTGGACCGCGGAGTCAGTATGGCCAGCACCATTGCCCCCACAGCTTCGCAAACAACAATGATGGAACAGTCGGTAAACAGGTAAAAGCCCATAATGAACAGAATGAGCATTCCGAGAATGGTGCCGTTATACCCCAGAAAAACTTTGGTATGCTCGAAAGTCAGGTATCCCAGATGGCCGCCCTTGTTAAAATTAAAGGAGGTCTCCAGCCCTTCCATGAAGGGAATTTTTACCACCGCCACCAAAGCGCAGAGAGAAAGCAGGAGCAGAGTAAATCCGATGATCTTGACAGCAATTATGTCGTATCTGATTTTAAGCCAGGAAACATTACTCCACAGAAACGCATAACCGATATAGACAAGGAAGATCAGAATGCCGTAGGCACAAAAACCGAACAACGCAAAAAGCACTTCCGAGATCCGCGCTCCCACAAGTCCGATCTGATTGGTAATTCTCTCGCTTCCCAGAGGATCGTTAACCAGCTGACTGTCAGCAGGATTGTATGTCACCAGGGAAATTGCAATAATCAGAACCACTCCCAGCCAGAGAATAAACATTATCTCCTTGAAGCGTCTCAGTCCCATATTGGGTTTATAGCTATCAGCCAACAAAGTTCCACCAGCCCCTAAACACAAACAGAAAAACCCCGATAAACGGGGAATATTATGTACTTTATTCTTTCACGGCGCTAATTATAAAAGATCGACATTGAAAACACAAAAGAGGATTACGGAGCCCCCCGAAAATCCCAAGTTCTCCGGGGATAAAAGAAACTGCTCCCGGTAAGAAGCGCGAAAACTCCTGCAAATTTCTCTGTTTTGCCGCGATTTCCGATAAAGTCCGGTGTCAGACTCCCTGCTGATGAACAGATTCCCCTCTCCTGACAATGATGTCCGGACTGCACTTCACTTCCTCCATCACCACATAGGTATGCGTGTCGTTAACACAGGGCAGACGGAGAATGGTATCGCTCAGAAGCTTGCGGTAGGCTGTCATGTCGGAAACCCGGGCCTTGAGAAGATAGTCAAAATTGCCGGAAACCAGATGACATTCCTGAAGGTCCGGAAGATTCTGCACGGCCTTGTTGAACTGATCAAAAACGTCAGGCTGATTCTTGTTAAGCGTTATCTCCACAAAAACCAGCAGCCCCGCCCCCAGCTTTTCCGGGTTCAGTATGGCCTTGTATCCCCTGATATACCCTTCACGCTCCAGCCGGCGCACTCTTTCCAGACACGGAGTGGCACTGAGCCCGACTCTTTTTGACAGGTCGGAATTCGAAATCCGCCCGTCCTTCTGAAGCTCGGAAAGGATATTCTTGTCAATCTTGTCCAGAATTCTCTGGGAACCGGCAGTTTCTTCCTTCTGCATGTAACACCTCCCTGACAACTCTCAATTATTTCATGAAACAATCTTATTTTACGTTTCCGGGTAAAACAACGGAAAACAGCTCAGGATAACGGGAAATTAATCACGAATTCAAAAGTTTCCGATCTTCGGTGCATGCCGAAGTCCCCCTGCCCGGAACATGTCATGACGACTGCATGAAAATCACGTTAACCTTGCTTCCGAGAAGAAACAATTTGAAACAAATGCTGAAATAATGATAAATTCCGGCTGATAAAACAGGTTACAATGAAGACCATAAGAACGATTTCTTTCATTCATTAAGAGAGGGTCTCATCATGAAAAAAGCAACCATTGCCGTTATCACTCTGCTGGCATGCTCCTCAGGTGCAGTCTTTGCCGCTCCCGGCTTTCCAGGGCACAAGGGGCCGTTTCATCCCGGTCTGCCCTGCTCTGTAAATTTTCATGGAGAATTCCGCCATGCGGATGCCGACCACAGCAAGACGCTGTCCCAGGCTGAACTTGGCGAAGCTGTGAAAAAGCTTAACAGCGATGTCGCAGCCCAGAAAAACCTGCTCAAGGATTTCAAAACCGCCGATGCCGACAAAAACGGCTTTGTAACGCTGGACGAACTTGCCGGAGTGCTGCCTCCTCCTCCGCTCCCGCCCGAAGCTGACGGTCATGGCAAACATGAGGATCACAAAAAACCGCACGGGCACGAAAAGCCGGGACACCATAAGCCTCACGGCAATGCTCATCGCGGCCCGGATCATAAACCGCACCACGGTCCCCGGCATGATCATCACGGACCGCACGGCTTCCACCCGGGATTCCGACCTGAAAACCCGGTGGTGGAGGTGCTGTTCCACTTCGATGAGGATCGGGATATGAAGCTCAGCCAGAAGGAATACGATAACTTCCTGACCACAGCCCGGAAATGTCTTGAGTGTCAGGAAAAAATTATCGCCGCACTTCCGGGGGCAGATCTGAACAAGGACGGAGTTGTTACCTTTATGGAATACAATGCCGTTATCACCCAGGAAATGCTGAAAAATGCCCCGAAGTGGAAGGATTTCAGGGAGGACGCCATTGCTCCGGAGCCCGATGACGACGATGATGATGACACCGATGAAGAGGATTAAAGGCCTGTTTCCCTGAAAAATAACTCAATAGAGCCTTCCGGACCATTTTCAAATGTTCGGAAGGCTTTTTTCATCGTCATTCTTCTGCAGCAAATCCGATATGCCGCGTAATCCGGATTTGTGGATATCCCCCATGTCTTCGGGTATCATGATAACCCATGCGGCATGCCGCCGCCGAACATTGCAAGGACAGTCATAAATCCAAAAGGAGACAGCCATGAAATCAGGGAAAATAATAATTCTGGGATCCGGCCCTGCCGGATGCACCGCAGGAATATACGCCGCCAGAGCCGGACTTGATCCGATTCTCATTTCGGGGCCGGTGCAGGGAGGACAGCTGACCAAAACCTCCGCTATTGAAAACTGGCCCGGAGAGAAGTCGGTTTCCGGCTTTGAACTTATGGACAAGCTGATGGATCACGCAAAATCCCTGGGAGTGGATTTCGTATCCGATTCCATTGTTTCCGCAGACCTGTCTCAGCGTCCGTTTACCCTCAGAAGCGAAAACGAAACCTACGAGGCCGATGCAATAATTATCGCCACCGGGGCAAATCCGAAATGGCTGGGAATTCCTTCCGAGGAAAAGTTCCGTGGCAATGGTGTCAGCGCCTGTGCCACCTGCGACGGCTTCTTCTACAGAGATCAGAACACCGCCGTGGTGGGCGGAGGCAATACCGCCCTTTCCGATGCCCTGTATCTGGCCAATCTGGCAAAGCATGTCTACCTCATCCACCGCCGCGACGAATTCCGGGCAGAGCAGACTCTGGTGGACAGAGTTCAGGAAAAAGTACGGGAAGGAAAGATCACTCTGGTTCTGAATGCCGGAGTGTCTGAAATCCTGGGCGACGACATGAAAGGAGTGTCCGGTGTACGGGTCAGCTTCAAGGACGGCAGCACAGAAGAGCTTTCTGTAACCGGAGTTTTTGTGGCCATCGGGCATATCCCCAACAGCACGATCTTTGAAGGGATGCTGGAAATGGAGCACGGCACCATCAAAACCGGGAACGGCAGTTATCGCACCGGAACCAGCGTTCCCGGAGTGTTCGCCGCCGGGGACGTGCAGGATCCGGTATACCGTCAGGCCATTACCTCTGCCGGCACCGGATGCATGGCCGCACAGGATGCCGCCAGATATCTGAAAACCGCGGAAGCTTTTTAACCTCCGGCACGTTCCCTTCAGGACACATTCTCTCTTATGGCGCGGAAGATTATTTCTTCCGCCCTCTCTCTGTCAAGCTGCCAGGAAACTCCGTCCGGAAGCCAGGCACCGGTGTTTTCCACCACCCGCCGGGCATGAAACCTTGCCAGAATATGACTCTCGTACGGAGGAAAACCCTCCAGCCGTGATGCCGCATATGCCGCTCCGAAAGCATCGCCGGCCCCCACCGTATCACGAACTTCAGCTTTTAATGCCGGCAGCTCAGAAACCTCACCGTTTTCCATAACCAGGGAGCCGTTTTCTCCCATGGTGAGAATAATCCCCCGAAGCCGGAAGCGCTCCTTAAGCCAGGAAAGCCGGAGTTCCGGAGAACCTTCAGGAATACCGAACAGCCGCACCAGAATTTCCAGTTCGGCATCGTTCAGCTTGACAATCCTGCTGGCTTCAAAAATCTCTTCAAGAAGTTCCCGGGAATAATAATGCTCTCTGAAATTAAGATCGCAGAACCGGATACAGTCAGGAGGAAGAAGACTCCAGGCCTTTTTCAGAAAGCTCCGGGATACCGGGCTTCTGGCAATGAGAGTGCCGCAGGAAAACACCAGGGCATTTCTGAGAACCTCTGCGGTTTCCGGAAGCATTTCCAGATGATCCCAGGCCCGATCCTCCAGAATCCGGTAGCTTACCTGAGTCCCCGAACCGGATACCAGAACTTCGCCGGTGGGAAAAGGGGACTCCTGCAGCATTACCTCCGGCCCTCCGGAGCAATGCCTTCTGATAAGATCTCCCTGAGGATCATTTCCGACAGCACTGATCATCAGGGACCTTTTTCCGAAAAGACGGGCATGCCACGCAAAATTGGCCGGAGCACCCCCGGGACACAGCCTTCCGGCAAAATTATCCACAACGATTTCTCCGGCAGCGACAATACAGCGTACCTTATCCACAGTCAGTCTCCTCAAAAAACGGGCACCGGAGAATTATATCCGTTCCTGAGAACCCCGGCCCCAAAAAACAGATATAATTTCTGAAGATTTGAGCGTTTTAAGGTTATAATTACCGGTATCGAAACATATACAGAGGTTATTCCCTTCGAATGCTAAATGTGGTTCTTTTTCAGCCGGAAATACCTTCAAATACCGGCAATATCATCAGGCTTTGTGCCAACACCGGGGCAAAACTCCATATCGTGGAACCGGCCGGTTTTATAATGGATGACCGGAGACTGCTCAGGGCCGGACTGGACTATCACGAATTTGTAAATATCAGATACCACCACAACCTGGAAGAATGTCTCGATTTTTTTAAGGGACACCGGATCTATGCCTGCACCACCAAAGGACATATGCGTCCGGACGAGTGCCGTTTTCAGGACGGCGATGTACTCATTTTCGGAAAGGAAACCGCCGGACTTCCCGAGTACTATACCAATGCCCTGCCACCGGAACAGAAGGTGCGGATTCCCATGATTCCCGGAAGCCGGTGCATGAATCTCTCCAACAGCGTTGCCATCTTCATTTACGAAGCCTGGCGACAAAACGGTTTTTCCGGAGCACAGGAGCAGTAAATCAGGAAAAACGGCACGTCATACTCGGTTTCGTGTTATAACACTGTCAGAATACAGTGCATTCTCCCGGAAATAATAATGAACCCCGGAAGGACAAAAGAAAAAATAAAAAGGAAAAATCTTTTATGGCTGAAAAAATATTTCTCTGGGTTCAAAGCACTCTCTGCGACCAGGGCTGGTACAACTATCTGTACGCCTTCGGCATCCTTATCCTGTGCGGTTTCGGACTTCCGGTTCCCGAGGATATCACTCTGGTGGCCGGCGGACTGGTCTCCGGTCTCGGAGCCACCAACCCGCACCTGATGCTGGCCGTCTGCTTTGCCGGAGTGATTCTTGGAGATTCCATTATCTACATGGCCGGCAAAATATTCGGGTACAAGATTCAGAAATTCAGGCCCATCAGAAAAATTCTCTCCCCGAAGAGATTCGCCCAGGTTCAGAGACAGTTTGCCAAATACGGCATCTGGGTGCTTTTCGCAGCCCGCTTCATGCCGGGGCTCCGGGCCCCCATCTTTATGGTATCCGGCATGAGCCGCCGCATCCCCTTTATTCACTTTCTTATGATGGACGGTTTTGCCGCTCTGATATCGGTACCGGTATGGGTATACCTGGGATACTTTTTTGCCAACCAGATCCCGGAACTGCTGGAAAAGGTAAAAACCGGACAGAGCGTTATGCATATCATCATCGGCGTCATTGTTCTTATAGTTCTCTTCTTCTGGGGCAAGCACTGGCTTACGGGATACATCGCCAGAAAACAGCAGGCAAAAGAGGCTGCAAATCAGAAAAAATCATAACTGAGGCCGGAACAGAAACCCGGGGACCGGCAAAAAGGTACTCCCGCTGTCGCAGGACGGTCAGGAACATAAAAGGGAGACAGAGGAGAATTCGGATTTCTCTTTCTGTCTCCCTTCTCTTTTTTTATCGCCCGATGATCTCCTGAGACCGCCGGAACAGGGAGTACCGGATCAGGCCTGGAACCGCATCTCCGGAAGAGCTCTCGAGGAACGGAAGGAATTTCTCATCTGCCGGGACAGCTTGCGCCGGTAAAAACCGTTCCGGATACAGCCTCTCAGCGTCCATTTGCTTCCGTCATCACTGATAACACCAAGAAGCTCGTGAGAGGCCTTTCTGCTGAAGTGGCAGTCCCTCAGATAGCTGAATACCGCGTAGCTTACCGGAAATGACTTCCGGACAGAGCTTTTCCGGGAATTCTCTCCGGCATAAACATCTTCGGCATAGATATCATCGTAATTAAATCTGTCGGTGTACATGGCGCATTCTCCGTTAAATAGCAAGGGAAATAAATAGAAACGGGCTTCATCGGACAATATCCGGAATCACGGAACCCTTACCATTAATCTTACCGGAGAGGAAACAGTCTTAAGGAATTAAAAAGTGCAAAACCTGATACAGATCATACTTAAAATAATAAAACAGGACTAGTTTTTGTAACATTACATAGAGATTATTTTATCACTATCTGTATAAAGGCTGAAATAAAGACTATTTAACAATAATGAAGAAGGCAGGAAAAGAGCAGACTCCTTTCCCGCCTTTACTGTACGGCAGACCGCAGGTCAGATACAGCCTGTACCGCAATGCAAAAACAGCGCTTCCGGTCAGACTATCGGGGAGGCACTTTCCTTACGATACTGTGCCGGAGTAATCCCGAAGGCCTTCTTAAAGCTCCTGCTGAAATGCTCGGCATTCTGATAGCCGCAGCCGGAAGCAATGGACTCCACGGTCTGATTGGTGTTCTTCAAAAGAGTTTTGGCCCGTTTCATCCGGATCCCGGAGAGCAGTTCCCCGAAGGTCTTGCCGGACTTATCCCGAATGTATTTCGAAACATAGGGGGTTGAAAGCCCCAGTTCCTCGGCCAGCATCTCCAAAGTCACATCCTGATAATGAAGCTGCATGAAATTCATAATCGAGATCAGCCGTTCGTCCTTTTCATTAACATTCTGCGCCAGAGCCGGAATCTTGTTCACGGCAACCACCAGAGCGTCTATGGAGGCCTTTATGATATCGTCATCAATGCCGACGCCGAAGAAGTTTTCACCATTGCAGGCAACTCCCACATATGCCACGGCCTTTGAGGAGGAACCCTGAGTAAGCGCATGCTCCTCGTACATGTGAAGCTCATAACTGATTCCGAAGAACTGCTTGATGGCATTGCTGACAGCATCCAGACGTCCGTTGCCGTTGGCATTCACCACCGTTATCCGATCCCCGATTTTGATGCTGGCACTGGCCATAATGCATTCAGACTGCTTAAAATGGGTTTCCGGCACGGTAAAGTTCGGGGTGCAGTTAATGTAATTGTCTGAAAAAATCTCATAAACCCATTCCGGCGAAAGCTCCTTGTGGGCCTCATCGGAAACCTGCTTAACCGCATAACCCAGCTGCTCACGCATTTTCATCGGAATGGTGAAGTGATAGCTGTGGCTGAGAATGTAGGCCACTCCGCCCTTTCCGGACTGACTGTTGATCCTGATAACGTCGGAATCATAGGTACGCCCCACATCCATGGGATCAATGGGAAGATAGGGCACCGTCCATTCATTGAGATGATGCTCCTCTCTCCAGGCCATGCCCTTGGCGATGGCATCCTGGTGAGAACCGGAAAATGCGGTAAATACCAAATCGCCGGCATAGGGCTGCCGTTCATACACTCTCATTCTGGTGCAGCGCTCGTAGGTTTCCCGGATCTTCGGCATTTCGGAAAAATCCAGCCCCGAATCAACGCCGTAGGAAAACATGTTCATGGCCACGGTAATAAGATCCACGTTACCGGTACGTTCTCCGTTGCCGAACAGCGTGCCCTCGACTCTGTCAGCACCTGCCAGAATTCCCATTTCCGCATCGGAAACGCCGGTGCCCCGGTCGTTGTGCGGATGAATGCTGAGCATCACATTTGAACGATGTCTGAGATTCTTGCTGAGATATTCGATCTGCGAGGCAAAAACATGGGGCATGGCGGTTTCCACAGTGGCCGGAATATTGATGATGGCCTTGTGATCGGGAGTCGGTTCCCACACATCCAGCACCGCATTGCAAACCTCCAGGGCATAGTCAACCTCAGTGCCGTGGAAGCTTTCCGGACTGTACTCGAATGAAAAGTTTCCGTCGGTTTCGGAAGCCAGCTGCTTTAAGAGCCGGGCTCCGTCCACTGCCAGCTTCTTAACCTGTTCACGATCCTTTTTGAACACCTGCTCTCTCTGGGCTACCGAAGTGGAGTTGTAGAGATGAATAACCGCCCGGGGCGCCCCCTGCACCGCCTCGAAGGTTTTTCTGATAATATGCTCCCGGGCCTGAGTCAGAACCTGAATGGTTACATCATCGGGAATCATGTTCCGTTCGATAAGAGCCCTGGCAAAATCAAACTCGGTTTCGGATGCTGCCGGAAAGCCTACCTCGATCTCCTTGAAGCCTATCTTAACCAGCAATGAAAAGAACTCCAGCTTCTCCTCAAGACTCATGGGCTCGATGAGTGCCTGATTGCCATCCCTGAGGTCAACGGAGCACCAGACCGGAGGCTTTTCTATATAATCCTTTTTCACCCAGTCCATAGAGCTGACCGGCGGAAGAAAATACTGTCTCTTGTATTTACCAGGTTTAATCATAGGGACCTCTTTTTAAAATAAATCAAAACTCATGATATATTTTAAGCAACTCTCAAAAAAAATAAAGACATTTCTCACATTTGGGGCAAAATTTTCTGAAAAAGATTCCGGCTCTCCGTCTGAAGATACTGAATTACAGACATTCATGTAACAAATCGTCCGGAAAGGCTGAAAGCACCGGGTGATTTCCCCGGCCTGAAATAAAAATGCCGGAGGCTTCGCATAACCGCCGGCATGCATAACTGAAAAAAAGACTGCGCCGTCCTGGCGGGAAATGCGGATAGAAAAAAACTCACTCACCCCCGAAAACAATGGTAAGGGTGCTCCCCAGCAGAATAAAGAGGACCATGCCAACAGCAAAGCAGCCCGTTTCCGAATCCCTTTTCAGAAACAGCTTAAGCCGGGATTCCCCGTTTTCATTCCGGAACATGGAGAAAAAACCGCACTGCCCGTTTCCGGAATTTCTGATACGCCGTCTGGTGCCGTCAGGCATGATCTCGTGAATGACGGGATTGTCATAAACAGAAACCCGGCCGGCCTTAAGAAGGTATATCAAAACCACCATGGCTGCCAGAACGTACCAGGCGGCACCGTATTCCATATGAAAACCCGACAGGAAGCTTTCGTGAGCCTCCATTACGAGAAGCCGCAGGGGTGCTGCCAGAATTACCGGCAGAAATATTACGGCAAGAGAGGTCAGAATGAGCCTTATAATTCTTGAAGGGCCGTAGAAAGAAATGCTTGCCGGCACCAGATTTCCGTTTTCATCAGGTTCCCGGAACACCGGACTGTTATCATAGGGATTTCTGAGAATATCCTTCTCCTCGTCAATCCTGAGCCTCCTGCCTTCGCGGCGGGCTTTCGCGGTTTCCGTCTTAAGCACCACGTTTCGAATCAGTGACTTTTTGCCGTCCCCCATGATGGCAAAAATAATCGCCCCGAACACCATGCCCCCGTATACGATAAGCTCCGGATTAAATCCGAAAAAGTATCCCAGTGCCAGAGTCAGAACAATCGTATAAATCAGAGGCTCGATAACCCAGGGGTAACTGACCCGGGTGCGCGATCCGCTGACAGCAATTCTCCCGGTCTGTCCGTTCATTACCGCCAGAAGCTCCCCCTGTTTTATGATGTAAACCGGCAAAAGCGCATTGAGCACCATAAGATCGCCGGTAGCCACAGTCACATCAACACCCGAAGTCTGAAGCACCCTTTCAATCTCCGGAAGAAAATCCTCCCGTACCTCCTCGCGGATTCTGTTATCGGTATCGGCCTCACTGAGATCCATAAGCTGCACCCGGTGTCCGGAAATAACCCCGTAATCAAAAGGTCTGGCCTGGGACCAGTCAAAGGGCTCCATCTCGTTCAGAACCAGGTTGTCGAGATTCTTCGAGGTGCTGACGGCAATACCTTCAAGATAGCCGGAACACTGATAACGGCGATAGCCCCCGTCACGAAACACCGTACCGGATACCGGGCCCCTGACCAGCTGATACGGAACATAGCAGCCAGTAAGACTGTCAATGGCGGAAAGAACCTTCCGGCCCTCGGGGGTTTTACTGTTCTTTTCCGCCCAGGAATGCATTCTTTCGCGGGCTTCCTTTTCGGTTATGAAGAACGGAATGATGATTTCCGGAAGTCTTGCGGGATCCAGAAGCTCCGGTCTTATGAGAGCACTGCCGCAATAAAGACAGGTCCGGGAGGCATCCCCCTCCGGAAATGCCACTACGGCTCCGCAGGAGGGGCAGACACATTCCCGATATTCGGAACCCTCGTTACGCTCCCGGGTATTCTGCCTGTTAAGATGACACCAGGTCCGGGCGGCCTTTCCGGCTTCGGCAATGCCGGTAAGTTCTCCGCATCCGGGACAGCGATATGACTGTTTCAGAATGTCAAAACCTGCCGGGGTATTGCAGTTCTTGCAGTATACCCGCAGGGGGATACGAGAAGTTTCATCCATAAAAATGGTTCCTGTTCCGTTAAGATACCGTTTCCGCCCCGTTGCAAGTTCCCGCATAAGCAGGGTTACATCCGCGACGGGCCGCAAAAAAAGCACTGACTCTGCAAAATGGCTGTCCCTGAAGTCTTTTGACTCCGCCCGGCCGTGAGTCAGATTTTTCTGATTCGTGAGGTCATGCCCCGCAATACCGTTTTCTCCGATAAAAACCTGCAGAATTACCGTGCCGGCGCCGGTACGGAAACAAAAAACAGGAGATCCCGCCAGAGACCTCCTGTATCAGGCATTATCTGTAAAAGCCCCGGGCAGATCCGGACTACTTAAGACGATCCAGTGCCTTCTGAGCAAGAACCGCCTCGGCGGAGCCCTTGTAGGAGTTGACCACCACCTGATAGAACTTTTTAGCCTTGTCGGGATTCTTCAGAAGCTCCTCGATGGCTCCCAGCTTGTAGATGGAATCGGCGCGCTTCTGACAGGACTTGTACTTGGTCACATTCAGAAAATTCTCCCGGGCCTTCTGATACTGCTTTTCCTTGTAGTAAATCTGTCCCAGCCAGTAATAAGAGTTGGGAACCAGATCGGAATCCGGATAATTCTGAATAAGCTCGCTGAAGCCGGCCTCGGCCTTCCTGAAATTATTGTCCCTGACAAAGGCAAAGGAATCATCATAAAGCTTTTTGGGATCCCCGGCGGGCTTTTTGGCATCGGGAGCCGGAACAACATCCGGCTGCGGCTTCGGACCGTTATTTCCGGAAGAAGCGGTATCAGGAGCAGGCGGATTGGGATTCGCCGGAATCTGAGGTCTGACACCGCCCTTCTCCAAAGCACTGAGACGTTCCGAAAGATCCTGAATCTGACCTTCCAGTTTTCTGATGGTGGCGTCCTGCTGCTGCACCCGGTTTTGCATCTCAAGAAGAGCCGCATTTCTGGCATTGATCTGTTTTTCCAGCTGGGCCACCGTAGGCTCCGCCGCTGCCAGCGGAGACAAAAGGCAAGCCGACAGAAGCACAGCCGGTACCAGAATACCCCTAAGCCTTGTAAAAGCCATGATCGTCCCTCAAATTAATACGAAATCACTGCCCGGCGGTTTTTCTTCCAGGCATTTTCATTATGCTCGAAAAGCTGCGGCTTCTCCTCGCCGTAGCTGACAATGGAAATCTGCTGTGCCGGAACCCCGAGATTGAGCAGATACTGAGCCACGGAACGGGCACGGCGCTCACCCAGCGCGATGTTATATTCCGGAGTGCCGCGTTCGTCGGTATGACCTTCGATGATGATGGTCACCTTCGAAGCTGTTCTCAGAAAATCGGCATGAGCCTCCAGCAGAGATATATAGTTGTTCGGGATGGCATCGCTGTCAAAGGCAAAATAGATAACATTGTCCTGCTTGAGAGCCTGCAGCTTGGCACGCTGCTCCCGGGAGAGCTCCAGGCCGTCATTCGGGGAAGCATAGTCATCGCCTACCACAATGGCTCCGTTCTCCATGGAATCGCCGGATTCGACAATTGAAGGATCCTCAACGATGGCAGTGCTGTCGGTATTGCCGTCTTCATTTTTGGTGGCACATCCGGTAAGTCCCAGCGTGAACAGCAGCACTGCGGAAAAACAGAAAAAATACTTTTTTAACATAAAACAGATCCCTTGCAAATTTTAAAACTCAAACCTCTGACAGCCAAAGAAAACATTCCCCGCTGCCCATCACTTTCCGGCATAACCGGACCATGACGGGAAGTAATACTCCCCTCCGGAGTTCCTGAGAACCTCCCGGTATCTGCCATTTGCGGATACCAGTGCCAGAACGCTCCTGCCGCCCTTTACAGTATTGTAGATAATCATGTTGCCGCCTGGCGATACCGTCGGAGATTCATCCAAAGAGGTTCCGGTGAGAGAATACAGACTGCCGGAAAAATCCTGCCGTGATACCCGAAAACCGCCGTTCTGATTAATTAACACTATACCCGAATTATCAGGCATTACAACCGGAGAGAGATTCTTTACCGGAGATCTTGTTACCCGGGATACAGCACCCGACGAAAGATCCACGCTGAAAACCTGCGGCGCTCCGGCTCTCTCTGACACAAAATACAGGTTGCGGCCATCCGGAGACCAGGAGGGTTCGGTATCAATGCCCGGATTGCTGGTAATACGTTTCAGGCTCCTGGCAGCCAGGTTAAGAACATATATTTCCGGATTTCCGTCCTTGGAAAGCACCATGGCCAGACTGGATCCGTCCGGAGACCATGCCGGGTTGCTGTTAAGTCCCGGGAAACTGGTAATAAGCTTTCTGCTTCTGGAAACAATATCCAGAGTGTAAATCTGCGGCTTCCTTTGTTCAAAAGACACATAGGCCAGAGTCCGGCCGTCATTTCTCCACCTGGGACTCATCAAAGGCTGCGATGAAACCAGAAGCACCTTCTCGTTTTTGCCGTCATAGTCGGCTACTGCCAGCTGATAAGGATGCTTTGAGGCAAATGATCTTTTAATGTAGGCGATTCTGGTGCCGAATCCCCCTTTGGTTCCGGTGAGCTTTTCGTAAACCTGATCGCTGATCCTATGCCCGTATTCCCGCAGCCTGCCGGCAGGGACATCCGCCTTGACGCCCTGAATAACCAGAGGATTTCCCGATGTCAGGGACACCAGCTCAAAATTAACCACATATCCGGAAGCTCCCTTGGCCACCCGGCCTACCACCACTGCCTCGGTTCCGGCCGGAAAATCTGAGGTTCTGACCTCATCTCCGGTAGATGCCTTCTGCCCGCCGGCTGCCACCGGAGAAAACACTCCGGAACGGGTAAGATCGGCAGCAATGATTCCCGCCAGATCCTGATCCTCCCGGGCCGCGCTCTGACCTCCGAAGGGAACCACCACTATTTTTCTGCCGATATCCATGCCCCCGGTAATTTCCAGGTTCAGATCCGCCTGACCGGTTCCCGCAAATCCCCAAAACAGCACCAGAGCGCTGAAGGCCTTTTCCCATACTTTCATATTTGCAATTCCGGTGTTTTATTGATTCAGACACCGGCTCCCTGTAATTAAATCTCTGTTAAATCCGCGGAGTCATCTTCAGATGAATTACCCGGCAGTCGCTGCATTCCTTCGGCGGTGCCGGAAAGGCATGAATCCTGTCCAGCGCCTGTCTGACACTTTGGCATACCCGACTGTCCCCAGTACAGTTTTCACCGCTGATACTGCCGTTTTCGGAAAGCCTGATGGTGATATTCACCGTCTTGCCGTTCATGGCCTTCTCCACATGCCATGCTTCTTCAATGATGCTCTTAACGGTCATCCCGTAACGCTGGGCCATTTCGAGCTGAGCATTCGTGCCGCTTTGAGAGGAGCCGCCCGGACCGTCCAAAGAACCCAGAATATCATCCTCCAGCGACTGTTCGCGCTTTCGTCTTGCTTCTTCCTCGGCTTTTCTTCTGGCTTCTGCTTCGGCCTTCTTCCTGGCCTCGGCTTCGGCCTTCTTTTTAGCTTCCTCTTCTGCTTTCTTCTTAGCCTCGGCTTCAGCCTTCTTTTTAGCTTCCTCTTCAGCCTTCTTCTTAGCCTCGGCTTCGGCCTTCTTTTTAGCTTCCTCTTCAGCCTTCTTCTTAGCCTCGGCTTCGGGCCTTTTCGGCAGCCTTCCGCTCGGCCAGAGCCCTGACCTCATCCTCGGCTTTTTTCCTGGCCTCGGCCTCAGCCTGCTTTCGGGCCTCCTCGGCTTTCCTTTTGGCCTCGGCCTCAGCCTGTTTCCGGGCTTCCTCGGCTTTCCTTTTGGCTTCGGCTTCCGCCCGCTTTTTCGCCTCTGCTTCCGCCTTTTTTCTGGCTTCTGCCTCTGCCTTTCTGCGGGCCTCGGCCTCCGCTTTTCTCCTGGCCTCCAGCTCCGCCTTTCTCCGGGCCTCCTTCTGGGCCGGCAGAGAATTATAATCCACCATGGTGGCATGGATCAGCGGCTTTTCATTCTGCTTTGTCTCTTCGGGAGTAAGGTCTACATTAAAAAAAAGCACAGCGAACAGCGCCGCATGCAACAACACTGCAATTACAGCTGATGTTGTAAGACTGTACTTCATTAACAGTAACTCCATACTGGACCGAAAAAAACGGTCCGGTCAATTCTCTTATATTCCGGAAACCGGCTCTACTTGCTGTTCAGAGGCTCTGTCACCAGTCCCACACTTTCCACGCCGGCATTCTTCAGGGAATTCATAAGCTGAATAACGCTGTCATACGAAGCCCGGACATCTCCCTGCACCACCACCGGAGACCCCGGCTTCTCCGCAAGATAACTCTTTACCCTGTCGGAAAGATCCCGGAGCGACTCCACGGGAACGGTACCGCCACCGGGAATCTCCACAAAATACTTTCCCCGGGCATCAACGCTGCAGATAACAGGAATCTTCTGATCCTCGCTCATGGCCTCCGACTCGGCCTGCGGCAGATCCACCGTAACCCCCTGCATAACCACCGGAGCCGTGGCGATAAATATCACCAGAAGCACCATCATCACATCGATATACGGCACCACATTGATCTCTGCCATGGGACGCTTTTTGGCACGGCTGCGGTTCATGACGGCTGCCCCTTTCTGTCAGTCTTTTCCGCCTTTTCCGCATTCGCCGCGGTATTGCGGTTAAGGATGGTGGAAAACTCGTCAATAAAGTTCAGATACTGATTTTCCAGCTTGTCAACCTTGGTAACATAGCGGTTGTAGAACAGCACGGCCGGAATTGCCGCAAAAAGACCCATGGCAGTGGCAATCAGGGCTTCGGCAATAGGGGGAGCCACCATCGCCAGAGTGGCATTTTTCACGGCGGAAAGCGCAATAAAGGCGCTCATAATGCCCCACACCGTCCCGAAAAGGCCGATATACGGACTAATGGAACCAATGGTAGCCAGCGTGGGGAGATGATTTTCCAGCTCCTCAAGCTCCCGGGAACAGCTTACCTTCATGGCCCTGTAGGTGCCGTCCATCAGCGTGTCCTTGTTCTTAACCCCGTCCCGGTGCATTCTGGCAAACTCCTTGAATCCGGCGACAAAGATCTTTTCCATGGCGGACTGATCCCGGTTTCCCACACAGCCATGGTAGAGAGTATTCAGATCCGAGCTGCCCCAGAATCGATCCTCAAAGGCATCTGCCTCCTTGCGGCAGTTCTTGAGATATCTTCCGTGCTGAATAATGATTGTCCAGCTGACAATGCTGAGGAGAACCAGAAAAAGCATTACCCCCTGCACCAGCGGACTGGCATGCATGATAAGACTGGTAATGGAGATATCCGCGCCGGCCGAAATGGCGGCTTCCCGCACGGATTCGGCAGCGCTTATTGGCAATTCTTCAGCAGTCACTTTCTACCTCTTTTTTTCACAAAAACGCCCCTTGCGGGGTCTCCCGGGATAAACAGTCCCGCATTATACACCATGTTGTCAGGCTTTTATCCCCGTAAAATCCTGAGCGCGGGAGAACGGAAATCACTGACCGCTTCCGGCATCCTCTCCGGCAAAAATCCTCTTCAGGTTTTCCGGGAACAGGCAGGGCTTCATGGCTTTCATGTCAACACAGGCAATTCTGGCCCGGGCGGTAATCAGCAGTTCTCCCTTCTGATTCAGCACCGTCTGCCGGAAGGTTACCGAGGCCGACATCAGACTCTCCACCTCGCAGGTTACGGTAAGCTCGTCATCAAGCCGGGCCGGCTTTTTGAAGCTGACCTCCAGCGAGGCTATTACAAAACCCAGCCCTGATTCCAGCATGCCGCGCTGCTCGTAGCCGCGGTGCCTCAGCCACTCCGTTCTGGCTCTCTCGATAAACTTCACATAATTGGCATTGTAAACCACGCCACCGGCATCGGTATCCTCAAAATAAACCCTGACCTTGATGGAAAACGGATCGGCATTCTCTGTCTTCATTGCCGGATCTGAATTAATCACTGCTTTTCCTCCTCTATCCCGAAATGAGCATAGGCCTTTGACGTAACCACCCGTCCCCGGGGGGTTCTCTGAATAAATCCTTCCTGAAGAAGATAGGGCTCCAGCACATCCTCAATGGTATCCCGATCCTCTCCCAGTGTCGCGGCAAGAGTGTTCAGCCCCACCGGTTTCCCCTGAAAATCCTGCATTATTGTCAGAAGATACTGCCTGTCAAAATAATCAAAGCCCAGATCATCAATGTTAAGAAGCTCCAGGGCCTTTCTTGCAACAGGACCGGTTATCATTCCGGAATTATTCACATCCGCATAGTCCCGCACCCGGCGGAGCAGCTTGTTGGCGATTCTGGGAGTGCCGCGGCTTCTTTTGGCGATCTCCAGGGATCCTGCGGCATCAATGTCAAGCCTGAGCCGCTTCGAGGAATTGTCAATGATAGTCCGAAGCTCCTCGTGGCTGTAGTAGTTAAGACGCTCCACGATGCCGAAGCGGGCCCGGAGCGGCGAGGTCAGGGAACCTGCCTTGGTAGTGGCTCCGATAAGGGTAAACGGAGCTACCGGAACCCTCATGGATCTTGCCGCCGGACCTTCTCCCATCATGATATCGACACTGAAATCCTCCATGGCCGGATACAGGAACTCCTCAATCACCGGATTAAGTCTGTGGATTTCATCGATGAAAAGCACGTCATCCTTTTTAAGCCTCAGCAGCAAAGCCGCCAGATCGCCCTTCTTCTCCAGAACCGGCCCGGAGGTGGTAATCAGGCTGGACTTCATTTCATTGGCAATAATGCTGGCCACCGTGGTTTTACCAAGCCCCGGAGGCCCGTACACCAGCACATGATCCAGGGGTTCCTTTCTCTTAAGGGCCGCCTTGATGGCGATTTCAAGATTGCTTTTAAGACTCTCCTGACCGATATAGTCCCTGAAAAACTGCGGCCGGAGAGCCCGGTCCAGAGATTCGTCCTCGCCGCCGCCGGTCTCCCCCGACATCATCCGCCCGGAAAGATCCGTCGCCTTCGCTCCTCCTTTTTCCGCTGCCGGGGAGACACTCTTCAGATTGTCCTTTTCCACTGCCATTGCAATAATTCCCGTTTTGCTTTCTCTTCGTTAAAACCGGCTCCCGAATCTGTTATTCAGAATCTCATACCTCCGGGAACCCTGAAACTGTATTCCTTGACATGCCGGCATAAAAAATCCGTCATAACGCAGAATGCCGGCTCCGGCTAAACCGTAGCCAGAACCGCCTTGATAATATCCTCCGGAGTCATCCCCTTTTTGAAAACCTTATGCACTGCGGCCGAAGCCCACTGCGGCTTGTAACCCAGGGAAACAATGGCCTGACAGGCTTCCTCCTCCTCCTGATCGGTATCTGGAAGCAGGGGAGCGGCAGCGCCGCTGCTCTTAACCTCCGCCTGGGTTTTGGGATCAGCCCATTCCGCTACCCGATCCCGCATCTCCACCACAATTCTCTCGGCGGTTTTCTTGCCGACGCCCGGAATCTTTGTCAGAGGCTGATAGCTGCCGTCCCTGATGGTTTTTGCAAAATCCTCGGGAGTCATGGCCGACAGCACCGCCAGTGCCGTTTTCGGGCCGATGCCGGATACCTTTATAAGCTCCAGAAACAGCTTTTTGGAGGATTTGTCCGCAAAGCCGTACATGCTTTCGGAATCCTCCTTGATGATATGGGCCACATAGAGGAACGTCTCCTGCCCCGGCTCCGGAAGCTTGTAAAAGCTCATCATGGGCACTGCCAGCTCATAGCCGACTCCGCCGACCTCCAGAAGCACCTCAGGCGCATTTTTTTCCAGAATTTTTCCTCTCAGCGAACCGATCATAAACAACCCCGATTTTCATAATTTTTCAGTTTCGACAACAAAACAATAAATATACTGAATATTGGGTTTTTTGTGAATATGACATTTGAACTTTTCTGTTCCTGTGACAGGTCCGGGAATGGCGCAGAACGGAAATCAGAACAGCAGGAAGATAAGGGATACAAAGCCCCGGCAAAGACGCGGACCGGAAATTCCCGGCCCGGCATCGGATAATAAGAGAATACCGGGGAAAATCGGCGACAGAAAATAACGGCTTCCGAGGGCCCAAAACGGCCTGACAGGAGAAGCTTCTTCGCCCTTAAAACTCGAAATCCCCGGGATTAAAGGTCTTTACCCTTTCTGAAACCTCGGCCCGGAACACCGCGAGATCGGCCTCGGACATATCGGCGCTGTAAGTCTCGGCCACGGTGAGCTTATTTGCGGAAACATTGTTCGTGATCTTTCCGAGAACCTTCCCTGGCTTAACCCACTGACGCGAGGAGCATCCTTTGACAGCCGAACTGTCCTTGCCCTCGGCCTTAATAGAGGCACCGGCCCCGCAGAACTCCTTTACCCCGCCGGCAAAATCGTATTCCCGGAGCTGTTCCTCTCCCAGAATCTGGTAGCTGTAGAGACGCCCCGTATCAGGATTGACATAGGTTTTGGCAATGTAGGCATAAGCCCCGTCCAGAAGATACCGGAAAGTAGGCAGCAGAACATATCCGGCCGGGAGCTTCTTACTGACCTTCTCGGAAGGAGCCTCCATCGAAGGATAATCCTGCGCCGCCAGAGTATCGCTGAAGTCGGTGTCATAATCCTTTATGGCTTCAACATCAGCCTCGGGCATCCCCGCTGAATACACGGTAAACCAGTGAAAACCGCCGGTACAGCCGACAAAACCGTCAAAAACCTTTCCTGACGGAGTCACGCACCCCTTGAAGTCATCATAATCATAGACCTCGTCTTCGCTTCCGGAAGATTTGAAATCCATCTTCGAACACTTAAGAAATTCTTTCACAGGCCCGGTGATAATCTTATCCGGATTTTCTGTTTCTCCGGAATAGAGCGCCATGACACTGATAGCCTCATAGTCTCCCTTTTTGCCGGTAAAATGCCTGCCGTAAAAGGCTCCGGGATAACTCAGGTCATTCTGAATACTGTATTTGGCCTCAACCTCCTTTCTGGAATTATCAGAATTCTCCGCCAGAGCCGGCCCAGCACCGGCAATCATCAGCAATGCGGATAAAGACAGAATGTTTTTCATGAATTTCATTGGCAACCCTCGTTTCATTGTTCTAGCAGGACATTCCAGGATTCCGGCACCCCGCCGGCAACCGGTACTGCCGGCTATACTACAATGTATCCCCCGACGCTGTCAGCGAGTTTCTTAAAAATTGCGACCGGAACGCAATGCCGCACTCCTTGTCGGTGTTTGCTGCAAACAGTCTGCCACTGCATTCCCGCTATATTTTCTCTGCAGTCATCCTGCCGATTCCGGATTCAGGACGGTTCTCTGGCGTCCAGTTCTCCCGGAACAAATACAGTTTCCGGACTGATCCTGGTAATGTTTCTTATGATTTCCACGGGACTGTAGCCATCCTCGATAATCTTTTTAAAACCAGGACTTTCAACAAAATTGATTTCCACGACATTGCTGTAATGCATCGCGGCGAACCTTTTTATTGAAGCGGTTTTCCCAATCTGCCGGGCTCCTTTGATAATCAAAGGCTTTCGGGATTTACTGTGAAACCAGTTTTCAAGATTTCTCTCTCCGAAATTCCGCTTTTTGTCAAAAAAAGAACGGATTCCAAAAATCTCAGTTACCGGAATGCGCCGTACCCGCAGGAATCAACTATCCCGCTTCCGGCATCCCGGGTGATTTTCGGGACCGCCCCGTAAAGTGGTATCATATGTCAGGGAAACACATGATTCAAACAAGGAAATTTTTCAGGATGGATGCCCTTATCTCCTTCAATGTCAGGCCAGCCGCCAAAGCCGCTTCCAGGCTGAGATTTTCAGGACTTTACGGCTCCTCGCCGTCTTTTTTCATAGCCGATGCGGTGAAGGATTCCGCCTTTCCGGCACTGATTGTCACAAGAAACGTGAAAGAAGCCCTGGATCTGGAGCAGGAGCTCCGGTTTATCATGAAGGATACTCCGGTATGGTATTTTCCTGACTGGGAAACCCTGCCCTACGACACCTTTTCCCCCTATCAGGACATCATCTCCCGCCGGCTGGAAATCCTGTCCCGGATGGATACCGTTCGCAAAATGGTGATTATCGCCGCCGGAACCACTCTGATGACCCGGGTATCCCCGAAATCCTTTATAAACTCCCAGGCGATTATGATCAGAAAAGGCGATACCATGAGCATTATCAGGCTCCGGGAAAAGCTCTCCTCCGCCGGATACCTGCTTGCGAAGCAGGTACTCGGACACGGGGAATTCGCCGTAAGAGGTTCCATTGTGGATCTGTTTCCCATGGGCGGCAATGTCCCCTACCGGCTGGATTTCTTTGACGATGAAATAGAAACCATCAGCATCATCGATCCCGAAACCCAGAAATCGGTAAAACCCGTTGAAAAGATCGAAATCCTGCCGGCCCGCGAATTCCCGGTAACCGAGGCAGCCATCGATACCTTCAGGAAACGCTACCGCGACAAGCTCAATCCCGAAAACCTGGCCCTTCACAACATCTATCAGCAGATCTCCCGCAAGGTAATTCCATCAGGTATCGAGCATTATCTTCCGCTGTTCTTCGACAGCACAGCCACAGTCTGCGATTACCTGCCTCCGGAAAGCCCCGTGTTTGTTCTGGAAAGTCTTCGGGATACCCTGGACGAGTACTGGGCTGATATCCGGACCCGCGCCCTTAAAAATGCCGGAAATCCGGATCATCCCAGTCTGGATCCGGATCTTCTGTATGTGAATCCCGACGAGCTGCTTAAAACACTAGCCAGGTTCGAAAACTTCCGGATCTGGCCGGAAAAGCCGGAAAATCTCCCGGCCGCCGTAAGGGATCTCGGGACAGCACCGGTACCCCCGCTGGCGGTAAATCACGGCAAGTCCGATCCCTGCGAGGCCGTCATTAAATTCCGGAAGGAGTTTTCCGGAAAAATTCTGTTTGCAGCGGGGTCCGAAGGCCGGGAGGCCATTCTTCAGGAAATGCTGCTGAGTTCTCTGAGACCCGTGCATTTTGATTCCGTGGCGGATTTTTTAAAATCTCCGGAAAAAACCGGCATTGCCGTCGCCCCTCTTAATTCAGGATTTCTGAAAGGCAATCTGGCACTGATTACCGAAACCGAGCTTCTGGGAGCCCGGTACACCCCCCGCACCCGCCGAAACAGCAAAAGAGCCATTAACCCCGACGCCATCATCCGAAATCTGGGAGAACTTAAGCCCGGGGAATTTCTGGTACACGAAAAGCATGGCATCGGGCGGTATCTGGGGCTGGAAACTCTCGAAATCGAAGGTCTGAAATCTGATTTTGTGGCACTGGAATATGCCCAGAACGCCAGGATGTACGTTCCCATATCGTCCCTGCACCTCCTGAGCCGCTATACCGGAGCCGATCCCGAAAAGGTCGTCCTGACCAGACTGGGATCCAATCAGTGGGAAAAGGCCCGCAAAAAGGCTCAGGAAAAGATCCGGGACGTGGCGGCGGGACTTCTGGAGGTCTATGCCAGAAGAGAAATCAGAAAGGGGTTTTCCTATAAGATTCCGGAAGATGAGTACCGCCGTTTCGCCGCCCGCTTCGGCTACCAGCTTACCGATGACCAGATCGCGGCAATAACGGCCGTGGAAAACGACATGAAATCCGACAGGCCCATGGATCGCCTGATCTGCGGCGACGTGGGTTTCGGCAAAACCGAAGTGGCCATGCGGGCCGCCTTTATCGCAGTCTCCAATGGCAGACAGACGGCCATCCTGGTACCCACCACCATCCTGGCGGACCAGCATTATGAGAGCTTCCGGGATCGCTTTGCCGACACCCCGGTGGAAATCGCCTGTCTCAGCCGTTTTAAAACCGCGAGGGAACAGCATGAGGTAATCAAAAAACTGGCAAAGGGAACTGTCGATATCGTTATCGGCACCCACAAGCTTTTGTCCTCGGGAATTTCCTTCAGTGATCTGGGACTCCTGATTGTGGACGAGGAGCACAGGTTCGGCGTTGCCCAGAAGGAAAAAATCAAAAAACTGCGCTCCGAGGTGGATATCCTGACCCTGACCGCCACCCCGATTCCCCGCACCCTCAATCTGGCAATGAACAACCTCCGTTCCCTCTCCATTATTGCCACCCCTCCGGCCAAGCGTCTCGCGGTACGTACCTTTGTTCACGAGTATGACGAGGGGCTGATCCGGGAGGCCATTCTCCGGGAGCTCAACCGCGGCGGTCAGACCTATTATCTCCACAATGACGTCATGTCCATTGCCGGAGTACAGGAAAAGCTGACCGAGCTGATTCCCGAGGCCCGCATAGCCGTGGCGCACGCCCAGATGCCCGAACAGACGCTTTCCCGAATCATGCATGATTTCTATCATCAGCGATACAACGTGCTCATCTGCTCCACCATCATCGAAACCGGTCTCGACATTCCCACAGCCAACACCATCATAATGGAAAGAGCGGACAAGCTGGGACTGGCGCAGCTCCATCAGCTCCGCGGCCGGGTGGGACGTTCCCACCATCAGGCCTATGCCTATCTTCTGACTCCGGAAGGCGGGCAGATTTCCCAGGATTCCAAAAAGAGACTGGAAGCCATTGCCTCGCTGGAGGAACTGGGCTCCGGCTTTATTCTGGCCACCCAGGATCTGGAAATCCGGGGGGCCGGCGAAATCCTGGGTGCGGAGCAGTCGGGACAGATCGAGGGCATCGGCTTTTCGCTCTACATGGAAATGCTGGAAAACGCCATCGAAACCCTGAAGGCCGGACGGGAGCTAACTCCCGACAGCATGAGCTCCCGGGAAACCGGGGTCGAACTTCGCATTCCGGCGCTGCTTCCGGAAAGCTACGTCTTTGATGTTACCACGAGACTCACTCTCTACAAAAGACTGGCGTCGGCGGTTACCGATGCCGAGGTGGATGATCTCAGATCGGAAATCATCGACCGTTTCGGAACCCTGCCGGCAGAATCCGCCAGCCTTTTTGACATCCAGAAGATCAGAATAACGGCCCGAAAGCTGGGTATCACCGCCATTGACATGAACCGTAAATACGGCTCAATAACGTTCGGGGATGCCGTGCATGTCAGCTTTGAATATCTTACCCGTCTTATTTTTGAGAATCCGAAAACCTACAGCATGGACGGGCCCAACCGGATCCGGATTCTCCGGGTACCGGAAAATCCCGAAGATCGCATTCCCTTTGTGAGGGAGATGGTGACGGAAATGGCCCGGCATCCGGAATAGCATTTCCGGGTACTGTCCCCGAAGTGCCTGAAGATTTCGGACAGAAAAGTCCGGATGAAAAAGTCCGAATGAAAAAGTCCGGATAACATTTGTGAAAAAAGTGAAAAATCAGAGTTACGGTCCAAACAATGAACAGAACAGCAATACTGGTCCTGGGCGCCGCCCTGACCGCCTCAATTAACGCCGCGGCCCTGCCGCTCCGGAATACCGTTGACGAAGGACAGCTTATGGCCGCAAGACGCGCCCTGGATGCCGAGGAGCAGAAAAAGCTCCAGAAGGACAACCGGCATGTCAGGGATACTGAAAAGTACTGCACCACCATGGTTAAATTCCGGCTGGGGCAGGATTATCACGTAAGCATCACCGACAGACGGGTTCCCGCTCCGACAGATGAAGATCAGACCAAATACTCCGTGGCCGGAAATGCCGACGGTCCGGACAATCTCAGTTTCCTCTGCATCGTATCGGTAAAAAACGGCATTATCAGCCTGGAACACCTCAACCTGTACCGGGTAACCCGGGACACTCCGGCTTCGTCCGAAAAGCCCAAACCGGCACCTCTGGAAAATAAACCCGCCCCGCAGTCTCCTCCTGCCGGAAAGGAGCCCCCGAAACCCGCAAATCCCTCCAATCTCCCGAAAAATCCCGGTTCCGCAAAAAAGCCTCCGGTTAACGCCGTTACACCGCCTCCGGCAAAAACCGGAATTTCCCAGAAAAAGCCTGCCGCGCCTTCCGGCAAAAAAGGAAACGGCATCAGCCGGAAATGATTTCGGGATCGAAAAAATCACCGGGAAGGAGAGCACCCGTCCCGTCTTCCCGGGATATCATTTCCCGATACGGCTCATGGCAGCCAGACTGCGGTTTAAATCCGCAATGTCCGGCCCTTTGCGATCCCATTCTTCTCCGAACCATTCCGCCATCTCCTCGTGCTCCGGATGATCAGGGTTCTCCATTACCTCAATAAAATGGAGATATCCAAAGATACCCCCACGTCTTCAGGAGGCGCGGCATTCTCGCTCATGAGACATTCCGGATAATCCTTTTCATATACACTGTCGATGCCGTCAACATGCAATGACACCATCCAGCTGTCCCCGAAGTCATAAAAATAACTGAAGGCATCACCGGGATTCAGGGTACCCGAGAGAGTGACTGTTTTCGCAAGTCTGCCGCCACTGACATCCGGGCTTCTTCATTACAGACCAGTTTCCGATCATCCTTCAGGGAAAATTCAAAAAGGTGCTCGAATTCCCAGCCAAAAAGATACTGCAAGGCACAGTGCAGGTCCAGAAACGTGTATCTTAACGGTACTTTGAAGACTCTTTTAACCTGGAACTTCTCAGCATCAAAGACGGCGCTGATCTCAAACGCCCCCTCGAATATCGAGGTATGATAGCGCTCCTCCAGCTTTTTCCACATCATCTCCTCGGGGGTTCCGTACCCCCTTTTCAATGTCAGCCCCCTGACGTTATTAAGCCTTTTCATGGTGTTTCCGTCAAATTCGGGCATATCATCACGCAGATCCGCGGCATAAACTCTGGCAACCATAGTGAATTTCCTTAAAAACCTCCCCTCTTCTTTTTTGGAGAGTGCCCGGACAAATCTCGGAGTCTCGGCAAGATAATCATCAATTACAGCCTTCTTCACTCCGTAATAACCCAGTATCTTCCGAATTCCTCGCTGGAGGATTCGGGGAACAACCCCAAAGAATTCACCGGATACAAGTTCCGAGGTATAAAGATTGAACCCGCTTCCCGGACATACTGCCGCAAGACAGAACCTTCCGTCATTGCCTCGCCAGATATCAATAAACCATCTGTCCAGGGGAGACGAAGTATCCTGAAACTTCTCATTATCATCATTTTAGAGGCTTGTCTTTATGAAAAACTTCTCGGCAACTGCTTCCGAACAAAAAAGCCAATCATTGCGTTATACTGATCCTGAATTTCAGAAAAATGCCAAAAACCGGAAAACTGAACGGCCTATCGTTCTATTGTTGCAAGACGGAGCAAGACCTCACAGCACCGGAACCGGTACCGAAGTTTCCATAAGAGCCGGAGATTCTCCTACGACTCCTGAAAACGGCAATTGCATGATACCTGATTCCCGGATATCAGCAAAAACAAAAAGTGAAAGCCGCTCCTGACAGAAAAACCTATCCCCGGCCAAAAAAAATCTGAGCGGATTTTCCGAAAATAGTACAATAAGAATGTGTGCAGAAACAAAACATCCGGAATAACATGATTGAAAAACTAATCGCCGACCTCCACAGTCATACACTGGCAAGCACCCATGCCTACAGCACCATTTACGAAAACACGCTGACCGCCCGGGAAAAAGGTCTCAAAATTCTGGCCATGACGGATCACGGCCCGCAGCTCGCTGATTCCGCCGATATTCTGCACTTTAAAAATGCGGTAAAGGCCATTCCGGACACCGTCAACGGGGTTATTGTTCTCAAGGGAATGGAAGCGAATTTTCTGCTCGGCGGCAAAACCGACTGCCCGCCCCGGGTCTACCGCACTCTGGACCTGGTACTGTGCGGCTTTCATCGCGGAGCCATGGAAAGCCAGGATCGCGACGCCAATACCGACATTGTGCTTAAGGCCATAAAATCCGGAACCATCGACGTGGTGGCCCATCCCGGAGACCCCAACTATCCCAAGGATCTGGAGGCCATTGTCCGCTGTGCCGCGGAGTACGGGGTGGCCATTGAAATCAATGCCGCCAGCGGTGCCGGATCCCGCGTCGGAAGCAATGAGTTCTGTCTCGAAACCGCCAGACTCTGCAAAAAGTATCAGACCACGGTAAGCGTCGGTTCCGACTCGCACTTCATGAGCAATATCGGAAATCTCGGGCATGCCATCGACATCATCAATGAAGCCGGAATACCCGAAGAGCTGGTTATCAACACCTCGGTTTCCAGAACTCTGAATTTTGCGCTGCACCGCGGTCACCCTCATGTGGAAAACTATCTCCGGTTCATTCAGTAAGAACTCTGATTTTTCCCCCGCCGGCACTTTCGGGCCGGAACGGCTAAATCCCCGCGCACTGCGCAAATAAAAAAAACAGACCCGGGATTATTCTCCCGAATCTGCTTTGCGACACTCTCACAGAAGCCCTTTTCAGGACTCCGTTTTTGATCTCTTACAGGCTCTCTGCCACGTCGTCAGGGATCTGGCCGTTATGGTAAACCTGCTGCACGTCGTCAAGATCCTCCAGGGAATCAACGAGCTTGATGAAGGTTTCGGCATGATCCTTGTCAATCTGGGCCTCGGTGGAAGGAACCATGGTTACCTCGGCATTGCTGTGAACCAGGCTGGCAGCATCAATCGCATCCAGCACGGCTCCGAAGGCTTCCGGAGTGGTATATACATCAAAGCTGCCGTCATCATTGGCCACCACATCATCAGCACCGGCTTCAAGAGCAATCTCCATCAGCTTCTCCTCATCGGCCTTCTCGAAGGAAATCACGCCCTTCTTGGTAAACAGGAAGCCCACAGAGCCCTCGGTGCCCATATTGCCGCCGAACTTGGTGAAGCAGTGTCTGACATCGGCCACCGTGCGCTTGCGGTTGTCGGTCATGCACTCAACCATAATGGCGGAACCGCACGGACCATAACCCTCGTAAATCACGGTTTCCAGTTCAGCGCCATCACCGCCGCCGGCACCGCGATCCACGGCACGCTTGATGGTGTCGCGGGTCATATTCTGAGAAAGTGCGGCAGCAACCGCAGCACGCAGTCTCGGGTTGGATGACTCATCAGCTCCGCCAAGACGGGCGGCTGTGGTGATTTCTCGAATAAGCTTGGTAAATACCTTGCCTCTCTTGGCGTCCTGAGCCGCCTTGCGGAAGCGGATATTCGCCCATTTGCTGTGTCCAGACATAGATTATCTCCTAAATTTTAGCAACAAGGGGCCGGAATCCGCCCCTTTCGCAGGGTTATTCCTCAAAATCGGTAATTGCAATTCCCAGTTCGCCCATGGCCTCGTCGGACGGCTGACTCGGAGCCTCGGTCATAAGACAGGAAGCTGCGGTGGTCTTCGGGAAGGCGATAACGTCTCGGATGTTTTCAGTGCCGGTCAGGAGCATAGTCAGACGATCCAGACCGAAGGCCAGTCCCGCATGAGGAGGCGCACCGTACTTGAGGGCCTCCAGAAGGAAGCCGAACTTGCGCTTCTGTTCCTCGGGAGAAATACCGAGAACATTGAACACCGCCTGCTGCATCTCCTCGCGGTGAATACGCACGGAACCGCCGCCGACCTCATAGCCGTTGATTACCATATCGTAGGCATCAGCGTAAACGCTGTAAGGATCGTTCTTAAGCTCATCCGGGGAAACTCCCTCGGGAGCTGTAAAGGGATGATGCATGGCGGCAATGGAACCGTCCTCGTTCTTCTCGAACATCGGGAAATTCACCACCCAGAGAGCACGGTACCCCGGAGACACCAGGCCGAATTCCTTTGCAACCCTGAGTCTCAGAGCTCCAATCGCGGTGGAAATCTGGTTTTTGTCAGTGGAGGCTCCGAAGAAAATAATGTCTCCGGCCCGGGCTCCGGTACGTTCCAGAATGCCCCTGATCATTTCGGGGGTCAGGAACTTGGCAATGGGAGACTGCACTGAAGAGGCATCGCCGGCATCGTTCAGCACCTTCATCCAGGCCAGACCTTTCGCTCCGAACACCTTTACGTAGTCGGTATACTCGTCAATCTTCCTGCGGGTGATTTTGTCCTGGATACCGGGGAAGCAAAGCGCGCAGACTCTGCCGCCCGGGGTATTGGCAGGATCCCGGAACACGGCGAATTCGGTATCCTTCACAATATCGGCAATATCCTTCATTTCGGCGCTGATACGGAGATCCGGCTTGTCGGATCCGAAACGGCTCATGGCCTCATCCCAGGTCATTACCGGGAGCTGTCCCAGATCCGATCCGGTTATCTCCTTAAAGAGTCCGACAATCATTTCCTCCACGACAAGCTGCACCTCGCGGGCGGTCATAAACGAGGTTTCGATATCAATTTGGGTGAACTCCGGCTGTCTGTCGGCACGCAGATCCTCGTCCCGGAAGCATTTGGTGATCTGATAGTAACGGTCAAAGCCGCTCATCATAAGAAGCTGCTTGAAAAGCTGCGGAGACTGCGGCAGCGCATAAAACTTGCCATGATGAATTCTGCTGGGAACAATGTAGTCCCGGGCTCCTTCCGGGGTGGGCTTGCCCAGCACCGGAGTTTCGGTATCGATAAAGCCGTGCTCGTCAAGATAACGGCGTCCAGGGGCAGCGGTGCGGAACGGTTGATAATCTCCAGTTCCCGGGCCTGCACCTCCACGGCTCCGGTAGCCATTTTGGCGTTTACCTGATTGTCAGGGCGGGCCTTCACAATGCCGCGCACCCTGATACAAAACTCGTTTCTGAGTTCCGCAGCCAGAGCGTGAGCTTCCTTCTGATCCGGATCGAAATAAACCTGAACAATTCCGGCGCGGTCCCGCATATCAATAAAGATAAGACCTCCAAGGTCGCGGCGGCGGTGTACCCAGCCGCACAGAGTCACTTCCTTTTCAAGATGCTGTTCATTGACATCGCCGCAATATACTGAGCGCATTGACATAGATTAAACCTTTTTACGTTTCGTAACGTTCGTAAAGCCTGAAGAGGCCGTCTAAAAAACAATGGTGCATTATACCCCATTCTTAATGCCGATAACAGAAACCGCCCGTGAGGCGGATAATTTTATTGCCGCCGGGAATTATGCGGAACCGGCGGGATGTGAACTCTAATTCCCTAGTATGTTTATAACTTATCGATTTTTGGTAAAACCGCATAGCTACAGGGCTCATTGATGAAATTCCCTGGCGGTTTATTGACTTCAA
>CACYPY010000027.1 GCA_902776415.1 uncultured Ruminobacter sp.
AATTTGTTAATTAATACTGATTAATTAATGTTTGTAAAGTACCATTAATGATTCTGATTTGTCTGTCAGGAACTGACTTTTTGCACCGCACTCATTCATGTTCATCAACTACAAGGTAAAGGATCCGTCGAATGGCAGGCTTATAGGCATAACCGGAACCATTGTCAAGATAGACAAGGTTATGCAGATGTTCTTTGACCGCAGGCTGGGCGAATCCGGTTACTATTACGCCGTTAATAATGACGGTCTTATTCAGATGCACCCGAACAAGGAATACATCCTGAAGAACAAGGTTAAGGAACTGGACGGTAATTTCCCGGTTCTGGCAAAGGGGGAGGGTAACAAGTTCAGAATCACCCGATATACCTCGGCAGTGGATCATCAGGATTATATTATTGCGGCGGAGTATCTTCCGGAACTTGAATGGACTGTTATCGGTAAAATTTCGGTGAAGGAAAGCTTTGCGCAGCTGACAAAGATTCTGCATTTTTCGATTTTCATTTCAGTTGTGGTTTTGCTGCTGGCTCTGATAGTCACTTTCGTTATTTCGCGCCGGTTCAGACATCGTATCGGTGAGATGACCAACAATATGACAAAGTTCATGAGTTTCATTTCCAAGGAGATTGATGCCCATGATATTGAACTGAGACGTACCTCCATCTGCGATGAGCTGGGTAACATGTCCAACGAGATCTGTGACAGTGCGGAGTATGTGCAGGAACTGATGAGCACGCAGAATCTGTTGCGGACGGAAATCGAGAAAAATACCTTTGAAATTATTGACAAGAACAAAAAGCTGCAGGCCTTGTCGAACCAGACTATTTATGCTTTGGCCAGCGCCATTGACGCCAAGGACAGCTATACCCGGGGCCACTCGCTGCGGGTGGCCCAGTATTCCCGGGAACTGGCACGGCGCATGGGGAAAACGGAATTCCAGCAGGAAGAGATATTCAATGTGGCGCTTCTGCATGATGTGGGCAAAATAGCGATTCCCGACAATATTATCAACAAGCCCTCCAAACTTACCGACGAGGAATTCGCCCTGATTAAAAGTCATCCGGTGAAGGGGTATGAAATTCTGAAGGACATTTCGGTAATGCCCAATCTTTATATCGGAGCACGCTGGCATCATGAACGCTATGACGGCCGCGGTTACCCGGACGGGAAGGCGGGGAAAGATATTCCGGAAATTGCCCGGGTTATCTGTGTTGCCGACTGCTATGATGCCATGACCTCCGACCGCAGCTATCGCAAGGCTCTGCCTCAGAACGTGGTGCGTTCAGAAATCGAAAAGAATATGGGAACCCAGTTTGATCCCGAAATTGCCAGAATCATGCTGGAGATGATTGACGAGGATCGGGAGTACATGATGAGAGGCATAATAACCGTTCATTCCTCCCGATACGCGGACATCCGGTAGCCTTCCCTGAAGACAGGGGTGATGCCGGCATAGTATGCTGTTTTCCTGAGTACATTGATTCCGTTTCAGTCCGGTACCTTTCGGGCAGACGTTTTTTTCCGGGAAGGGGGAGATTCCCTCTTAATGCATTTGACGGGACAGACGCTGATGCAGTGAGGTTCCGGGTAAAAACCGGCGCACTCGGTACAGAGTCCGGGATCAATGACAAAGGTTTTGCCGTTGAAGGAAATGGCTCCCACGGGACAGTCCGGTTCGCACATTTCACAATTGACGCATTTGCCGTTTATTCTGCATGCCATTCCGTGATATTCCCCTGCATTGATTTATGAAGCGGCCCGCGGCAGTCGGATCACCAGGGCGAATGCGGCATTATGCGGTTTTGCCGGGGTTTTCAGGGAAACCGTATGTCCGTCGCCTAAAGCCGCGGCTACCGGGACATTGTTTTCAGTAATCTGATCTGCCGTCATAAAGAAGCTGCCGTCCGGGGTAAGAATCTCAAGACGATCCCCGACGTCAAAGCGGTTTTTGACCGCGATCCGGGCCGTGCCGTCGTCGGCAATCTCCAGAACCTCACCCACTACCTGACTGCCGTCGGTAACACTGTTCCCCCATTCATAGTTCTGGTAGTCCTGAATCGGGTGCCGCACCAGAAAGCCGTCAGTCCAGCCCCGGTTTGCCAGGGTGCTGACCTCGGCCAGAATTTCCGGTGTCACGTCTTCGCCCCGCATGGCGAGATCAATGGTCTTCCGGTATATCGATGCGGTGCGGGCGCAGTAGTAGAAGGACTTGGTTCTGCCCTCTATTTTAAGGGAGTCAATGCCGATTTCCGCAAGCCTTCTGACATGCCGGACAGCGCAGAGATCCCGGGAGTTCATGATATAGGTGCCGTGAACATCCTCGTCCACGGGCATCGGTTCTCCGGGCCGTCCCGGCTCTTCAATAAGATAGCTGCGATCTGACACGGGGCCGAGTCCGATATCGGGATCGCCGTTTTTGGCATCCGTGAGATCCCCGGTACTGTCTTCGACGGCCGGTTTCAGGGTGTATTTCCAGCGACAGGCATTGGTGCAGGCTCCCTGATTGGAATCCCGGTGGTTAAGATATCCCGACAGGAGACATCTTCCGGAATAGGCCATGCAGAGAGCACCGTGAATAAACACCTCGAGTTCGATATCCGGACAGTGCTGGCGGATCTCCTCGATCTCTTCCAGCGAGAGTTCCCGGGAGAGAATGACTCTTTTTATCCCCTGACGCTCCCAGAATCTGACACTGGCATAGTTAATGGTATTTGTCTGCACGGACAGATGCACCGGCATGTCCGGAAAGCTTTCCCGCACCGTCATGATAAGTCCGGGGTCGGACATAATGAGGGCGTCCGGGCCGAGTGCTACCAGATCCCCGATATCCCGTACAAAGGTTTTCAGCTTGCTGTTATGAGGCTGCAGGTTTGCCACGGCGTGCATCCGCTTTCCGGCCCGGTGCAGTTCCTGAATGGCCGCTGCCATGGATTCCAGATCGAATTCGTTGTTGCGTACTCTGAGACTGTAGCGCGGCAGGCCGGCGTAAACGGCGTCGGCGCCGTAGGCTATCGCATACCGCAGGTTTTTGACGGTTCCTGCGGGAGAGAGCAGTTCTGGTTTTTTCATGAAGGATCCTCAGTTGCGGAGTGCGGTGTTATTCGTATTCTGTTTCCCGTTTGGGAGTTTAAAATCCGGAGGTCTCGGAATCCGGAAATAAAAAATCCTCCTGTCGGATGACAGAAGGACGGCAATTGGTGGAGATGGCGGGATTTGAACCCGCGTCCCAAAAGGATCCATCTCTATGTCTACATGTTTAGTCGAATTTATTTAGATCTTTCATCCGGGACCGCGAACCGACACGCTGTCTTGGGATATAGCCTGATTGATTTAAGATTACTCCTCCAGACGAAGGATACGTCCGATTCGGTATAAGTGACCCAAGATTGCTCCCCTACCGAAGAGAGAGGTCTCAGGGTAGCCTGCCAGGTTTTTAAGCTGCGGCTACTGGCGCATGTACTGCTTTAGGCAGCCATTGCAAAAGAGTCATCGTTTGCGATTATCTTTATTGTGTGTGTTTTAAGAGTTACGCACAACCCTCTACATGCGATATTGACTTCACTCTTCCGGTCGAATCCAGAATCATCCCCTTTGTTAATAAAAACTGTTACTGTGTTAATTCTACACCGCCGGCTTAAAAAAGTAAAGTGCCGGAGGTTTTAAACCGCCGGATGGCTCGTATTGTCCGTACCATCCGGAAAATTCCAGGGTCAGCCGCGGAGGCTCTTCTTCATGATGCGTTCCCTGCTCCTTTGCCACTCCTTTTCCTTGAGGGAGTCTCGCTTGTCGTGAGCCTGTTTGCCGTGGGCAATGGCCATTTCCAGCTTTACAAAGCAGCGGGACCAGTAAAGCTTCAGCGGCACAGCCGTGAATCCGCTCTTCTGGGTCATGCCCCGCACCTTGTCGATTTCCCTTCTGCTGAGAAGCAGCTTCCGGGTTCTGGTGGGATCGCAGACCACATGAGTTGACGCCATCTTGAGCGGAGTGATGTTCGCCCCGATCAGGAAGGCTTCGCCGTCCTTGATCAGAATATAGCCGTCCACAATGCTGGCTCTGCCCGCTCTCAGGGATTTCACCTCCCATCCTTCCAGGACGATACCGGCTTCGATTCTCTGATCGATGAAATAATCGTGGCTGGCCCGTTTGTTAACGGCTATGGGACGATCATTCGCTGTCTTTTTGCTGTTCATGGTATCTCCGCAATGCATTCGCAATTCTTTCCGGGTATTGCCGGGGTTTTCAGAATACATGCAATGCCTCCTGATTGCAATAGTATCCTGAAGGAAGGCCGCTTCGGGAATAAAAAAGTGCGGAAATTATCCGGACTTTCCGAAAGCCCGGGGCAGACCGGCCTCTTCGGGGTGTACCGTTTGCAGCAGGAAGGAAATTCCCCGGAAAAGCCGCCCTTCCGGATGGTCGAAGTGGCCTCCGGGAGTGTTTTCAAAAATGGTCCGGAAGCCGGGACGGTTCAGGGCAGCCCGGAAAAGGTCATCGCAGTTTTTGCCGCAGGGCCGGAGATATTTATTGCGGCTCCGGCGTTCCAGGGTTCCCAGACTGAGATAGAGATCTCCCGTAAGGTCGCGGGCCCGCGGCAGAATGTATTCCCGGAATCCGGGATACCACAGGGAGGGGGAGACCGCCGCGGCTCCGGCAAATATGTTCTTTTCCGCAAGAATCCAGACTGCAAAGAGTCCGCCCAGGGAATATCCGGCGAAATACCGTTTTCTGATGGTGCCGTTCCGGTTCTCCGCCTCGGGGATAAGCGCTGTTTCCAGAAATTCTCCGGTAAGGGCTCCCTTTCCGGAATAGTCCGGTTCTCCGAAGGGAGTCCGGGCGGGCCAGGGAGTAAGTCCGGCATTCCAGTCCGGAGTTCTGAAGGCGCAGAACAAGACGTTTTCCGGATTCGGAACGGCATTCAGGATTCCTGCCGCAACGCTGCCGAGAACCGGCCAGTCCGGAAATGGTGTCTCAGGAGGCTTGCGTCCCCGGTATTCCGGGGGTTCCGGAAAATACACTGCGGTCTCCGGACTTTCGGATACGGAGAATGCGCTGTATTCCGCTTCGCACCGGGGGCCGTCTCCGTACGGCAGAACCCCCTTCCGGAAAATCCCCGCTTTGTCATACTGCGGCGTCAGAGTCATCATGTCTTTTTGTTCCCTACCTGGTCGCGGCATTTACGTTACTTTCAGCATTTTTATGCCTGTTTGCGAATCCCCGGCGGCCATGCTCTCTCTTTACCGTGAATCGCAATTGTTCTAAAATTGTCTCCGGTATGATTTTTAACACTGATCACAATTTTTGATATTCAGGAAAGTCAGATGACGGAAAGATTTCGCCCTTATGTAACCGTAGCGGCCATTATTGAATGCCGGGGAAAATTTCTTCTTGTTTCGGAGTATGACGAGGCGCCGTATCCGGTCTTCGGGCAGCCGGCCGGACACCTGGAGGGCGGCGAGGATCCCGTGGCCGCAATCCGCCGGGAGATTCTCGAGGAAACCGGGCTTGCACTGAATCCTGATGGCCTTTCCGGAATTTATACCTATGTAAAGGAAAATGAAACCATTCAGCGGTACTGCTTCTACGTTAACAATGATTCTCTTCCCGAAATTCTGAAACCGCATGATCCGGATCAGGAGATTCTCAGCGCCGCATGGTATTCCCGGGAGGAGCTTAAGGATTTGGAGCCCCATTTCAGAACCCGGCTGGTGAAGCGGTCCCTGGAGGACTATTTTGCCGGAGCGAGATATCCTTTGGACATTCTTCGCGAGGTCAGACCGTAGTTTTTGAACCGGTTTTGGGGACATCATGGGACAGCGGAGGATGTATGGCTGAAAAAGTGGTGGTTGGAATGTCCGGGGGAGTGGATTCCTCGGTATCCGCTCTTCTTCTTAAGGAACAGGGCTACGAGGTGGTGGGCCTGTTTATGAAAAACTGGGAGGAGGACGATACCGATACCTACTGTTCCGCAGCCCAGGACGTGGCCGATGCCCGTGCGGTGTGCGAGAAAATCGGCATTGAGCTTAAAACCGTGAATTTCGCAGCCGAGTACTGGGATCGGGTTTTTGAAAACTTTCTTTCAGAGTATCAGGCCGGCAGAACTCCGAATCCGGATATTCTCTGTAACAAGGAAATCAAGTTCCGGGCCTTTCTGGAATATGCCCTGGAGGATCTGGAGGCGGACTATATGGCTACCGGTCATTATGTCAGAAGAACCTTTGAGGAGCGTCCGAAGCTTCTCAGGGGTACGGATCCCAACAAGGATCAGAGCTATTTTCTTTATACACTGAGCCATGAGCAGGTGGGGCATTCCCTGTTTCCGGTAGGGGATCTTCTGAAGCCCGATGTCAGAAAGATTGCGGAAAAAGCCGGACTTGTCACAGCCCGGAAAAAGGATTCCACAGGCATCTGCTTTATCGGAGAAAAACGCTTCAACGAATTTCTGAACCGCTTTATTCCCGCCCAGAAGGGGCCTGTTGAAACGGTGGACGGCCTTGTTATCGGCGAGCATGATGGCCTCATGTTCCACACCCTGGGACAGCGCAAGGGACTGGGTATCGGAGGTCGTCAGGACAGCACTGACGAGCCCTGGTATGTGGTGGACAAGGATGTGTCCAGGAATGCTCTCATTGTGGCCCAGGGCAAGAATCATCCCCGGCTGATGTCCCGGGGCCTTATTGCCGGGAACCTCTGTTTTACCATGAGGGAAACACCGGCGGAGGGGCGTTATACCGTAAAGACCAGGTACCGGCAGCCGGATATTCCCTGCGAGCTTATTGACATCGGTGATGGTAAAATTAAAATTATATTTGATGCCGAGGTGGCGGCGGTTACCCCGGGACAGAGCGCGGTGCTTTATGACGGAGAGGTCTGTCTTGGCGGCGGCATAATCGAGGAAAGGCTCAAAGAGGTATAATCCGGGGGTGTTTTTTATGGCAGACAATATTGCCGTGCAGGCGCTGGCACTGGCGGCTGTGAGTCAGGGGGCCGCTATTATTCAGCAGATTTCCCGCTTCGGAACCTGGGATCAGGACAGATCCGAGGAGGCACCCCTGGCACTTCTGAGAGCTCTCAGGGTGGAAAATCCCGGGACGGCCTATGATGTATACCCGGATAAAGATATGGTTCTCGGCTATCAGACTTTTGTGGATGCCTTTTCGGTTTCCGGCGGATCCGAAAAGCAGGAGATGGAGCTGGCCAAATATATTCTGACCTTTCTGAGCCTGGGCACCAAGGTCTTTTATGACAGTGCCATGCTGAACAGCATTGACCGGGAGCTTCACAGTCTGGATGCCCTTTATTTTGCCGGCGAGGAGCCCAGGGATATTCAGGACGAATATGTGAAGGGGTTGGCCGAGCTTTACAAGAAGCTGATTTCTTCCTGTCCCTACGGTAAGATCATGATCTACGGAAACGAAGAGTATCTCAAACAGGAGAAGATTCAGCAGCGCATCAGAGCTCTTCTTCTGTCCGTGGTGAGAGCGGTGATTTTGTGGAGACAGCTTGGGGGAAGCCGTCTCAGACTGTTTTTCCGTCGCCGGAGGTTTATGGATTACATGGCTGATCATGTTCAGCGCATCTGAGTTTTTCCCGGGAGGTTCGGTTTTTTTATGCCGGGCGTTCCGGGACAGCGTGTCAATCGTCAGATCAGGCGAAAATGCCGGAGTCTGACGTTTTTTTGTTTATAACTGGAGTTTTCTGATGGAACTTGAACTTTCAACTCTGACGGCGGTTTCGCCGATTGACGGCCGTTATGCCGGCAAATGCTCCGAGCTTCGGGAAATTTTTTCTGAATACGGTCTGATGCGTTTCCGGGTAACCGTGGAGATTAACTGGCTCAAAAAGCTGGCTCAGGAACCGGGAATTGCCGAGGTTCCTCCCTTCAGTGCCGAAGCCGTAAAATTCCTGGACGACATAGTCGAGAACTTCAGTATTGAAGATGCCCGGGCCATCAAGAAGCACGAAAGCGTCACCAATCACGATGTGAAGGCCGTGGAGTATTTTCTGAAGGACAAGGTTGCCGCCTTCCCGGAAATCAGTGCCGTCAGGGAGTTTATCCATTTTGCATGTACCTCCGAGGATATCAACAACAATTCCCATGCCCTGATGCTGAAAACCGCCCGGGAGCAGGTAATTGTTCCTCTTTTCAGCAAGGTGATTGATGCCATTTCCGACCTGGCACACCGCTATGCCTGTGATCCCATGATGTCCCGCACCCACGGTCAGCCGGCTTCCCCCACAACTCTGGGCAAGGAGATGGCCAATGTGGCATATCGTCTGAGAAGACAGCTTAAGCAGATTGAAAGCATCGAGATTATGGGCAAGATCAACGGAGCGGTAGGCAACTACAATGCTCATATGTCTGCCTATCCCGATGTGGACTGGAACCGGTTCAGCAGAGAGTTTGAGGAAAGTCTCGGACTGGTCTGGGATCCCTATACCATCCAGATAGAGCCTCATGACTACATTGCCGAGCTCTTTGACGCCATTGCCAGGTTCAACACCATTGTGATGGATTTTGACCGGGATATCTGGGGATACATTTGTCTCGGCATTTTCAAGCAGCGTACCATTGCCGGAGAGGTAGGTTCTTCCACCATGCCGCACAAGGTTAATCCGATTGATTTCGAAAATTCCGAAGGTAATATCGGGATTGCCAATGCCGTATTCCGTCATCTGGCCATGAAGCTTCCGGTAAGCCGCTGGCAGCGCGATCTCACTGATTCCACTGTCCTCCGCAATCTCGGGGTGGCTGTAGGCTACACTGAAATCGCCATGAAATCCACCCTCAAGGGTGTCAGCAAGCTGGAGGCCAACACTGCCCACATGCTGGAGGAGCTCGATCAGAACTGGGAGGTTCTGGCAGAGCCGTATCAGACCGTGATGCGCCGCTACGGAGTTGACAAGCCATATGAGAAGCTCAAGGCTTTGACCCGCGGTCAGAAGGTGAATCGCGAGATCATGATGAACTTTATTGAGACCCTGGAGATTCCGGAGGAGGGCAAGGCTGCACTCCGGAAGCTGACCCCGGCCAACTATATCGGCAGAGCTGCGCAGTTTGCTCAGGAGATTTAATCCGGTGCTGTGAGATGTCGTTTCCAGGTCTCTTCATTGTCCTTGGAAACCTGAATATTGCAAGAACCATGGCGGAAGCGCCGCAAAACACCGTTATGCGGGGTGTTTTAGCGGCGCTTTCTTATTTGCAGAAAACGGATGAAATAATGAAGGCTGGAAGAAGGCGGGAAGAAGCCGGGATGAAGGTGAAAAGGCAGTCCGGGAATTTCCTTCAGTTTGGAAAATTCCGGAATACTGACGCCTGGTTTAATTGCCGGGATGCGGAGTCAGTGGGGAATGCTCCGGGTTTGTGTGAAAGGAAATTGCGGCGGTATCAGAAAAGACCGGAAATCAGAAATTCCTGTGAATAACCATGTGAACAAACCTGTTAATAATTCTGTTGATAAGACGCCTGCCGTATCATCTTCTCCCCCTGTCTTTTGAGTTTTTCCGGAGGGGGTTGTTGTGATTTCCGGGATTCGGTTCCCAGGTCGGAAATAAAAAACGGGGCTCAAGCCCCGTTTCCTGATAAGGTCCAGTTACCGGTTTTCGGATTTTGTGGTATACCCGGCCAGAGTGTTATTAAGCTCGTCAAACTGCGACTGCAAACTGGTGGCTGTTTCGGCATACTGATTGGCATCGTCCGTGATGGCTTCTGCGGAATTTCCGGCATCATTAATGTTGCCGGAGACTTCAGCAATGATGTTGTTCTGAGATTCGGAAACCCGCACAATCTTCTGGGTGAGGTCGTTGATTTCCTGGAAGGAGGAATTTATGAGCGTGAAATGCTCCGATGCCTCATTGGTCTTGCTCACGGCATTGAGACAGGTACTGATACTGTCATCCATCAGACTGATGGCGTTCCGGTTTGCCAGCAGAAGCTTGTCAATGGTGTTTTTAATGTCCACGGTAGCCTTCTGGGTGCTGCCGGACAGATTGCGCACTTCATCGGCAACCACCGCAAAGCCGCGGCCGTGTTCGCCGGCGCGGGCGGCCTCAATGGCGGCATTCAGAGCCAGGAGGTTGGTGTTGCTGGAAATCTCGCTGATGCTGTTATTGAGGTTGACTATGGCTTCGGTGTTTTCCTGCAGCTTGTTGAGAGCCTCCCTGGTGTTTTCGAGCTCGGTGTTCAGGTTGTTAATGGAACCGGCCACGTCCTGAATCAGCCTCTGGAGGCTGGTGCACTTGTCGGTGGTAAGGCTGATCTTTTCGGAAGCATCAACCATTTCGGAGGCAACGCTGGTAGTCTGTTCCATTACCTGGGAAATCAGACTGTTGCCATGCTGCAAAAGATCCATCTGCGTGCGGGACTTGTCCTTGAGATCCCGGCTCTGACGGAGAACGTCATTTGAGGCCTCGGTAAGAGTGGCCGCAGAGTTTTTAAAGGTGTCGATAAGAGCGGACTGAGCATCCAGGAAGGTATTAAAGCCCTGCTCCAGATTGCCGATTTCATCGTGGGTTCTCACGCTGATGCGCCGGGACAGATCTCCGGAGCCGTCCCCGAGCCTGGCCAGGAATCCGGAAATGAAATTGATGGGCTCGATGACCTGCATGGACAGGTACTTGTTGAGCAACAGGGCGGACAGTGCCAGAATTACCAGGGAAATTACCAGAATGATCTGATAGTTTGAGGAATTGGAGGCCACCTGGTTTGCCGGTACCACAAAGCAGAAATACCAGGGAGCACTGGATACCTTCCGGGACAGCATCAGGAACTCCTTGCCGTCAATTTCCAGTCTGGAAATGCCGTCCTTTGATTCCTCGCTGTGTTTCAGGTTTTCGGAAGTAAATACCGGGTTGTATTTGCTGACATCCTCCATGAAAACATCGTTGTTGTCGGAGATTATTATCTTGTGATCATCGGTGTAAAGAATGGTGAAGCCGTCCCTGGGGATGGAGATCTTGGACAGAGATTCCCGGAGCTCCGAAATTTTGACATCGGCGGCCACCACACCGCCTTCGGCCATTTTGGCCATGCCGATTACATTTTCGTTAAAGGTGAAATCCTTGTAGGGCTGACTGATGCGAACGGTGCTCTGCTTGTAGCCGAGCTGATACCATGGTCTTTTGCGGGGATCATACTTGGACTGGCGGTACTGCTCCAGGGTTTTCTTGGTGGAGTACATGTCGCCTTCGGCCTCGGTGCCGTAATAGACGCCTCCGAAATTCAGAGCGGTGCCGATCATTATCAGATTCTCTCTGTTTTTGAGGTAATCCACCTTTTCCTGAGCCAAGGTGTCCACCACTCTCATTCTGTCATGAAGCCAGGAATCAATGACGCTGACGCTGTCATTTACCAGTGATGAGAACATTGCAGAGCCGATCTCAAAATTCTGCTCGTTGAGCCTGCGATCCTTTATGTTGAGGTAAATGCAGATGGTGACCAGCAGAATGATGAAAGGAGCCACAACTCCCAGAAATATTCTGAATTTCAAAGATCTGAGTCCAAACACAGCAACCTCCCTGTTCACAGCATACTCGAGACTCATGAAAACGGTATTATTCTAAATCATCATTATGGTGTAAAAACGGTAATGATTTCACAAAGGGAGAGATCGGGGATTGTTTAGTAAAAAATATCTACCTGTGTCATAATTTTTCAGAAAATTTACGTTTAAAGGACGCCGGATATGAAAGCATGCTATTGTCAGTGAATTAATGTGAGCATGCGGAACTGCGGTGTTTCCGGAAAGAAAAATGGTAGAATAGCACGGGGATGACCTGGCACAACACCGGAGACTCCTGTCTTCCGGGGCGGAGGAAGAGGGGCGGACACGGTTCCTTATGAGTTTTTTCAGGCAATCGGTTCCCCGGAGATCGCGATTTTTTTCTCCGATACAGGCATGGACAGAGAGAGTTTAACCAATGGAATATCTGCTTGCTGCCGGGGCTTTCCTGACGGGGCTGGCCCTTCTGGTGTGGAGTGCCGACAAATTTGTGGACGGCGCGTCCGGTATTGCGGTATGTCTCAGGATTCCGGTTCTCATTATCGGAATGGTTATCGTCGGGTTCGGTACATCGGCCCCGGAGCTTCTGGTTTCGGCTCTGGCAGCCATGGACGGAAAGCCGGATCTTTCCATCGGAAACGCCTATGGCTCGAATATTGCCAATATTGCTCTTATTTTGGGGGTAACGGCGCTGTTTTCCCCGGTTCTGGTACGGCGTTCCGTTCTGAAACGGGAAATGCCGGTTCTGATTCTGGGAACCCTGCTGTCCCTGGTGTTGCTATGGGATCTGGATGTCTCCCGGGCTGATTCTCTTGTTCTGCTTTTGTTTTTTACGGCCGTCATGACCGCCTCCGTAGTATTTGCCGTCAGAAGAAGAGGGCTGGGTCCGGCGCCGGAAATCAATAACGGCGGTGCCGTTCCGGCAGCTCCGGCACCATCCCTGGGAAAATCGGTATTCTGGCTTGTGGCGGGACTTCTGGTGCTTATCGCCTCCTCACGGCTTCTGGTATGGGGGGCGGCAGAGCTGGCGGTGCTTCTGGGCATAAGCGATATTGTGGTGGGACTTACGGTGGTGGCCGGCGGCACCTCTGCTCCGGAGCTGGCCTCGTCCATCATTGCGTCCAGAAAGGGGCATGATGATCTTGCCGTGGGAAATGTGGTAGGCTCGAATCTGTTTAATACTCTGGCCGTGGTTGGCGTTGCGGGCGCGATTCAGCCGTTTTCCATTACTGCAGATGTGATTTATCGTGATATGCTTCTGATGACCCTGCTGGCCCTGAGTGTTTTTGTTTTCGGGTTCTCCCGGGGCGGAGACGGCAGTATTTGCCGGAAGAAAGGCATTGTTCTGACACTGATATACGTTGTCTATACGGCATATCTGATTTGTCAGGCCTTATACAGCCAGGCATAACGTTTTTCGGGAAGTCATGATTTGCGGGAAAAGTGTTTTCAGGCATAGCTTTAAAGGATTTTAAAACTGATGCAGCAGGACAGCTATCAGAAGCATTATCGCGACATCCGCGACTATCCGTGTTTCCGGGGGAGCGGGGGAGCGGCAGCTCCTTTTTTGCCCATGAGCCGGAAGGAGATGGACGCTCTCGGCTGGGATTTTTGCGATATCATTCTGGTTTCCGGGGATGCCTATGTGGATCACCCCAGCTTCTGCACCGCCATCATCGGCAGGTATCTGGAGGCCTTCGGATTCCGGGTGGGGGTGATTTCCCAGCCGGACTGGCGCAGCAGGGATGCCTTCATGGTGCTGGGCAGACCCAGACTTTTTTTCGGGGTTACCGCCGGCAACATGGATTCCATGATCAACCACTATACCGCCGAGAGAAGAATTCGGAGCGACGATGCCTACACTCCCGGAAACGTGGCCGGCAAAAGGCCGGATCGGGCTACGGTGGTGTATACCCAGAGAATCAAGGAGGCCTTCAGGGGAATTCCGGTGGTTCTTGGAGGGATCGAGGCTTCCCTCAGGCGTTTTGCTCATTATGACTACTGGTCGGATACCGTGAAGAATTCCGTACTGCCGGATTCCAAGGCGGACATCCTGGTATACGGAAACGGCGAGCGTCCCATTATCGAAATCGCCTGGCGTCTTTCCCGGGGAGAGGATGTCAGAAGCCTTACGGACATCAGGGGCACCGCCGTGATGCTGGGGGATATTCCACCCGGATTTGCCGGTACCGACTCCAGAGAGCCGGAAAACGGTATCCCGATTCCGCCCCGCCAGAATCCCTACTGCGATTACTGCGCCGGAGGGCACGGCAGTTCCGCCGCCCCGCATTCTGTGAATCACGCTGCCGCTTCTCCCGTCCCGCAGCCGGATCCCGCCTCTGACGCCATACCCCGCAGGTACGTGCTGATGCCTTCAGCCGAAGATGTGAAGCGGGATCGGCTGCTCTATGCTCAGGCGGCGCATCTCATGCTACTGGAGACCAATCCTTTCTGCGCCCGATGCCTGGTTCAGGCACATGGCAGCCGTTATGTTTGGGTTAACCCGCCGTCATTTCCCCTGACGGCGCCGGAATACGACATGGTATATGAATTGCCGTACCGCCGGGTGCCCCATCCCGCCTACCGGGGACAGCGGATTCCGGCGTATGAAATGATAAAGGATTCGGTATCCGTTATGAGGGGCTGTTTCGGCGGCTGCAGCTTCTGTTCAATAACCGCACATGAGGGAAAGATTATTCAGAGCCGTTCCGAGGAATCAGTGGTTCATGAGGTGGAGGCAATCCGGGATCGCACTCCGGGATTCAAGGGGGTGCTTTCGGATCTGGGAGGACCTTCGGCCAATATGTACCGGCTGGGATGCAGCGATCCCCGGGCGCAGGCCTCCTGCCGGCGTCCATCCTGCCTGTATCCTGAGCCGTGCCGGAAGCTTAATACGGATCACGGCCCTCTGATACAGCTTTACCGGCGGATCCGGAGTCTCCCCTATATCAGAAAGGTGTTTATAGCTTCGGGAGTCAGAATCGATCTGGCGCTTCGGGATCCCGAATATATCAGGGAACTGGCTTTCCATCATGTAGGGGGCCTTCTTAAAATTGCTCCCGAGCATACCGAGCCGGAGGTGCTTTCCCGGATGCTGAAGCCTGCCATTTCCGGCTATGACGAATTTAAAAGGCTTTTTGACGAATATTCCCGGGAGGCCGGAAAAAAACAGTATCTGATACCTTATTTCATGTCCTCGCATCCCGGATCCGATCCGGAGGCCATGGTCAGACTGGCCCTGTGGCTCAAGAAGCGCGGTTTTGAGCTGGATCAGGTGCAGAACTACATTCCGACTCCCATGGCCGGGGCCGCAGTCATGTATTATACGGGGCTTAATCCCTATGAGAGGCTGAAGTCCGGGGACAGTGCCACGGTTTTTGTGGCCAGGGGGGACATTGCCAGAAAACGCCAGAAGGCGATTCTGAGATATCACGATCCTGACAATTTCCCGGTTATCAGGGAAGTGCTCCGGGAGCTCGGCCTTACACGGCTTATCGGTACAGGGCCGGATGCTCTGGTTCCGCCGCCGGGAGCTTCCGGCCGGGGAAATTCCAATCATCCCAGATATGGCTATGCCGGGGATCGCGCCGGGGCCTCCGGACACGGGGAGCGGCAGCGACCGGGAAATTCCGGGCAACGGGAAGACCGCGACCGGCCCCGGGGATCCGGGAATTCTTTCCGAACCGGCAAAAACGGAGAGGGTAAACGGAACCGGGATGGCGCAAAGGTCAGGGGCAGCAGGGAAAACAGCAGAGACAGACAGCATAAGAAAGGAGACAGATGAAATACAGTGACGGCAGAGTAATGCATATCGGGGATACCGTGCTGTTTCGGCAGAAGATGCTGGGAACGGTGCAGGCGGTGCTGGACATGCGGGAGTTTTCTCCGGTAATGGATCCCTCGGAGTTTTCGGGGATCGAGACCGGGCTTATGGTAGAATTTCACGACGGCAGTGCGCTGTTTTTTGAGGAAACTCCCGGGGACCTCCTGCTTCTTGGAAGAAACGCTTCTTATGCGGAGGAGATAAAAAACGGGATCAGACAGCGGATGTCCGAAAACGGGGAGAATCCGTTTTCGGATTTGGCTGCGATGCCTGGCGGAGTGGAAGACATTTAACTGGAAAAAATGATGAAAGCTTTTGGAAAAATTCTGATACTGCTCCTGGCTCTGGCTGTAATGACCGGGGTTCCGGGATGCAAGAAGCACGGCAAAAAAGTGCCGGATGAGCCGGAGGACGAAACCCTGCTGGGAGTTGATGCCGATCACGACGGTATCCGGGACAATGTCATGGCCAAAATGAAGAAGGATTTCTACATGATTGCCCCTGACGAGATGAAGGTTCTGGAGCAGAATGCCCGGGTGTTCCAGGAAATTCTGGAGACCAGACCGGAGGATCGTACCGGAATCCTGCTGGCACGGGGCCACCTGGACGATGCTTTTAACTGCGGCATTACGGTATACGGCGAAGAGCTGAATTATGATAACTTTTCGGTAATGCTGACCCAGCTCCGTCAGTGGTATTTCGATAACCCCAAAAGAAAGGCCGCCCATCAGGAATTTCTTATCAGAAGCCGGGAATATATGTATCAGCCTTTGAATCTCGAAGGCAACAACACCTGCGAATTTGAGCTGTCTCCCGAGACTTTGAAGCTTATTGAAATCAGAAAGGAGATCAAAAAACAGAAGGAGGCTCAGAAGGCCGCGGAGGGTTCGTGAACTTGATTTGAAGGAGAGCGAACGTGTTTCAGAATTATCAGGGATAAAAAAGGATGTTTTTATGCATTATGAAATTGTAAGCCAGGATACCTTTCCCATGCTTAAGGTGTCGCTGGAGCAGGGTGAAAAGATCTGCTGCGAGCGCGGAGCCATGATTACCATGTCTCAGGGGCTGGAGCTTGAAGGAACAGTCAAGGGCGGATTTATCGGCGGTGTTATCCGTAAGATGTTAACCAATGAATCGTTTTTCACGCAGAGCATAACCGCCTCGGGAAGAGCCGGGGTTGCCTGTGTGGGGGCCGGAGATCAGGGAAGCATTCTGGCACTTGGGGTTACCCCGACAAAGGGGCTTCTGGTTCAGAAGGGCTCGTATCTGGCCAGTACCCCGGAAGTTGAGATCGGCACCAAAATGCAGGGACTGATTAAGGGACTGACTTCGAAGGAGGGCTTTTTTCTGATACATCTTACCGGAACCGGAACGGCGTTTCTGACCTCCCGCGGGGCTGCTCATCGTTTTGACCTTGAACCGGGAGAGGTGCTGACGGTGGATAACGGTCATCTTCTGGCCTGGGACGAGGATCTTTCCTACACCATGACCAAGGCTTCCGGCCTTGTTTCCAGCTTAACTTCCGGTGAAGGCCTGGTATGCAGGTTTACAGGTCCGGGCACTCTTTACATCCATACCATGAAGTATTCGTCCGTCGAAAAGAAGGAGAAACGGGGCTGCCTGGGAGTGCTTCTGAGTCTGGCAGGATAATTTTTGCAGGTTCCGGCTTGGCAGTGCGCAGGGATTCAGGACTCCGGACAATGTCTGAATTCCTGCCGATCCTGTTTTTTCGGTGTTCCTGGTATCTGTCAGGGCACTGTTTCAGTTAAGTATTTTTTATGAACGAAGCACGGAAGAGAAAATGACGGAATGTCCGCCGAGTTGCATTTTGCCATTAAGCCTTCCAGTTTTTTGTATGAAATTTTGTGTAACAGGTTTTATTCCTGTTACATGGGGAGTGAAACAGATGATCGGGATCGGTATATTTATCCTGTAAAATTGTTTAACATCGATCTTTTTCTTATAATGTGAAAAGGTTTTCGTTTCTAAGGCTGATGTTGATGAAAATTCGAGATGCTGGACAAACTGCCAAAAGAGTAATCAAAAAAGTTTTATCCAGGCTGAGTATAAAAAATATCTCGCTGCTGTACCGCATATACATATCATTTGCCATCATTGTTTTGGGGTTTGCCCTAAGCTTCGGACTGACCAGTCTTTACCAGATTGACATTAACAGTTCATTTACCGCCGTGGAGCAGGAGGCCAGCCCTATAGGTATCAGCTCGCACAAGCTGCAGACATCTCTTCTGGCGGCCAATCAGGCTCTGTTCCGGATTATCGGAGCCCAGACTCCCGCCGAGGTGGACAATCTTGCCAATGGGCTCCGGGGGGCCCGGGTGCAGCTGGATGCCGATCTGGAGTCACTGGAGGAACTGGTGGACAGCAGCTCCGTGATTCGGAAATCGTCTCCGGAGATTCTGGAACGTGTTAAATCACTAAATAAATTTGTGCACGAATATCTTGAAGTTACCGAGCAGATTCCGGCTAACAGACGTTCTTTCCTGGAGCACCGTGCAAAGATAAACAAGGCCCAGACGGCAACCCAGGGACTTATAAATCTTATGACGCTGGAGATTGACCGTGTAGCCGAAGCCACCGGGGACGATTTTGTAAGAAGCATTGTGGTTTACATGAATCCGATCCGGATTGGCATTGAAAATCAGCTTTATGATGCCTTCAAGCTCAGCTCCTCCAAGAAGATCAAGGAAATCTATGACAGAATGCCGATACAGTTCGGCATGTTTATGGAGAAGGTCGAGGAAATGGACGGCGAGGTTCCGGGCACTATCGACAATCTCAAAAACGGCTATCTGGATCCCTTCAAGCGGGATATCATGGAGCCCAAAGGGGTTCTGTACCAGACATACGAGCTGGCAGTGGAAGGCGAAGAGCTGGATGTGATTATCGAAAGGGGCATCGACCTTATTCAGAAAACCGAAGAAAACCTGATAGTTCTTCAGAATAATTCCCGCGAATTTTCCAGCAAAGCCTCCCAGAAGGTGCATACCAATATCAATCTCGCCATGTTTACCTTTCTGGTGGGTTTTATCGTCATCATGCTGGTGGTGTTCCTGGTTTGCATAAATCTGGCCGTCAGCATCAAGAAGCCGATGTATCATCTCATCGGGGTGATGGAATCCTCGGCCAACGGGGATCTTACCGCCACCTATACCTTTGAGGGAGAGAATGAATTCGGCAGAATCGGGCAGGGGCTTAACAGTCTTATTGAAAAGAACCGGAATCTTCTGAAAACCCTGTCCGAAATGGTCAAAAAGCTGAATGACACCTCGTCCCGGAATACCACGATCGTTACCGATGCCAAGGATGCCATCGACGTGCAGCGCCGTGAGGCCACCATGGTGGCAACGGCCACTCATGAGCTGGAAAACACCATCAGAATGGTGGAGGATTCCTCAAAGCAGACTCTTAATGAGGTAATCAATGCCGGCAAGGTTTCTGATGAAGGCAGGAAGATCATGAGCCAGAACATTACTACCACTCACAAGCTGGACAGGAAGCTCAAGGATACCACGGAGAGTATTACCAGAGTCAACGAGATGGGAAAACGCATAAGTTCCGTGATTTCCATAATTCGCGGTATTGCCGAACAGACCAATCTCCTGGCGCTGAATGCCGCCATCGAAGCGGCCAGAGCCGGCGAGCAGGGGCGGGGATTTGCGGTGGTGGCCGACGAGGTGCGCACTCTGGCCAATAAGACCAGCGATTCCACAAAGCAGATCACCGGGGTTATCGAGGAACTCCAGAAAACCATTCTTCAGGCAGTTAATACCATTGCCACCTGCGATGAGGAAATGAACGCCTCCCTGGAACAGTCCTCCAGGGCCAACAGTGCCATTGAGGAGATTATGGGATGCATTACCACCATTGATGAAATGAGCTCTCAGATAGTGGAATCCACCCATGAGCAGTCTCAGGCCATTAAGGAGATCAGCAAGAACATAGTTCGGATTAGCTCTCTTTCTGACGAAAATGCCGAGAACATGGAGGTTATCAAGAAGTCCTGTGATGATCTGGATGGCATTGCCGGAGTACAATCGGGGATTATCAGGAGGTACAAAATCTGATGCTCCGAACCAGCGAGATCCCGGAAAAACTCCGGGATTTTTTTTAACCGTGGCGTGAGTGGTATTCGGGGCAGGGCAGATCGTTTTTTTTGCGGAGCCCGGAAACGCAATCTTTTGTTCAGTTTTGCGGCTGGCTTTGCTAATATAGTCAGGTTTTTATGCGGCGGTATCGGGAAGGGCTTCCGGATCCGGGCTTCAGACGAACAGGAGGTATTTCCATGGAGCAGCTCAGAATTTCAAAACGAACCCGGAGTTCCGGGGTTATCAATCTTCCCGGCTCCAAGAGCGTGTCGAACAGGGCGCTCCTTCTGGCGGCGCTGGCATCAGGCACCACCAGAATCACCAATCTTCTCAGAAGTGATGATACTGAAAGAATGCTGGAGGCGCTGAAGTCTTTGGGCGTATCTGTGGCCATTCAGGACGGGGGAACGGAATGCACGGTAACGGGACTCGGGCAAACCTTTGCGGCGGATAGCCCCATGAGGATTTTTCTGGGAAATGCCGGAACTGCCATGAGACCGCTGGTGGCCGTGCTGGCTGCCTCCCGGGGGAAATTCGAGATGACCGGGGAGCCCCGAATGGAGGAGCGTCCCCTGGGGCCGCTCCTTGAGGCACTGCGATCTGCCGGTGCCGTTATTGAATGTCTGAAGAACGAGGGATACCCGCCCCTCAGAATCACGGGCAGGGAGCTTTCAGGAGGCGAACTGGAAATAGACGGCACCGTTTCCAGCCAGTTTATTACTGCAGTGCTGATGGCCGCCCCCCTGATGCGAAATGCCGTTACCCTTAAAATCCGCGGAGAGCTGATATCAAAGCCCTATATCGACATTACCATTGATCTTATGAGGAAATTCGGGGTTTCTGTTGCAAACCGTGACTACCGGGAATTTTATATTGCATCCGGGCAGCGCTATGTGTCTCCGGGAGAATTTCTGGTAGAGGGTGATGCCTCCGGAGCTTCCTACTTCCTGGCCATGGGGGCCATTGCAGGCAGGGTGCAGGTAACCGGAGTCGGCAGGGATTCGGTGCAGGGTGATGTGGCGTTTACCAGAGTGCTTCGGGCCATGGGGGCCGAGGTTACAGTGGGAGACAACTATATAGAATGTTCTTCTCGGGGACGGCTTCACGGCATTGACATGGATATGAATGATATTCCGGATGCCGCCATGACGGCCGTGCCGCTGGCACTGTATGCCGATTCTCCCACTGTGATCCGCAATGTTGGCTCTTGGAGAGTAAAGGAAACTGACAGACTGGATGCCATGGCCAATGAACTTCGGAAGCTGGGAGTAAGAGCCGAGACCGGACCTGACTGGATTCGGATTTGTCCCGGTCCGGTGAATTCCGGGGTGGCCATTGACACCTACCGTGATCACAGGATGGCCATGTGCTTTTCGCTGGCAGCCTTTCTGACGGAGGTGGTCATTAATGATCCCGGATGTGTGGCCAAGACCTTCCCGGACTATTTTGACAGGTTTGACGAAATAGCAGGGAAATAAGTCAGGAGTACCCCCTGCCGGCTTCGCATGGGCTTTTCGGAGATCCCGCAAAACAGAACCCCTGCCACGGAATTGTACCGGCAGGGGTTTTTCAGGTTCATGCGGATGAATCAGAGACGGATATCAGTTTTCCGAAATGGTGCCGGCGTCATCTTTTCCGGCAATTTTGTCCAGGAGATATCTTTTGAACTCCGATCCGATATTCGGGTGCCGGATGGCGTATTCTATATTGGCTTCCAGGTATCCCAGCTTGTTGCCGCAGTCCCAGCTTCTGCCGCAGAGACGGTAACCGGCAATTTTTTCCTGTCGCAGCAGAAGTCGCAGCGTGTCGGTAAGCTGCAGCTCCCCGCCGGCACCTACCGGGGTTTCCCGGAACAGAGGCCAGATATTGCCGGAAAGCACATAGCGACCCACCACGGCCATATCAGAAGGGGAATTTTCCGGCCGGGGCTTCTCCACCATGTCAGTGATGTCAAAGGTGCTTCCGGGAATGGTTCCGTCCAGATTCTGATCTGAAGCCACGATACCGTAGCTTCCGGTCTGTTCATGAGGAACCTGCTCCACCATAATCTGGCTGATTCCGGTGCTCTCGAAATTTTTAACCATTTCTGCCAGGTTGTCCTTGCGGGGATCCGCACGGAATTCATCAATAAGAACATCCGGGAGGAGTATGGCGAAGGGACCGTCATCCACCAGATCCCGGGCGCAGAGAATGGCGTCTGCCAGCCCCCGGGCTTCCCCCTGCCTGACATGCATAATGGTGACATCGGAAGGGATGATGCTCTGGATTTCCTGGAGGAGCTGGCGCTTTACGCGTTTCTCCAGAGTGGCCTCCAGCTCGAAGGATTTGTCAAAATGGTTTTCGATGGCGTTTTTGGAGGAGTGGGTAACCAGAATAATATTCCTGATTCCCGCGCTGACCGCTTCGTTGACTACATACTGAATCAGAGGCTTGTCCACTACCGGCAGCATTTCTTTGGGAATGGCCTTGGTGGCCGGAAGCATCCGGGTGCCGAGACCGGCCACCGGAATAATGGCCTTCTTAATTTTCATCAGAAGCTGCTCCCGTTCATTTTTGCGGTTATCTTGAGGGGTTTGACGATTCCGGTTCCTTCCTGGTATACCCCTTCAAGCCAGTAGGGATCCTGAGAAGCCCATTCTCTGGCTGCTTCCAGGGAGTCAAAGCTGGCGATAATGGCGGAGCCGGTAAAGCCGTATTCTCCGGGCTCCTCGGAATCAACAGCCGGATTCGGGCCGGCGAGCAGAAGCCGGTTTTCGGCAATAAGCTGTTTCAGTCTGGCAATATGAGCCGGTCTGGCCCGGGTTCTTTTTTCGAGAGAATTTTCAACATCTTCGGCGTAGATTAAATACCACATGAGAAAAACCTTGAATAGGTGATGATTAAAAAAGAAATGTCAGGGTAGAAAGTATAAACCATTCCCCGTTCAGTTGCAGAAAATTGTGATTATTCCGGAAGAATTTTCCGGCGGTGTGTGCCGGCGGTATTTCCCGGCACCGGTTCGCTATTGGTTGTTTTTCCGGTCACCGGAGGTTTCGTCGTTATCGGATACGGATGACGGCTGTTTCCCGGTCATGTTTTCCATCAGCCTTTCCAGCTGGGCCTTTTCGGCGGGATTAAGCCTGCTGTACATCCAGAAAAAAAGGATCATGGTGAATATGACATTGAGGATGGCGTTACCGTAGGTCTTGTAATTCACCCAAATTTCCTCGGCATCGGCGGGAGTGATGCCGTTGAACAGATCCGGAAGCCGGAATGCCAGAATGTAGTTCAGGCCGGCGCAGAACAGCAGAAAAAACGCTGCGGCCAGGGTTGCCTTGCGCCAGACGGCATCCGGAATGGGATTTTCGACTCCCGAAATTACCGAGGCGATATCCTTTTTGAAGCCGAACTGAATCACCAGGAAGGTTACTGCCAGAATGATGTTTACTGCCGATACCTTGTACTTAATAAAATCCGTGTCGTTGAAAATAATGGTTGGCAGGGCAAAAATCAGGAGGGCGCAGATGAAAATAATCTGAAAGCGGCTCATGGTCCGGTACATGAAATAATAAGCCGTCATGGCAACGCCGCTGGATGCGAGAAGAGCCCAGGTTGCCATAATAAGGTCGTTTCCGGCCAGCTTGTAGGTCAGAAAAAAGCATAATGCCGGCAGGATGTTAAGAAGGTTTTTCATATGGGTATCTCCTGGAGTGTTTCTGCCCGGCCGGGGAAACCGGAGCGGCCGTCAGTTTAGCATAAACGCCTGCCGGTAGCCATGCCTTTGCATCTGAGAAATTTTTCTTCCGGAAGGGCGGAACAGGCATTACGGGAAAGAACTTCCGGGCCGGAGTTTTGCCTGTGGCAGATTTCTCCGCGGAATCTCCTGAAAAACGTGGATTCCGCGGACAAATAATTTCAAAAATGTCTGATTCCGTACGGCTTTTACGGAAGGAAGTTTTGAGGGATGGAGGTTTTAGGCCGATTGGTTCGCTGACATTCCTGACCCCAATCCGGATTTCTCCGCGGAATCGCTTGAAAAATTGTGGATTCCGCGGAACAATGATTCAATATATGAGTGCGGTGCAAAAAGTCAGTTCCTGACAGACAAATCAGAATCATTAATGGTACTTTACAAACATTAATTAATCAGTATTAATTAACAAAT
>CACYPY010000028.1 GCA_902776415.1 uncultured Ruminobacter sp.
ATGGACAATCACATAGGCAGTTTCATCCTGGTTCCCGATAGTTGCGGGCAGCCAGTTGCTGACAATAAAAGTGCCGTCATTAATCAGGGCGGCATTAACACTGCATTCCCGGAGCATTTCGGTACGCCACTCGGACCTGAGGCCGGCAAAGGCTCCATCAATGGATCGTGTCAGATTCCGGATATGACACTCCACCGCACGGCGCTGGGATTTTTCCCCCTTTGCCGTAATGTTAAGAGTATTTAACTCCTTATGATAGGCAGCGGTAAGACTGCTCATTTCAGAATAGTCAAAACCGCGGGATCCGCCCTTGTGGCCGCTGATGGAATTGCATCCTGCCGCAGCAAGGCCTGTCAGAAGCGTAACTACCAGAAATTTCAGGGATTTCATAAAAGCTTCCTGCTGAGTATCTCAGTGAATGGTGATTTAAAAAAAGCCAAAGCATAAGCTCCGGCTTTATGAACAATTTAACAGAAAATAACGATCCGGAAATCAGCTCTTCAGCTTGAAAAGCTCGGCGACCTTCTTGACGTCGATCTTGGGATCCAGTGTTCTGGCCTTTTCAATCCAAAATCTGGCCTTGGCATCGTCCTTGTCCACGCCGGCTCCGTTCTTGTAGAACAGGGAAAGAGCAACCATGGCGGGAACCAGATTATTGTAGGCAGCCTGTTCCACCCAGTAGGCAGACTTTCTCATGTCGCGTACTTCGCCGTGCCCGTTGGCAATCATTATCCCCAGATTGAACTGTGCAATGGCCACGTCAACGTCTGCGGCCTCGCGGTACCACTTATAGGCCTGATTGAAATTCTGATTTACGCCGAAGCCTTCCTTGTAGGCATATGCCAGGTAGGTTTTGGCCATGGCATCATCATGCTCCTCAATGGCCTTGTTCAGCCATTTGATGCCTTCGGCCTTCTGGTTGGCGTCACCGTGGGTCACGTAAAGCTCACCCAGCTTGGATTCGGCTCCCACGTGATCATGAAGCGCAGCCAGACGATAGATGTTCATGGCTCTCTGGTAATCCTGCTTTACACCGATACCGTTCTCGTACATGGTTCCCAGAAGGTACTGGGCTTCCAGCATGTTCTGACCAGCAGCCTTGCTGATGTAGTCAACAGCCTCCGCTTCCGTAAGAGCCCTGTTGGCTTCCTTGTCGCCGTTAATAAAAAGGCGGCCCAGCTCGAACTGGGCGAGAGCACTTCCCTTGTCGGCGGCCTTTCTGAGGTTTTCAATGCCCAAAGAAGGATTGCGCATTACGCCGAGCCCCTGGAAATACATGATACCCACATAGTACTCGGCATCGGTATTGCCGCCCTTGGCGGATTTTTCGAACCAGGACATGGCATTAGGATAGTCCTGATTCTCGTAAAGAACAGTGGCAAAAAGTGCCTGGCCGTCAGTATTGTTAAGGAGTGCGGACTTTCTGGCCCAGCTGAGGCCGAGCTTCTGGGACTCCTCGTCATTCTGATTGAGAAGCCATTTGGCATACTCGAACATACCTTCCGGATCACCAGCCTCGGCCTTTATCTGAACGTCTCGCACAGCATGATACTTGTCCAGGAAGTGAAGCGCGCGCTCTTCCTTCCAGACCGCTGCCTTATCAAAATAACTGTAGGCCTGTTCGAAACGGTCGTGCTCGACAAGGAAAAGACCGTACTCGTATTCCGCATCGGGTCTCCCGGCGTCAGCGGCGCGCTGCAACCAGCCCAACGCTTCTTCAATGGGCATCACCTCGGGATGGGAATCATTCATTGAATAGAGTGCGTACATGGCGTTGTCGTCATTATTGTTGTTTGCCAGATCGGTGAAGATTGTTTTTGCTTCATCGTATCTTCCTTCCTTCATTGCGGTCTCGGCATCTTTGAATGTTTTTCCACCGCATCCGGTGATCGCAATGGCGGAGATTAATACAAGTGCGGCAATCCTCGTTAATTTCATTTTTCTTTTAACCTTGTCTAACATCCATCCTGCAGCGGATTTTCACTCGTAGAGCCGCAGAGGAATCGCGACTTAATCCGCTGTTACTGCAAAACCTTTATCAGACACACAAAGGGAAGCCGTGAAAACCGGATTTCCTCAGGATCTGCATAAGTTCAAAGGTAAATGTTAGCACATTATCCTTTATTAAAAAAGAACGATATAACCCCGAATACGCTTTTTTGCGACTTTCGGACAATTATTCCCGGCACAACTGGCATTTTCAGAGGCCGGAATCCCGGTTCTTCTGCCCGAAAAACGGTTTTCTCAGCTTCTGTGCCCCGTTCCCCTGCTGAATTTCCGAGACTCTGAAACAGGACTGTTATTTTCTGACAGCCGGAATTGCATGTTATGATGAGTTCCGTATTACCCGAATACCATTTTCTCATTCGGAAAGCAGAACGTTGAGGGGTTGATTATTCATATTTTTGTGTAAGGGGCCTTCCATGAACAGCCACAAACCGGGTAAGCTTTCGATTCCTGATACTCCGTATTTTCTTCGGAAACTTACGGAAAAGGCATGGAACGACTGCTTTGACAGGGTCGGTTATATCTCTGTCTCTGCGGGGGACGAGCCTTGCGGCTGCACCTCCCGTGTTTACAGAAACAGGCACCGGGAGTTTGTGATGCCGGATACTGACGGGCGAACTGAAATAAAATGTCCGGCACCGGATTTTGACTGGGAGAAGGTACTTTATGACAACCTGGCCGGGCAGCCCCCAATTATGAATACATCTGTTCAGAGGCCGAAACTTGTTGTTTTTGCAGGCCCCAACGGTTCCGGAAAGACTACGCTGACTCACGCCATAGCCGGACTTAAACTCCTTCCGGAACTTTATCTGAACCCGGACGATATAGCAATGGAACTCAATCCCGGGGACTCATGGGGAGCCAGAATCACGGCCGGAAGAAAAGCGGCGGAACTCAGAAAATCATATCTGGAGGATTGCCGATCATTTGCAACGGAGACCACCCTGAGCGGCTTCTCCGAGCTATCTTTCATAAGCAGGGCAATCTCTCTGGGCTATCATGTTAGTGCCTTTTATGTGGCCCTTGGAAGCTCCGCGGACAATATTGCCCGGGTGGAAGCGCGGACCCTTGCCGGCGGACACCGGATACCTCCGGGAGACATAATGAGAAGGAGAGAAAGATCCCTTAAAAACCTCCGGTTCCTGATAGACGCTCTCCCGCAGATAGTCGTGATTGACAACACTCTGAAATATGAAACAGTACTCAGAAAGGAAAACGGGAAAATTTCCCGGATTTCTGACGGATTGCCGTCATGGTTTACCGAAAACATTTCAGATGAAAAGATCCGTGAATACCGTCTCGAGGCGGGGGCCGAGCCGGATGACGGCAGGATTATTCAGACTGGAACCTTTCCTGCGGTTTAATTTTGCGGGAGCACCTTCTGAAACCGCGGACTAAAATCAAAAAAATGTGATAAAGCTCGCCGGTTTCATGTAAAATCCCTCATTAAAACCTTTCCTTGCCGGAAATAGCCGGCAACCTTTCTAGTCTTACACCAACCAGCGGGAAGCAATGATGTCCAAGCCTGTCAGAAAAATCGGGATTTTCAGCAGAATTCAGAATCAGTCAGTGGCCAAAACCCTTCGCAGCCTCATTTGTTTTCTGAGGGAGCACGGCGAAGATGTTTATCTGGAAAAAGAAACCGCCCGCAAGCTCGGCACGACAGAATCCGCCCTTCCCTTTGAAAAAATTCCCGAGGTTGCAGACCTTATTGTGGTAGTGGGCGGAGATGGGGCTTTCCTGGGCGCCAGCAGAGCCGTGGGCCTTTCCGGGATTCCCATGGTGGGCATCAACACCGGACATCTGGGTTTTCTTACCGATATCGCCCCTGACAACTTCCGGGAACCTCTGACAAAGATCATGGCGGGGGAGTACTATCTGGAACAGCGTTTCATGCTGAATACCGGCATTCTCGAAAACGGTGCGATTACCCAGAGCTCCCTGGCTCTTAACGAGACGGTCATTCAGGGCAATCTGGCCGCTCACATGATCGATTTCTCTGTATACATTGACGATAATCTCATGTACACCATCAAGGCGGACGGTCTCATTATTTCCACACCCACAGGTTCCACGGCCTATTCTCTTTCCGCCGGCGGTCCTATTGTGGATCCTTCGCTGAACGTGATTGTTCTGGTACCGATGTTCCCGCACTCCCTGAACTGTCGCCCGTTTGTATTCCGGGCCACCTCGGACGTCAAGATCAAGTTCGAAATTCAGGACTGCACCGAGGACATCATTGTAAGTTGCGACGGTCAGGTTGCCATGAAGACCAGCAGCTCTGCCAGCATCCTGGTGAGGAAGAGCCAGGAATCCATTCAGATCTGCCATCTTAAGAACTATGACTTCTTTAACGTACTCCGAAGCAAGATTGGTTTTGGCGAACCCATCAGGCACCCCGAGGTACGGGAGGAAATCCCGGAAAACAATGTTTCCGATATCGCAGAGGAACCGGAGGCCGAACTGGATATGCCCGAACCCCTCTGATGCAGGATATATTTGATTTTATACCAGTTTGCAGGTTTCATAATTCAATGTATGGGTGGAGTGCAAAAAGTCTGAAGACATCATTTTTGTCAAAAACGGATGGCAATTTTAAAGGCCTTGTTGTATCGGACTAAGGCAGAAATCAACTTTTTGCACTGGACTCATAAATGGTCCTAAGGACCAATTCAATACAAAGGAATCTGAAAACAAGGAGCTTCTAAACTGCTACAGGCAGCGCGGACTCTTGTAAAATCCAAGACCTTGATTTTGACGCCCTGAAAATACTTCTTTTCAGGGAGGAAAGGAGCAGGAGAAATAGGCAGCTGAAGATAATGCTTCCGATAAACCGGCCAGGCCTGACCTTAAAAACAGTCCTGAGAGAAAGAGACTCAATAAAAGCAAAACGAATAACTGCATACTGTTGTGAAACAGCAGCAGGCAAAGCTTTTTTCAGTGATTTCATACCCGTACAAGTAATGCGGGATCTCATATTTTAATTGAAAAGAAGCACCTGATTACTCCCGTGCAGCGAAATCTGAGGAATCCATGGCTGATCGGGAATCCCCTCCCGAAGAATTGCGGAATCCCGAAACTCTCGAAAGGCTCGATTACTGTCAAATCCCCGAAGCCTGCATCATTACAAGGGAAGGGGTGGAACTTCCTGATAAAACACTACGGGTGGCAGAATCTGTATGAAACAGACAAAATAAGAGGATGGTTTGATGAAGAAAGCCTTCCCGTTTTCAAAGAGTCCATGGAACATATGATGAAGATTGCCCCTGACTAATTCCGGATGTGAGCTCCTTTGCACTCCCTCCCGTTTATTTCCGGCCAATCCTGCACAGTAACTCAAAGCCTGCAACCGCAGGATATCTGATTTCTGAAAACTCCAGGTCTTCCACAAACCGCTTCTCACTCTCTCAGACCAGTTTCTTCGCAATGATTCCGAGATTCTCCTTTATACCGTGAGACGAAAAAGTCGGCCTCGCAATTATCGATTGAAAGCATATCTTTGCAATCTCTTTAAAGGAAAAGTATCAAATCCGACCCCGAACCATCAATGATAATCTTAATACCTGGTGTTGAATTTCTACAAACACGATCTACATACATCTAAAATGTTAACATAGTCGGTACATCATGTGGATAGTTATTATCATACATATACTGAAATAGAAATCATATTGTATTTGCGATTTTCCTTTACAAATACAAAGCACCCTTTATAATAAGCGCGTTGTTAGTAATACAGGAGATAAAATTGTGAAAAAAATATCTGAAAAACATCACACACATGATACCATTAAGAATTCGGGCTCCAGTGGTATTAAATCTGATCACGAAGCATATCAGCTGTATCGAAACATGAACATTTACGATACTGTCTTTAAGCTTTTTTTTCAGAATGTTGAGAATATCAGAAAATTTTATGTATCATTAACACATCAAGAAGTCAGGGTTGAAAATATTGAAAAGGTTACCCTGGAGGAAGGAACATCCTTTGATTCACAATTAAAGAATGACCTTGGATTCCTTGTCAAAAACGACCAGGCACAGGATGAGTTTGTGATTCTGACAGAGGCCCAAAGCACCTGGAATGACAATATGCCGTACCGTTTTCTGGAATATGTTACGACGATCTTCCGTGAATATGTGAAATCGCATAATTTTGACAAATACCATGGGCGTATATATTTACCCCGAGCGCGCTTCTATCTCATATACACGGGGAAACAAACAATTCCCGACAAGTTAAGATTTTCCGAGACGCACTACAGAAATGTTCGCACTGATAACGATGATCTTAGTTTTGGAGTTACTGTTTTCAGCACGGAATGTGCTGATACTGTGCAGGGTCAATACATTGGTTTCTGTAAAATAGTATCAGCTCTCAGAACAACCACCAGAGATCATGTAGAATTTGTCAGCATGGTTCTGAAAGAATGCTGCAATAAAGGGTACAAGCTTTTCCAAAAGTTTATCGAAGACAACAAAGCGGAAATGGAGGAACAAATGGAACAGGTATTTTACAACGAACGAGTATTTAGCGATTATATTCAAACGAGAGAAAAAGTTGCGGCTAAAAATGCCATTGAAAAAGCTACCCCGCAGATTGCAAAGGACGCCGTTGAGAAAGCTACTCCGCAGATCGCAAAGGACGCCGTTGAAAAAGCTACTCCGCAGATCGCAAAGGACGCCGTTGAGAAAGCTACTCCGCAGATCGTAAAGGACGCCGTTGAGAAAGCTACCCCGCAGATCGCAAAGGACGCAACTGAAAAAGCCAACCTGAAAATGATTGTTGATCTTTATAAGGATCATCTAATCAGTGTTGAGGTAGCAGCAAGTAAACTCAATATGAATGTTCCGGCATTTGAAGAGATGTTGAGTGAGATTGCCTGACCGTATTTTTCAGAATTTGTACCTGCATCATATTAAATTCAGGGGAAGTTACCTCCCCTTTTTTACCTGCTTTCAACCATATGCCAGGATTTCCAGATGCAGCCTTTTGAAATACACAGGAATCCCTTTGCGAGAAAAGGGCCGAATGACAGATTGTACGGGAGAATGAAGTAACAATCAGGAGTTCTTGCTCTGCTCATTTCATCTGAACTCATCTGACAGCTCCTGAGGTCTTTCTCATCCGTAATGACACATGAGGCTTATTAGGAATTATGTCGCCCCATCATCGGGGTATAATCCAATCAGGATATTTATCCTTGGTACCAGACACCCACTTTAACATGACAATAAAAAGGGCCCTGCACCCGCAGAGCCCTGACTACCTGAAAAAAAACGAGCCTAATCTTTCACTAACCGCGGCTCGCCGTCTTCGGAAATTTCTCCGCTGTCTCCTTCAGAAAGCTTCCTGTCATCATCCTTCTTCACCTTGTAAACACTGAAGGTATGCAACATGTCCTCGGCTCCGTTGGAAAGGCTGGCACAGGCCTTGGTGCATTTGTTCATGTCAAGAGCAATCTCCCGGGCACTTTCCCGCATTTTCTCAACGTCTTCCTGAATAATGTTGAAGGTCTGATCCTGCTCGGCGGTAGCGGAAGCAATCATGGTAGTCATATCCGATATTTCCCCGATGTGGGTATTCATTTCGCGAAGCGCGGTAGCAATTTCCTCGACAAAATCAATAGTGCGGGTACAGCTTTCAGAACTGCGCTTCATCATATCCACGGCGTTTTCGGTTTCGGTCTTGAGAGAGGTTATTGTCTTCTCAATCTCGGTGGTGGACTCCTTGGTACGGGAGGACAGCGCACGCACCTCGTCGGCTACTACCGCGAAGCCACGGCCGTGTTCGCCGGCACGGGCAGCCTCAATGGCAGCGTTAAGGGCCAGAAGGTTTGTCTGATCGGCAATGCCCCGAATGGTTTCCACCACTGATGCAATGCCCACGGTAAGATCGTCAAGATTTTTAATGGCCACGGAAGTGCTGTCAATGTCCTTCTTGAGCACGTCTACGGAATTACGGGCATTGCTGGCGATATTAACGCCGTTCTCGGAAAGATTATGAACCGACGTAACCTTGGTGGCGGTATCGCTGGCATTTCTGGAAATTTCATCCGTTGCACCGTGCATTTCCTTTATGGAATTTGCAAAATCGGCGGTTACCATCTCCTGGTTGCGTACCTGTCCTTCCACATTAAGAGTTGCCTCGTTACAGGTGGTAACTCCCTCCATAATGGAGCTGCTCATGGTTTTCGCAACACCGACCATTTCCGCCTGCTTCTGCATGAACTCGTTTACATTGCGGGACATTACACCGATTTCATCCTGGGAATCAGTATCAACAGTAACGGTAAAGTCATTGTTCCGGCTCATATTGCTGATGGCTCCGGTAACTCTGTCAATCGGATCCGTAACATATTTTCTGGCCGAAATCTTGACAGCAAAGAAGAACAGAACCATTAACACCAGAAGAGCAATAATCTCAATTGTTTCGGAATTTGTCAGTCCTTTCAGAATGGCATTCTGATCCAGAATAATCACAAATTTCCATCCGGAATTGCCTACCGGGGAGGCTACCGCCAGACGTTCAACACCGTTCCTGTTGGTGTAGGGGGAAAAGCCGTTCTTTGATTCGGCCAGCATTTTCTGGATAAAGGCGTCAGTGAATGCAGGATCAAGATCAGAACTTTTCCTGCCCAGATATTCCGCATCCCCCCAGGTTATGATGGAATTGTCTCCGTCCAAAAGGAGAAGCCGACCTTCATGGGGAAGATCTATATCCTTGGCGGTTATTGAAATATTGTTTGTGTGGACGTCAATCCCAAAAACACCGTTATCCTTTCGGACAATCCAGGATACAACCCAGTCACCGACGGAATCCTCAAATTCCAGCTTGTCCATGATAACCCGGTCAGTGGCTCTGCCGTACCACTCCTCCTCCAGCGGCTTATACTCCTGGACATAGGTCCCGGCAGCAAATTCCTTTTCGGACTGATCGCTGGCATAGATCTTGCCGGAATCATCGGCATAATAGACATCTACATTGTTAGCCCTGGCCATGGACATCATGAATGTCCTGTCCTTGTAAAGATCCGTTTTGAGCTTTGCAAGACTTTCCAGCAGCCTGGCGTTAGCATCCTGCCACTTCACAAGTTCTCTGGTATTTTCCAGAAGCATGGAATTAACCAGCTGATGGGTATCATTGAGAGTGCGAGACTTTTCAAAAAAATGACTGTTGATGACAACGGCTACAAAGAAAACCCCCAGGGGGGCAAAGGCCAACGCAAAAACCTTCGAACGGAGAGATCTCAGCATAACATCTCTCCATAAACTAGACTGACAAGCATATTCGTAGCTCACTTGAAGAAACCGACACTGCACAGCAGCAACCACTATAACTGAAAAATTCTACCATAGAGAAGGGATCTACCGATCTCCTGTCTCATGATTTAACCGGGGTCAAATTGCATTTGTGTGAAGTAACCTGATAATTTTGAAGGAAATGATCCGCTGAAATAAACGGAAAAGAGAGAAAACCCCGGCAAATCAGGGACAGCGGCTTCCCAAACACCATAATAACGATAAAAAAAGAACAGTACGGAAAAGCGTAAAAAGAAAAGAAGACGATTTCAGGATCCTGGCAGAACTCCCGCATTCCATGGTCCGGTTTGTACGGAAGCTTCGGGAGACCGGTGTACCCCTCAAAAAAATGCAGCCGGATAGCCCTCCTGTTCTTCGGAAAACAGGATATCCAGACACTTTTCAATCATGATCCCCTTGAACTTGTCTCTGTTGTCACGGTTCCGGTTAACCATTTCCCGAACCAGCCTCATGGCTATGCCGGTAGCCTCCGGGAAATTCCGTCCCTTCATGATAAAACCCATCAGGCATGACAGAAAGATATCGCCGGTTCCCGGGAAAAATACCGGGATCTTGTCATATGGAATCGTGAAGTATTTCCCGGTGGCCGCATCATACCCGCCCACCATGTCGCTCCTGTCAATCCGAAGGCTGGTGATTACCGCAGAACCGGCACCGAGACCGCGGAGATCATCAATAATGTCCCGAAGCTCCTCCCGGGTAATTTCCTCATGATATTCCCGGCCTGTCAGAAGTACTGCCTCAGTATAGTTCGGAACGGCATAGTCAGCCACCTTCATAAGTCTCCGGAAGGCCGCCACGGTTTTATCGCTCATGCCGTTATAAAGGGTGCCGTTATCGGCCATGATGGGATCCACGAAGATTTTGACTCCGGATGCGGACTGTTCCTCGCAGAAATCAATCAGAAGATCCGCCTGATCCCCGTTGGCCAAAAGTCCGGTGGCAACGGCATCAAACCTGAATCCCAGTTCCTTCCATACCGCAATGGTATCCTTCATGTAGGGAGTGGTGTCCTGAATTCTGAAACGTCCGTAATCCAGGGTATTGGACACAATGGCAGTAGGCAGGTTGTAGATGTCATGACCCAAGGTAGTCAGCACCGGAATCATTGCCGAAAGAGCCACCTTGCCATAGCCGGCAATATCATTTATCAGTAATACCTTTTTTTTTTTTTTTAAAGTCAGTCCTAGCGGGGACCCCGAATGCCAGCAACAGGATCGAAAAATGAAAATAACACTGCTCCGCAGCCGAAGCTGGCAAAGATGCGGAGTACGAAAAAACTGCGCCTATTTTAAATAAACCGTGACATACTGCAAGGTTTATCTTGCAGAACCGTCATGACATCAGCAGCTCCCGAACGGCGATTTTCTGTCTCCTCTTACTTTTTCAGGCAAAAATGATCCGCCGCCCCTTCGAAGGAGCGGCGGAGAACTGACATACAAAAGAAGCTTCAGAGGGGTATGTTACCTGATCCGAATCCACATCGCCGGACGGACGGTGTTATCCTCGAAATCGGCAAAATGGCCAATCACCCCCAGATCCCCCGTGGACAGCACATATGAGGCATACCCCTGAAAAAATCCCGGCGTTCTGGTCCACCACCCCACATTGCCGTTGTCGCGATCCCTGCGGGCCCGGTGCAGCACGGCCAGCGGGGCCGGTGCACAGGTACGGGAAGATACCTCCGGAAAATACCTGACAACCTCGTCATTGCTGAGCAGGAAAACACGATCCTCTGTGGAATTGCCGCCCCGTGTGGGATACTTTGCATTGTCGGGGTTATCCAGTCTGACCTGAATTACCAGATCCTTTTCGGAAGCGGAAAATACTTTCTGATAAAATTCCCCGTTCAGCCATTTCCTGATATCGCTGTTTTCCCAGGTGATATCTGTAAGAACTGCATGATAGGGAATGGCGTCGGGGCACTTTTCGGTAATGACCAGAGCCCGGCCGTCCTGAACATCCAAAACCTTCCAGGCCAGCGGTTCCGCGGTGCCGTTTTCCGCCCCCGGCATGGAGCCGATGGTTAGCGTGCCGCCCTTTTCCGGTGTATCCGCCAGAGCTTCCGGCATAACACCCGTAAGTGCCGGAATCGCCATCCCCAGCAATGCCGGAAAAAGTCCGCCTTTTCTGAATGCATTCATATGCTGTCCTCCCTGAAAAACATGAAAGATAACCCCGTTTCCGGTAATCCCGGTCCGATTTGCGGTAGCAGCTGCTGAAAGCCTTAAACTCATCGGAGATCCGACCGAAAATACCCTCTCTTCCGAAATTTTAGCCCGGGATTTCATAAAAAGGCACCAATCATGACAGTGTATTCAGGAAATTTGAACACCATCTGCTATTTTGAAGGAAAAATATGCTAACTTCTGAAAAATCATGAAAACAAGGGAGACTTACCATGACTCTTTCCGCAGGAACCCCGGCACCGGATTTCAGACTTCCGGATCAGCACGGCACCATTCATTCCCTGGCTGATTACCGGGGAAAACGTCTCGTCCTGTACTTTTATCCCCGGGACATGACTTCGGGCTGCACAAAACAGGCCTGCGGCTTTTCAGAACGAATGCCATTGTTTCAGGAAAAGAACACTGCGGTTATCGGGATCAGCAAAGACAGCACTTCATCGCACCTCAGGTTTCAGGAGAAATACAGCCTGGAATTCCCCCTCCTTTCGGATCCGGATCTTGCGGTTCATCTTGCCTATGACGTGATTAAACTCAAGAAAACCGCATCCGGAGAAAAACCAGGGACACTGAGGTCCGCTTTCCTGATTGACGAAGACGGCATGGTGATCAGAGCTTTTTACGGAGTCAGAGCTGCCGACAATCCCGAGGAAATGCTGAATCTGGTCAGATCGGCATAATCCCCAACAGCCCCGGAAAACTCTCTATTTTTGCTCCCTGATTCCGTCAGGTCCTGTTTCCTTTTTTCCGAAAACTCCCGAATTTGTTAAAATACGGTCCGGAATTACAGGAAAGGCCGGCGTTTATCCGGGGAGTTTGTTATTAATTATGTTGGAATCTCTTGTTATTGAAAACTATGCCATTGCCCGCAAGGTATCCCTGAACCTTCAGAAAGGAATGAGCGCCATAACCGGCGAAACCGGTGCCGGAAAATCCATCGCCATAGATGCCCTTAATCTTCTTCTGGGCGGCCGTTCCGATGCCAGGGCCGTAAGACCCGGGGCCGCAAGTGCCAGCATCTGCGGCACCTTTTCCCTGAGCGACGCCCCGCGTGCTCTGGCGTTTCTCCGGGACAATTCATTGCTCCAGGAGGATCAGGAGCTTTGCATCATCAGGAGATCCATAGCCGCCGGCGGACACTCCCGAAACTACATCAATGACTATGCCGTCAGCGTCAAAATGCTGAAGGAACTGGCTCCCTTCCTCCTGAACATTCACGGGCAGAACGACGGTCAGCTCATGCTGAAGTCAGAACGCCAGATGGCCTTTTTGGACGCATTTTCCGGACTGGGCCCCGAAGTCAGCGATGTGGGTTCTCTGTATCACACCTTCAGGGATGGCAAAAACCGTCTTATTGAGCTGGCCCGGAAACAGGATGAAACCCTGGCGGAGTACAAGCTGACCCACTATCAGATTGCCGAGCTCGAAAAGTTTAATCCCGTGGAGAATGAATTCACGGAAATCTCCAACGAATATGATCGCCTCAGCAACGTGAAGGTTATCGGAGACGGCACCCAGGAAATCCTGAACGCCCTTAACGATGACGACACGGGGGTGCTTGCCCTGACCGGAACTCTTTCCGCCAGACTGGAGGGGCTGGCAGGCATAGACAGGTCACTGAAGCCGGTGTCAGACTGTCTGGAATCTGCCCGGCTTGCCATTGAGGACGTGGCAGAGCAGCTATCGGACTACAGCGGAGGACTTGAGGTGGATCCGGCCCGGATCAGTGTTATCAACGACCGACTGGCCCAGTATGCCGACTATGCAAGAAAGTACGGCGTCAAGCCGGAAGAGCTTACCGGAGTGCTTCGGGATCTCCATAAAAAGGCTGATGGTTTTTCATCCATAAAGGAACAGATCGAGGAATGCAAGGCGGCAGTTATTCAGGCCAAGGAAAGCTTTCTGACAAAGGCCAGGGAACTCAGTGCCAGACGTCGGGAAAAAGCTCCTGCCTTCGCCGCGGAGATTACCCGCATGCTCCGGGAACTATCCATGCCGGATGCGGTTTTTGAGGTGGAATTCCGGGAAGGAGAGACCATTTCCGACAGTGGTATTGACGTCATAGATTTTAAATTTTCCGCCAACAGGGGGCTTCCTCCGGGACTGGTGGAAGATACCGCGTCCGGAGGCGAAATCAGCCGTATCGCCCTTTCGGTACTGGTACTCACCGCCAACCGGATCTCTTCTCCTACCCTGATATTTGACGAAATAGATACCGGTATCAGCGGCAGGACCGCAGCCATTACCGGAAAACTGCTCAGACTTCTGGGAAAACATTCCCAGGTGATTACCGTCACCCATCTTCCGCAGGTGGCCGCAGCAGCGCACCACCAGTATGAGGTACGGAAATCCACGGTAAACGACATCACCGAAAGCGCTGTAATTGAGCTGGATGCCACCGGGAGAGAGCATGAAATCGCCCGGCTTCTGGGCAGTTCCGAGATCACCGATGCCGCCATTGCAAATGCCAGGGAGCTTTTGGACAGCCAGTCCCGGGAAACGGAGAACTCCACCCTGGAGGATCTGCTTAGTGCCGAATAAAACCATACTTCGCCGGGACAGCCGGGAGCATTCGCAATTGAGGACTGCGTTTCCGCACGCGGCCCGGTCACTGTTCGGAATCTTCGGATTTGTCAGTAATCAAACTTAAAAGGGGAATCATTAAATGAACAGACTTTTCTACAGCATCATCACGGCAACATGTTTTGGTGTCATTCTGTATACGCTTATCGGGGATTTTTCCATGGAGGCCTATCAGGCAGCTCAGGAACAGGGAGAGTCTGCTCTCAGTTCATTTTTCGAGAACCTGCTTTTCAAAAACTTCCCGACTCTGGGACTCTCCTGGGTGTTCCTGACCATTGCCACCTGGTTCCGGCTCGGCAATGCCAGGATGGAGAAAAAGCTTACGGCACTCATGCTGATAGTTCCTCCGATTCTGATTATTCCGTTCCCGTTATTTCTTTGTTTTAAAAGATAAGAACCGAATTTCAGGCCGGATTATCGGCATAATCCCGCAATTCCTGAATTCATGTCAGGGCAGACAGGCTGATTCGAACAGCAACACCTGCCCCAAGCATATCCGTAAATGACATCTCAAAAAAAACTGCCCGGAAAACTTTCGGGCCAGCGTCTGCTTCGGTATGACCTGAAATCCGCTGATGAGACACCTGTACCGCAAGGACGTGCGATATCAGACTGGTGTAATCGGCCAGAAGAATGCTTTATTGCCGTTCCGGAACAGGAATCAGTATCTCCCGGGAGCCGCTTCGACGACTGTCATCTCTCCTGATTGCCCCTTTATCCTGCAAGGCTGAAATTTATCTATCTTTGCTTCAGAAGACAGTCAGTTTCCGGATGCAGAGCTGACATCAGCCGAACGCTGCAGTTCTTTCATCAGAATCCCGCCGTTCGGACGGGATTTGTTTTTCAGGATGACCCTGTTATCAATTAGATCTGTTACGGAACAGAACTATTCCTGTTTTTAAACATTTCGCAGGGAATAACTTTCAAAAGTCAGAAAGTACGTGGCTGACGACCGGAGTTTCCCCCTCGATTACTGAAGGGTGAAGCACTCAAAAGACGGGTGAAAACCACGAAAAAAGCGTACCTGCGAAACAGGACACTCTGAAATCAGAAGAATTTACAGAGCATGTCCGCCGGAAACTTTTATGACCTGTCCCGTCAGCATTCTCGCCCGCTCGCTTGCCAGAAAAAGAATTGTGTCGGCAATATCTTCCGGCCGGATCAGTTGTCCCATCGGGATGACCGGAAGGATCTGCTTTTCAAACTCAGAATCGATCCATCCTGTCTGCGTAGGCCCGGGTGCAACGCAGTTTACTGTTATTCCGTATTGCGCCACCTCGAGCGCTATGCTGCGGGTAAGAGCCTCTAAGGCTGCTTTGCTGGCGCCATAAGTGATCTGTCCTTTAAAAACCTGAGATGCATCGGTGGAGATATTTATGATTCTTCCATAGCTGCCATGAGAATTGATCATCTCCCGCATCATCAGAATGCTTCCCCGAACATTCACTGCAAAAGTATCATCAATCACTTTTGGGGTTATTTTTTCTATTGTATCCGCCCCGGTCTCATCATCAGCCGCGGCATTGTTAACCAGAATATCGACGCTTCCATATTGTTCAATGGCTTTCGAGTAGATTTCCTTTACGGCAATCTCGTTTGAAATGTCACTCTCAATCAGGAGATAATCCGCGCCCGCTTTCCTGAGTGCAATCTCTACGGCATCAGCATTCCCGGCATTTGCGGCGTAATACCTGTCTGCACCTTCTCTGTCAGTTTTATTCTCATCGAATGGTCTGGAAATTCTCCTGTACACCAAAACAAGTCTGACTTCCTCACGGGCAAATGCGAGTGCTGTCGCTGCACCAATCCCCTGAGGATTATTTATCCCCGTAACCAGGGCCACTTTGCCTCTTAATCCATACTCTGCCATTTGTATCACCACCTTGAATTCGATATACACATCCTGGATGCCAGAACCTCCGCTGCGGGAACGAAGATTTTTTCCGGAGAAGTCAGCATCTCTGAATTTTCCGGCAGGATGCCGTATTCTGCGGACTCCTCGGATCATCTCTGCCGCCTGCATTTCAGAACAACCAGACCTCAAAAGAAAGAACTTATACCTGTTCCCGTTATTCCGGGTTTTTGCACCGGATGTTAAAAACTTGAAAATGATTTGTTAACACTTTATCATTGCGGCATTGATATTCCTGACGGAATCCTTACTGCCTTCCGTGATCAACACAAAAATGGAGTACCTTCCATGACAAGACTGCCTTATTTGCTCACCTGGATTACCGTCCTCTTCATTGAGTATGCGCTCATGATGAAAATCCTGTCCGATATGCCGATACAGGCCATCATGGAAGCCCAGATGCGGGGAGATCAGCGCGCTATCAATCAGATTGTACTGACACAGACATTTCAGATAAGTCCGAGTGTCTGCATAATATCATGCATCATCAATATTGTGATAATTCTGGCCACTCTGCTAAGAATCAGGAACGCCGATTTGAGCCTGTGGACCTTTCTGCTGATGTTTGTTCCCATTGTAAACATAATCTTCCTCTTCTATCTCTTCATAAAGAAGTAATATTCTGCGACTGGCCCTGATCCGGAGTTTACAGCCTCGCATCAGCACCGGGAAATGTTCTTTCCTGGTACTGCGTTATCCAACATCTCCTTCGGATTTGGTTTTCAGAAACTGCAGAAAATTCATGCATAAATGCTCAAATTCAAGGTGATGCAGTTAACAATTTTTTAACATCAAGCATCGGACATTCCCTGTTCCTGATAAATTTACAGCAGTGCTGAGGAATCCCTGAAATCGTGCCTGACACGGCACTCCCGGCACCCGAAACGTCCCATGTTCCGCCTTTCCCGACCGGGAAAGATTTTCCATCCCGGAGAATTATAATGAAATTTTCGATATCCCGAATCTCCGTTGCCGTGCTGGCCGCAATCGGCCTTTCAGCCTGCGGCGGCGGAGGCAGCAGCAATACCGGCAATAATGACAGCGCAGACCCTGTTTTAACATTTTCGATCAACATACAGGCCATTGACGGCTATCCTGCCGGCGGGACAGTGTTTGTCGATCTGGACCGCAATTACGTGATGGATTCCGATGAACCGCATGGCACCCTTCTTTCGGACGGTACACAGGTTCTTGATGTCAAAACCGCGGATCTGGACAAGCACGACAATCATGTCCGGGTACTCGTAACGGCCACCGCCGGCACTGCAGAAAATGTGGTTTTCGGCACCGAAAGTTCCCTTTCCAAAAACGTTGCCATGTCATCTGAGATCTTTGTGGACCGCAACAATCCCAATGCAGTGTACCGGATAACACCGTTTACCACCATTGCCGATCAGCTTTATGGACCCGCTGATCTGGATTCCGCCACTGAAAGCTCCCTCCGGGAAAAACTGGCGGCCGTAACCGGGGCTCTCGGCGTTTCCGTCAGTACCGCCACCGGGGATTACAACAAAACAATTTCCGAAGACAGTCTGAAAACACTTATTACCAGCGAGCTTGCCGCCGCATCCGACAGTTTCCCGCGTACCCTCACAGCCCTGAGTGCAGGCATCACCGGGGGCTCTCTGACTGCACTGGGTACTGCCGTGCAGGCCTCTGCCTCCGGCGTTTATGACACACTTCTTTCGGAAAAGGACCTTGACGCTCTTACCGGCCAGGATGTTATCGATGCCATAAATAAGGCGGACAAGGACTCCGGCGGTGATTCGGGAGACTCGGGGGATTCAGGTGACACTGGGGATTCCGGCGATTCGGGTGCCCCGGCAGCCGTGGCAAAGCATGACATGTTCTCCTCCTACAGCGGCACCGTCGGGGTCAATGCTGACGATACGGACATGCCGGTTTTCGGGAACACCATCGCCATTAACCTGAGCAATATGACATTCTCTCCGGACGGAGCTTCCTATGAATCATTTTCCGGAGGAGCTTCTTTCTCCGGGGCCACTCTGAAGGTAACCGACGGCATCATCAGTCTGGACATTTCCGGGATGGATACATCTTCCGCCGTTAAGGTGTCTCTCACGGGAACCTGCAAGGGATCGCTCGTCATCACCGGCGCAAAGAAATCGCAAATCGGGCTGGAACTTAACGGTACTGACATTACCAGCGGAAATTATCCGGCAATCACGGTAGAACCAAAGACTGCCACCACCTTCGTAATGCTGAAGGGTAACAACTTCCTCACCGACGGACGTTCCTTCGGCACCGGGTACAGCTCCGCCAACGGCACCGACTACTATGACGACAGCGTGGACTCCTCCGTTGACGTTTCCGAAGCCTCCAAAACTCAGAAGTGGGCTCCCGGTTCGGACGCCAGCGGCACACTGTCAACAAAGGGGATATTCCGGCTGAGCGGGGACGGCGCGCTTAATATCAGCACCGCCTACAAACACGGCATCTATGCCAAAGACCGGATCTATGTCTACGGCGGCAAAATCGGCGTCTACAACGAGGGCCGAAACGGACTTCAGAGCAAGAACGGCTTTGACATGCACGGCGGTACCGTCTATGTGAATGGTGTCGGCACTCATGACAACAAGCAGAGCCGCGGCATTATTGTCTCCGGCGACGAAAGCGAGGACGGTGCCGGACTGGGAGGCATGAACTTTACCGGCGGCGCGATTACCATTGACACTGTGGGCAAGGCCATCAGCGCCAAGTGGGATATTGAGGATGATGCCGAAACATCCGATACCTCCGATGATCCGTCACCTGTTATCACCATCTCCGGAGGCACCTTTAACATTACCACCTCCGGACAGGTTATCGAAAACGGTCAGACCTTCACCTATTATGACGAGGACGGCATTGCGGTAACCGAGGAACGAAAGAGCTCTCCCGAGGGAATTGAAGGCAAACTGGGTGTCACCATAACGGGAGGTGAATTCAATATCAGCACCACCGATGATGCTCTTAATGCCAGCAGGGACGGCAATGCCTACATCAATATCAGCGGCGGCAGACTTTATCTTAATTCCTCCGGGGCTGATGCCATCGATTCCAACGGAGACATCAGCATTTCCGGCGGCACCATTGTGGCGGTTTCCACGCTGGGCAGCGAGGACGGCTTTGACTGCGACGGGAGGCTAACTGTTACCGGCGGCACCCTTATAGGACTCAGCGGTTCCAATCATGAATACGCATCTTCAGGATCGGAGACCACCACCCAGAACACATTTGTTATCGGCTCCGGCTATCTCGGAAGTCAGAATACCGTTATGGCCATTAAGGACGCCTCCGGGAATCCGGTGTTCGTGTATAAGCTTCCGGGTACTTCCTACAGTCTGGCCACTTTGTCTTCGCCCTATCTGGACGGCGATGCGACATACACCGTCCATTCCGGAGTCACGGTTTCCGGCGGCACTGATTTCCACGGGCTCTATACAGAACTTCCCGCGGTTTCCGGCGGCAGCCAGACCGGAACCGTCACCACTGACGGCACCACCCATGTCTATACCGGTCTTTCGCAAAGCGGCGGCGGTTTCGGACCCGGAGGCGGTGGCTTCGGTCCTGGCGGCGGGGAACCTCCGGCACGCTCCGGTGACGGAAGCAGCACCGGCGGAGAACCCCCGGCCATGCCCTGAAATGCGGCACCCCGGTTCCTGACAGTGTTCGGAATAATTCCGGCATAACTCCGAAATCCCGATTTCCGCCCCAGGATGATCGGGATTTTTTTGGCCAGTCGCTTATCCCGAAACTCCCTGTTCCAGTGATCTGTCCGGTGCTTTTTTTGCATGTTGCTGTCAGTCATTTTCGGTTTTTATGCCACTGCTTCCACAAAATGCATGCTGTTATCACTGATAATCCCCCACTTCATTTTTGATCTCTTCTCATCTCACAGAATTTACCGTATAAGTTTTTATAAAATCCACCTGTATGATATATTTAGCCTGCATATCTGCAAATTAATCTTAAAATTACTGCAATATTATGGATGTTGACAATGATTAATGCCGATAACAGCCAAAAGCTTTCATGCAGTGACATTCCGGCAGGAATCTCCGATTTTGAAGAAATTGTGCTGGGACAAAAGGTATATATCGACAAGACTTCTCACCTTGAAAAAATCATGCATAACGGACATGTGCTGCTTTTACTGAGACCGCCGCATTTCGGCATGTCCCTTGGCATGAGCATGGTGGAAGCCTTTACGGAAATGAATTACCGGAATCCCGAAGACAGAAGCCGGCAGGAACGGCTGTTCCGGAATCTCAGTGTTTACGGGAACCGGGAATTCTGCGACAGGTACATGGGACGCTTCCCGGTTATAAGACTGTCTCTTAAGAACGTGACCGGCTCTGACTATGAGGAAGCTCTGTATTCCTTCCTGCTGCTGTACAAGAATGTTTATGAAAAATTCCGGTTCCTGCTGAAATGCGAAAACTTCCCGGAGTTCGGCATTCACGACTTTGAATATTATCTCAACTCCGAATTTCCTGATCTGCCCGCGCTGAGGGATGAAGACTACAAGAGCTCTGTCAGCACAAATATTGTATTTGACCTCAAGAGGCTTGGAGATACTCTTTCCAAAGTATACGACAGAGATTCCGTCATTATAGTCGAGGACTACGATGCACCCCTCAGAGTCGCCACAAGAAACGGATATTACGACAAAATGCTCCTTCTTGTTTCCGGAATGCTGGAACACACCTTCAAGGATAACGGCACTCTGGAGAAAGGCTTTGTAACGGGGCTTATGGAGATTCATTACCAGAGCATCTACTCGGGTTTTAACAACTATTGCGCCTCTGATGTAACGGACTTTTTCCATGGTGATTTTGCCGGATTTACCAAAGATGAAACCGCACAGCTTCTGCGGGCCGCCGGCATGGAAAACCGCCTTAAGGAGATTACAGACTGGTACGGGGGCTTAACTGTCGCCAGGGCTGAAGTATGCTGCTCCGGAAGCGTCATGAATTTTCTGGCGGAAGCTCTGAACCCCGAAAACAATCCGGCCGGTTTTTCTCCGGATAATTGTCCGGGGTTCACCGATGTCAATGATGTCATTCAGGCTTTTATCAGAGAAAATTATGCCGGAGGGTGCAATCATCTCCAGAACCTTATGGACGGAAAGGAAGAACAGATTATGCTTACGAGCTTCAACTCCTGTCCGGACATCTCAGCAAACTTATGTTTTGACAGCTTCGCCACCATTATGCTGCACGCCGGAATGCTTTCCGGAAAGAAGGTTCCTGATTCCAGAACGGACATGATTGTCAGAATTCCCAACCGGGAATCCCTGAGACGGTTCCAAAGCGAAGCTGCCGCATTGTTTTCCGCAGCCAATGCCGAATGGGCCATGGAAGCCATGAAACTTCGGGACTCCTTCCTGAACGGGGATGGCCGGGGCGCCTGGGATATTCTCAGTGAAATGCTGTGGCACTATGTGGCCGGCGGAGATATATTTACCGATGCATACTATCGCGATTTTCTCTTCGGAGCGCTTAAGATTACTGAAACTGCTGATATCGAGGTGCTGCCGGGCACTCTTCCGGACGGCAGGGTGTCTGTAACGATCCTCAGAAAGCGGAATTCCGGAGCTCAGGCAGTGCTGAATTTCCGAACTGCTCACGCTGATGTGAGACGGAGAGATATGGACGATGTTGCCGGTGCCGCTCTTATGGAAATTGCGGATCTGCCCGGTACCGAGAATCCCGGGGACTCTGAGTCTGAGCCTTGCAGTGAAGTCCACAGATACGGAATTGCGTTTTACCGGAAAAGATGCGTGATAACGCCGGTCTGAAATTCCGGGAATTCCGGACGCCTAAAAGGGGCGGTTCCCTGTTCCCGAAAACTGCCCCGCGTCATCAGCCGGAAATTCCTCCGCTATTCAAATTTCACCTCGCTTCGGGAAGGATCCCCGGCGGATTTCTGAACCCGGATCCGGGATCTTATCATGGCCCCGTTCACGATCTGGTCCACATGGGTGATTATGCCGATCTGTCTGGAGCTCACGGCGCTCATGGCGATTATCAGCCTGTCCAGCCGTTCGTTGTCCAGAGTGTCAAAACCCTCGTCGATGAACATGTTGTCGACTCTGACATTGCT
>CACYPY010000029.1 GCA_902776415.1 uncultured Ruminobacter sp.
TTTGAACTGATTACCAGGGCCGGTGGCGACCACGTTTTTAATGCGGCTTAAGGGCCGTCACATTCGCTCGTCCACGCTGTCCCTTTCTTTCATAATAAATTGTCAGATGTTGCAAAAAAAATAAATTTTTCATGAGACTGCTATCACAAAATGTGTAAAAATAGAGACGGGTTATATAAGTTTTCTATCAGATGCATACAGGAGGTAACAATGGCTAAAGAACTGCACTTAGACAGCCAGGATGTGGCCGCCTACATTACCAAGCTTTGTGCAAGAAGAAACTTGTTTATCAATCTTACTAAGCTGCAGAAACTTTTATACTGTGTTTACGGATCTATTCTGGCTACGTCTGACACCCGTATTTGCGAGGAACACCCCAAGGCTTGGCAGCACGGCCCGGTATTTCCTCGTGTGTACAACTATACAAAAAAACACCAGGACGACCTTATTAATGCTCTTCTGCGAAAAACCGAAAGCGTGGAAAGCTTCTTAAATCCTTCTCAGATTGCCCTGATTGCCGATGTTATTGACTTTTTTGGCAATAAAACCGCAGGTGAATTGGTTACCTGGTCCCACCATCCGAATGGAGCGTGGTACAAATGCACCAACGGCGGCAGGAATTTGCATCATGAGATTCCGGATACCGCCATTATTGAGTATTTTCAGCGAATAATTAAGGTTCAGGCGAATGGCTGATGAACACGAAACTGATTCTCCTGTCATAAACAGAGAACTTACAAATAACGAATTTCCTTCACAAAATAATGAGTCTCTAAGAGATCGATGGATGCCAGACAATGAATGGGATTCTCTGTACGCCAAGCAAAAACTGCATGATAAAAACGTAATCACAGGTCTTAGAATCTCGGCTTTTGTTGCATCAGCCTTGGTTCTGTTATTCCTGATGTTTATGATTGGATGGAAGGTTATTGTAAGTTTTTCAGACATCGTGACTGTTTATCGGTCAACCGGAAAATCAGATATTTTGTGGTTCTACGGAATTTCCCTGTTTTCTCTTATGGTGGTGTTCCTGACCGTAGTCCTGGCAACCATTCACGTGTTTGCCTTCAAGAAGAAACGCACAGAACACAATGCTGAGAACCTTAATCCGTTTGTCAGAGCGGTAGAACAATTCAGCAACGTTGTCTCTCAAATTCTTGAGAAGTTAAATACTCGCGATTAACACTCCTCGAAAAACCTCTGAGCCATCGCTGTCTGATGGCCTGTTCATGACAGCGATGCTCGAAGCTTCGCTGCAGAGGAACAGGCACGATTGAGATTATTGTACATGTCGGAGAACAAATAATTCAAGCCTGTCGGGATTTTCGACAGGTTCCTGCGAGTTTACGCCAGACTCATCCCCCGGGAGCTTTCCGTTATGAAATCGCTCCACCTCTGCATAACAGCCTTCCGTTCTTCCAGATAGTCAGTCCTGCGGTAAGCATTCACAGTACTGTTTCCCGTCTTATGACTGAGACACATCTCAGCCACCTCGAATTTCACATTCTGACTCTCCATCCAGGTGCGGCCGACTGCCCGGAATCCGTGGGCGGTCTGAATGCCCTTGAAGCCGCCGCTTCAGAGTGGTGTTCACAGTCTCATGGTTCATGTGGCCGTTAAGCTGCTGGCGGCTCTCGAAGAGGTACGGATTCTTCGGGTTCTTCTTGGCGCTGATAGCTATGTTAAGCAGTTTCACAGCTTGATCAGAAAGAGGCACACGGAATCCGGAACCGTCGCGGATTGTCTTGGTCTTCTGTACGGTCAGAATCCGGGACTGCATATTCACATCGGTCACCTGAAGTTCCACAATTTCGGAAGGTCTCAGGAGAAGGTGCAGGGAAAATTCGCAGAGACATCTTGAAGACATTTGGGAAATGCACCGGAACACGTCATACAGACTTCTGATGTTGACGGCTGAGTCTCCATCCGTCATGGCCGGATGATGCTGAGACGTTCCTGCCGGCTTCTGGATCAGCATGTCGATCTCAAAGAGTCCGTCCAGATTCCACTCGGGATATTTTGCCCTGGCAAGCTGCATCACCTTCTGCAGAAGACGTTTCAGGTAGGATACTGTTTCCCAGTTGCCGTTATCAATAGCCGGTTTCAGGATAAGATCGCAGACTGTACGTGTTTTGATTTTGGACAGTTGATAATCAAAATGCGGCTTCAGATACTTGCCGATTATCAGGTTAAGCTTCTTTTCGGTAGCCGGAGCAATCTTCTTCTGTTTCTGGAGGGCTTGATAATCGCTGACTGCCTGTGCTAAAGTAAGTTCGCATTCGGAAATTCCTTCGGGATGCAGTCCGGATTTTGCTTTGGTGTAACGGTCAAGGGCAATTTTCCGGGCTTCTTCAAGAGTCTCCGCTCGTATCACCCTGTCTATTCGTTTCCCATCCAGAGTTGTCCTGTGCACATATGAATACGTCGTACCTTTTCTGGTTCCCTTGATTATCAGACTCAGGCCATTAATGTCCGTGATTCTGACCTTTTCCCCCTCTGCAAGTTTTCGCTGCAGATCCCCCTTTTTTATCATTGTTAACCTCTGCTTACAAAATTTTTTAGACCCCAATTTCAGACCCCAAAAAAAACCAAAATTTGGCAAAAAATGGGGGCTGAAATCACAAAAACAGGGGTAATTTGGGGTCTGGAGGCTTAAAAGTCAAGGATTTAGGGAGATTGAAAAAGGACGGTGGTGCCCGAGACCGGAATCGAACCGGTACGGAGGTTTAAGCTCCGAGGGATTTTAAATCCCTTGTGTCTACCGATTTCACCACTCGGGCTCTTTGGAGCGGGAAACGAGGTTCGAACTCGCGACCCCAACCATGGCAAGGTTGTGCTCTACCAACTGAGCTACTCCCGCAAAGAACAGGTGCCATTATATAGAAAAAATCCGATAACGCAAGATTTTTGTGAAAATACCTTAAACAGCCGTGGCACCTAATTCACCGCACCCATCTGATATAGTCTTCCTTTCTGGGAGCCGCCACGGGAGACTGATCGGGATATCCCAGCGCTACAAAGCCAATACCCTCATAGTCGCCGTTAAGGCCAAGCCCGTGCAGAAATTCCCGCCATTCCTCTCTCTCAAAGGTTTCCTTTGCCCGGTGGATCCAGCAGGCTCCGAGACCGATGCTGTGCGCAGCCAGAAGCATGGTTCCCATTACCAGGGATCCATCATATACAAAGGTGCTGCGGGCCCTGTCGGCCAGCACGGCCAGGATTACCGGCGCTCCGTAAAAGGGGTCAAAATCCGGTCTCCCGAAAATCTCGGCATTAACACGGGAAAGCCGATCCCGTACCTCCCGACTGGTAACCGCAACAATTACCGGAGACTGAAGGCCTCTTCCGGTAGGCGCGTAGGTTCCGGCTTCCGCCACCGTCCTAACGGCGCTCTCGGGAACCATATCGCTTTTAAAGCGTCTGACGCTTCTTCTTCCAAGAATGCATTCCAAAACCGGATTCTTAACATCCATATCCATTTTCTCCATTGTTCCTGAAAACCGCACCTCCCCTGAAAAACGCCGGGCGCATACATTGGCTGGCGTATTTCCGGATATCCGGAGCCGGCTACCACACCTTTGAAAAATCCTCTTTATTCAGAATCTCGGGGTCTCTCTGAAATTCCAAAAGCTTGGCATACTTGAGGTAGGAATTTATTGCCGAGCTGATACTGACGGTCATACCGTCAACCCCGTCCAAAAAACCGCCCTTTATGACATAATGCTTTAACAGAGCCGACAGACCGTGCAGAAAAGGACTCATTGCTCCGGCCCGCTTTCCTCTCTGATACATATTCTTGGCAATGGCGTTGGAGTAGCTGTCAGCCTTCCGGAACAGCTCGCCGATTCCCCGGTATGAATAATGAATGATGTTTCCTTTCAAAACCCTGAAATCCCTGGTCTCCACAAAGGAATGCATGCGCACGTCCTTCCAGCGAACCTTCCGGTGATCGTAAAGACGGACGCAGACATCGGGATACCATCCGGAATGACGGATCCAGCGGCTGCCGATATAGTTTTTCCGGGGAAACCCATAGGCCGGAACAGGAGAATCCGCAAGATTCAGGGCTTTAATTTCCGCCACCATTTCGGGAGTAAGCCTTTCATCGGCATCAAGACTGAGCACCCATGGTGTTTCCGAAAGATCCGGCCCGACATTTTTCTGAGGGCCGTCTCCCAGATATTCCTGCACCACCACTTTGGCCCCGGCCTTCTCAGCCAGCTCCCTGGTTCTGTCTCCGGAACAGGAATCCACTACAATAATGCTGGAGCATACCTGCTTCATGCTTTCAATGCATGCCACGATATGCCTTTCTTCGTTGAGAGTAATAATAACCCCGGTTATCGGTTCCATAAAATAGCCATCCGGTATAAATCAAATGCCAGAGGACATCAAGCCCCCGTCTGTATTCTGCCATAACACCACGTTCTACATAAACGGCGAGGCATCGCCCTCTCCCTGCCTCAGGATTTCAATAGCATCGCTTTCAACCATGGATACCACGGTGGTGGGCTTTTCAGCCGTAAAGCCGCCGTCCACAATCAGGTCCACCTGATTGCCCAGCTGAGTTTCGATTTCATCCGGATCATTTTCGGCAACATCCTTTCCCGGAAGAATCAGACTCACACTCATAACAGGCTCCGGAAGCTCCGCCAAAAGAGCTCTCATGATGGGATTTCCGGGAACTCTGATGCCGATGGTCTTTTTCTTTTCGTTCATAAGCTTCCGGGGAACCTCCTTGGTAGCCTTAAGAATGAAGGTGTAGGGGCCGGGTGTATTGTTCTTTATCAGCCTGAAGCAGCTGTTATCCACATGTGCATAAAGTGACAGTGTGCTGAGATCCGCGCACAGCAGCGTAAAATTGTGATATCTGTCCACTTCCCTGATGCGAAGAATCCGTTCCCTGGCCTTCTTGTCTTCCTGCTGACACACCAGGGCATATCCGGAATCGGTAGGCAAAACCGCAACCGCTCCTTCCAGAATAAGATCTCTGGCTCTCAGAATATTCCTGCTCTGGGGATTTACAGGATGAATGTATAATCTCTCTGCCATATTGCCGCACTCCCGTATCTGACCATTATTCAAAATCCGCCGCCGCGGGATATCAGGTATTTTTCCCTCCGGCTTCCGTTCCGCAAACCTCATCACAAGGCAGTCAGGTATTTTAAGGTCAGTCCCCGCATAAGTAACAGCTTCAGTTTTCAAAAATCAGCCCAAGGCAAAATTTTTCCGGAGAAGCCGGGATCTGCCGGTGTCCGGATCCCGGAAAAGCTTCAGGATCCGAAGCGATTATCCCCCTGCCCCAAAAACAAAAAACGGACGGGAATCCGGTACTCCCATCCGCCATAATTGCCGTTCATGGTTCCCGATCCTGTCCCGGGAACCTTTTCAGTATCAGCATTCCAGTTTAAATTTCGGGGACTTCCAGACCGGTGTTCCGCCCTCCGGAATACTGAGATCAATACCAAGATCCAGGTTGGTCTTTTCATGATGAAAATCCGATCCGCAGGAGCAGAGCAGCTCATGCTTGTTGGCAATTTTTGTCAGAAGCTCTCTTTCAGAGAACGCCTGCATGGCACTGGAAACCTCCATGCCCTCTCCGCCGCAGTTTTTAAAATCCCTGACCAGTCTGAGAACCCAGTTGTTGTTAAGCTGATAACGGCTGGGATGAGCCAGTACCGGAATTCCCCCTGCTGCCAGAATGGTCTTCACAATGGTTTCCATATCCGGCCATACCGGAGCCACATAGGCCGGCTTGCCCTTGTCAAGATAATGAGAAAAACAGTACTCCTCGGTAGGACCGGCACCGACCCTGAAAAGATAGCTGCTGTAGTTACCCCTGGTAATGGAGGCTCCGGGAGCCGCCAGGGCCTTGGTATTTTCATAGGCATTCTTAAAGCCGTGCTTCTCAAGACGCATCCCGATTTCCCGGGCCCTGGCATCCCGCTTCTCAGCCTGGGATCCTTCAAGAGCCTTAAGCTCCGGGGAATTGCAGTCAATACAGAGTCCCACAATGTGAATCTGATTTCCGTGCCACAGACATGAAAGCTCAATGCCGGACACCACATGCATGCGGATCTCCCGCCCGGCGGCAACGGCTTCAGGAACTCCGGCACTGGTATCGTGATCCGTCAGGGCCAGCACCTCGACACCTTTTTTCCGGGCAAGAGCCACCAGTTCCCCCGGGGTATAATGCCCGTCAGACGCCTTGGAATGAGAATGCAAATCATAACGCATCGGCCAGAGATGAACATCATCCAGTCCGGAATTTCCACCGTTATCCATCAAATTTTCCCCTGCTTCTTATTTCTGATACAAAATCCTCCCAGGGCAAGAACCATCAGCCAGAACACGCCGATTTCGCCCCTGGAACGAGACGAATTGGAACTGTAGGACTTTAATTCGTCCGGGTAGGCAACCTCCCGCTCATGATTAAGAACGGCGGTTCCCTTTTCCTCGTCAATAACAAAAACTCCCGCATCAGGCTTCAGCATTACCGTTACCGGAACGGCATTGCGGTATTTCTCCCAGTCCTCCCGTGTTTCATAACGGAAGGCGGTGGCAAGAATAATCCCCGCATCATTTATGGCCACCGGCCATTCAATATAATAGTAAGCCCCGTTCTGACTGCACTCGGCCTCGGATTTATCGTTTCTGCCGCAAATATAGTCATTGAGATATCTGAAGGAATTATCGGCAACGGTATAGATAAATCCGGTCTGAGCCCTGTCAACGCCGTAATTTACCGGCTTCTTGTCCGCCGGATTGTCCGCCCAGCCCACAACAACGGAATGATTGTTGATGTCGGCACCTTCGGAATTCGCTCCCCGGAACGGATAATCGTCGGCCGGAAAGGTTACGGATGTAAGGTTGTTGTCAGCATCATATCCGGATATGCCGAAGTTCATGGCCCGATTGGAATTCTTGCTCTTGTACATTTTCCGGTTGGAGAGAATCGTCCCCTTGTCGGTGACAGCCTGAACCCAGGTATAATTATTCTCGTTGTCATTGTTTCCCGGCCTGTTAAGCCCCGGAATCTCCCAGCATCGGTCCCCCATGGAAATTACATCTCCGTCCAGGGTAATATTCCAGATGCAGGAGGTATTGGCAGTGGACCAGCCTTTACCGAAATCATCAGTGGCCGAATATCCGGCAGCCACCAGCCTGTCGCCGACTTTGGCGAGATCCACAACGGCTGCTGTGGTTACGGCATTCTCGCTGGTGGCAATGTCTATATACCCTTTCGCCTGCTGACCGATAATAATCTCGCCGTCGCTCATGTTTGCCGGATCTATAAGCCACAGTGTCGCTTGGGTTCTGAAGCCGGGACACGAACGGTAGTCGGCGTGAGAGCTCCAGTTGCCGGCATAACAGTATAAAAGGGTTTTTCTGAGATTATCGTCATATTTGCCGAAGGAGCTGTAACCGCCGGCCAGAATTCTGCCGTCATCAAGTCTGAGGAAGGTCAAAGCCGTGGCATAGCCTCCCACCTCCTTGTAGGCATCGGGATTATCATCCCAGCCGGAAGGATTCTGCAGAATGAAGGTCTTTCCGTCAAAGCTGGCAATTCCCTCTCTTCTGTAGTAATTGATATCCTTGTTATATTCGGATTTGTTCACCCGATAGCCGACACCGTTGCCCTTCTCGTCAATCTTCAGGAAAACCGCCGCATTTTCGTCGGAGGAAACCGAATCCACCACCGAAGTAACCTCCGGCACATAATAAAGCATCTCATAACGCCATTTTGCGGCGTAGGTATCGCGACCGTCCCAGTAGGAATCACAAACATTCGAGTCCAGAATGTCATAACAGTCCATGTACCTTCTGATATGCTGCCCCAAATCATACTGATGGGGTGCCGTCATCATCAGAGAAAACATGTTGTGCCGGTAAAAAACCGAAGCCGCTTTGGGACTTTCTCCCTCACTGAGCGACATGGCAAAAGGACCGTACTCGGCAAACTTTCCGCTGTTCACCTCGGTAATTGAAAAAGCCGGATCGGCGCTCCCGGCATATGCCGCGCCCCCGAAAAAACCGGCAAGACACATCCCCAAACAAAATCTGAAAGCAAACGATTTATCTGACAACACCATCACTATTTCCTGTATCTTAAGGATTTGCAATTGATTCCAGTTCCTCCCAGCGGGCGTAGGATTTTTCCAGTTCGCTCTGACAGGAAGCGTATTTTTCCTGATATTTCTTCATATCATCCGGAGTCAGTGCCGCGTAGCCGCTGCTTCCAAACAGCATCTCCAGCTCTGCGATTTCAGTTTCCAGCTCCTCTATCCGAAGCGGCAGTGCCTCCAGTTCCCGGCTCTCCTTAAAGGACAGCCTGCGGGGACGGTTTTTCTGCTTCTCCTCCCGGACTATGCTGTTCTGAGAAGCGCCTCCCCGGATTGTAGCAGAATTTTCCCGGGCTTCTCCGGTATTTTTTTCCTGCTCCCTGGCCGCAAGAACCGCCATGGCGTCCGAATATCCGCCGATAAAGCTTTCAACATTTCCGGTGCCGTCAAAAAACCAGGTATCGGTAACCACCCGATCCAGAAAATACCGGTCGTGGCTGACCACAATAAGCGTCGCCCCGTAATTCTCAAGAAGATCCTCCAGGAGATCCAGCGTTTCAATGTCCAGATCGTTGGTAGGTTCGTCCAGAATCAGAAGATTGCAGGGCCTCAGAAAAATCCGGGCCAGAAGGAGCCGGTTTTTCTCGCCTCCGGACAAAGCCTTAACCGGAGTCCGGGCTCTCTCGGCAGAAAACAGAAAATCCTGAAGATAGCTGCAGACGTGCTGTTTTTTTCCGGCAACCTCCACCTCGGTCTTGCCGGGGGCCAGATTGTCCATCACCGTTTTTTCAGGATCCAGCTGCTCCCGGTACTGATCAAAAAAAGCCACCTCAAGTCGGCTTCCGGTCCTGATGGTTCCCCTTTCAGGCTTCAGATTTCCCAGAAGCGCATTTATGAGCGTGGTCTTGCCGGTACCGTTGGCTCCCACAATGCCGATCCGGTCCCCCCGGACCACATAGGCGGAAAAATCTCTGACAAGCTCCCGTTCCCCGATCCGGAGACCGAGCCCCGTTATCTCAAAGACAATTTTTCCGGAAAGCTCCCCGCTGTCAATCCTAAGATGCACATTCCCCAGCCGCTTCCGTCTCTCCTGATGCTCCCGGCGCATCTCCTTAAGCCGGCGTACTCTGCTGTCGGATCTGGTAAGCCGTGCCTTGATCCCCTTCCGAATCCAGGCCTCCTCGATGGAAAGACGTCTGTCAAAGTCCTGATTGCGAAGCTCCTCCAGCCGAAGGGCCTCCTTTTTCGCCTCAAGATAACTGTCAAAATTACCCGGAAATGACGAAATTCTCCCGCGATCCACATCGATAACCCTGGTGGCTACAGCATTAATAAAGCTGCGATCATGGGAAATAAAAACCACCGCTCCGTGAAAATCCCTGATAAATTCCTGAAGCCACAGAATGGCCGGAATATCCACATGATTGGTAGGCTCGTCCAGAAGAAGCAAATCCGGAGAAGCCGCAAGAGCCCGGGCCAGAGCCACCTTGCGAAGCCAGCCTCCGCTGAGAGTGGCCATTTCGGCATCGGGATCAAGCCGCATAAGACTCAGAATACGCCGCACCTCGGTATCATGCGGCCAGCCGTGCCCGGCCTCAATAATTTCGCCCAGTTCGGAAAGCCGGCTCTGCTGATTATCAGGATTTTTCAGAAGTTTGTAGTATTCCGCCAGAGCCTCACCGACACCGGGCACTCCGGATACCGTATAGCAATATACCGGAAGCCGGAGATGTGCGGGAGGATCCTGCTCCAGCCGGGAAATACGGAGTCCCTGTCTGACAATTCTGCGGCCATCATCGGTCTTTATGCTGCCATCCAGGATTCTGAGCAGGGTGGATTTTCCGGCGCCGTTTCGTCCCACTACCGCCACTCTCTCACGATCCTCCACTGAAAGACAGGCCATATCAAAAAGAGGAGCCGCACTGTAGGACAGAAAAATATTATCCAGGGTAATCAGAGACATCAGGAATTCCCTCCGTCTGCTCCGGAACGGACGGATCTTCTCCGCAGCACAAAGCAGCAGTGAATTTTCCTGTTGCGGGCAAAATCTTCCGGAAGAGTTCTGAGAGAGACGTCTTCAATATCCAGCCCGAGTTCTGACACCGCCGGAGCATCTATCTGAAAATTCCGCCGGTTGTTGGAAAAGACAATAACCCCTTCAGGCTTCAGAAGCCTTGCCAAATCCCGAAGCAGACTCACATGATCCCGCTGCACATCAAAGCTTTCCGCCATTCTTCTGGAATTTGAAAACGTCGGCGGATCCGCAAAAATCAGATCAAAGCGATCCGGACAGTTTTTAAGCCATTTCAGACAGTCCGCCTGCACAAAAACATTCCGGGGATTTTTAATGCCGTTGGCCTTCATATTGTCCCGGGCCCAGCTGAGATAGGTACGGCTCATGTCGACAGTGGTAACGCTGCGGGCACCGTTTACCGCCGCATACACACTGGCACTTCCGGTGTAGGCAAAAACATTCAGAACATCACGATCCCGGCTCATTTCGCCCACCATCCGGCGCACCAGCCGGTGATCCAGAAACAGCCCGGTATCCAGATAATCCCAGAGATTGACAATGAAGGAGATGCCGTATTCCCTTACCAGCAGAGTCCTTTTGGTTTCATCCAGCTTCTCGTACTGACTGTCTCCCTTTTTGCGTTCCCGCACCTTGAGGATTACGTTCTCGCCGGGAATTTCCAGCACCTGAACCACGGCAGCCAGAAGATTCAGCATTCTCTGATGCGCAGTCTTTTCCGAAATGCTTTTCGGAGCCTGATATTCCTGTACCAGGGCATAACCGCCGTAGAGATCTATGGCAGCGGCGTATTCCGGGAGATCCGCATCATAAATCCGGTAGGCTTCCAGACCTTCCCGATCAGCCCAGCGCCTGAACTTTTTAAGATTCTTGCGAAGCCTGTTGGCAAAATCCCCGGCAATAATCGCTCTCTCTTCATCCTGCATACCGGAGGACACTGCAGGACCTGCCGGAACGGTCCGGGGGATGTTTTCCGCTTCAGAGGAAGCAGCAGCCCCGGTTCCCGGCACATCCTCGACTTTTATCCTGAAAGTCCGGAGCTCGCAGGCCAGTGCTCCGTTAAAAAGCCGGTATGAGCGTTCCGCCCGGAGTCTGAGACAGCTGAGAAGATCCGGGGAGGAGGAAATGATTCCGGCCTGCCACCCCGGGAATTCGCTTTTGATTCTGTTTCCAAGAGCCGCATACAGCTCCAGAAGCTCCGCAAAATTTCCCAGTCTTTCGCCATAGGGAGGATTGCACACGATAATTCCGGGCTCGGCTTTCGGGAAAGGATTTTTCAGGCTGTGAATATCAGACACCTCCACCTGAATCAGTTCCTGAAGTCCGGCCTTCTGAATATTCTCCCGGGCCCTCGCGATAACCGCAGGATCACTGTCAAATCCGAAAAACCTGATATTGGCTGCCTTAAGACGCCTTTTGCCGGCCTCGGCCCTTTCTCTGGCATCCGCTTTCAGGCGAGCCAGCAGAGACGCATCAAAATTCTTAAGTCCGGAAAAACCGTACCTTTTTCTTAAAAGTCCAGGTGCAATGTCCGCCGCCTTCATGGCCGCTTCAATAAGCAGGGTTCCGGAACCGCACATGGGGTCCACCACATTTCCTGAAACATAGCCGCTCCTGACAATGATGGCCTGAGCCAGATTTTCCTTCAGGGGAGCAGCTCCCGCTCCGGTACGGTAATCCCGACGATGGAGAGATTCCCCGGAAAGATCGATGGATACGGTTACATTGGATTTTTTATCAAGATGCGCATTGATCCGGATATCCGGAGCATTTCTGTCCACATTCGGACGCTGCCCGGTCAGTCTGGAAAACCTGTCGCAGATGGCATCTTTTATACGCACGGCCCCGTACTGCGTATTTCTGATGACATCGCTGGTACCGTTAAAATCCACGGCAATGGTTGCCTGATTATCAAAGTAATCCTCATAATGCAGACTGTAGGCACCGTTGTAAAAATTCAGGTCATCACCGGCATAAAAGGTTCCCAGCGCCAGAAGCACTCTGGTGGCAAATCTGGTTTCCAGGCAGGTTCTGATGCCGGTTTCCATGGTCCCGGAAAAGCTGACTCCGGCTACAGTCTCTCTGACATTACCGGCGCCGGAGGCTTCAAGCTCCTCCCTGAGCAGCCCCTCGAGACCCCGGGGACAGGCTGCAAAATAATTCAGCATATATAAAACCTCGTTTCAAGTCTGAGTATTATATCAAAACAGCCTTTCCGATAGTATTCATTCCGGAAAACAGGATCACGCACCGCATCCAGGAGAAGCATGGCCGGGATATTCAGAAAAGAGAAATCATCCCGAAAAATCAGGGAAGTTTCAAAAAAAAAGGGAATATCAGATTAAAAAAGAAGAATTGAATGGTACCCAGAGAGGGACTTGAACCCTCACGATTTTACTCACTACCACCTGAAGATAGCGTGTCTACCAATTCCACCATCTGGGCACAGTTCAAACCTGAAACCGATCAAACGTGTTTAACATGATCAGCACAAGAATAATTGCTTAATATTCTGGTACCCGAGGAGGGACTTGAACCCTCACGATTTTACTCACTACCACCTCAAGGTAGCGTGTCTACCAATTCCACCACCCGGGCACAATATTAAACTGTCGATTCTAAAAATTAAAGCCTGACCGAGCGAATCAACTGCAATCAAACCTGGTACCCGAGGAGGGACTTGAACCCTCACGATGTTACTCACTACCACCTCAAGGTAGCGTGTCTACCAATTCCACCACCCGGGCACATTCGGGTAAAGCTCGTCAGCCGTTACTTCTGAGAGTCCTGCTGACCTGCTTTTTCGTCTGAAACAACTTCAGACTTGGTATTCTTATTGTCCTCTGCAACAGCCTTCTCATCGGATTCAACCTTCTCAACCCTGACACCGGCTTTTCCGTCGGTATTCTCGGTTAAATCCGGCACAACCGCTGTCTCTTCAGTCTTTACACCATCTTCGATATGATCGAAAGCAGTGTTGCCGTGATCTCTATGGTTATTAATATAACCCAAAGCAAGACAAATTGCAAAAAGTGTGAATGCCAGGATCCAAGTGCTTTTTGTAAAAAAATTGCCGCTTCCGGCAGCTCCGAACAATGTATTGGCTGCTCCTGCTCCGAACGATGCCCCCATACCTGCTCCCTTTCCCTGCTGCGCCAGAATAAACGCCACAAGCAAAACAGCAACTACGAGAAAGAGCACCAGAAGTATCGCATAAGCCAGTGTCATTGTCGTAATGTTCCTTTAACCTTGTCATTCAACGCGGGCTATTCTAACAAAGATTTTTATCTTTACAAGCGTTTTTTGAATTTTTTTTAATTTCCCCCTCCAACCGGTCAAAAAACATCCGATTTTCACTGCTTTTAAGGGGAAAATGACCTTTTCCCCTGTCATTCAGCGTGTTTTTCGCCTCAGTTCTGACTCTGCTTCACAATAACATCGGCTATTCCGGATGCCAGTTCTCTGACCAGGGAATCATCATACCCCTCCGCCATCACCCGCACCAGGGGCTCGGTTCCCGATTTCCGGAGCAGAATTCTTCCCTGATCCCCGAGACGGGCCTCAGCCGCACGCACGGTCTCCTGCACCTTCTCGTCATTGAGAGCATCAAATCCGGCAATCAGTCTGACATTAATAAGCACCTGGGGATACAGCTCGATGTCATGATGCATTTCACTGAGCTCCCTGCCTTCCTCGCACATGGCACGAAGCACCTGAAGTGCGCTGATAATGCCGTCTCCGGTGGTGGTGTGCCTGAGACTGATAATATGTCCGGAATTCTCACCGCCCAGCTTCCAGCCCTTCTCCAGAAGCTGCTCCATAACGTAGCGATCTCCGACCTTGGCTCTTGAAAAGGGAATTTCCAGACGCTTCAGGGCATGCTCAAAGCCCAGATTCGACATCTGGGTTCCCACCACGCCACCTTCCAGTTTGCCCATCTTCTGCTGATATCTGGCGATGATGTACAAAAGAACATCACCGTCCAGGAGATGACCGTGCTCATCCACCATCATCACGCGATCACCGTCGCCGTCGAAGGCAATACCCAGATTGGCCCGGTACTTCAGAACATTCAGAATCAGGTTTTCCGGGTGGGTGGAACCATAGCCGTCATTGATGTTAAGGCCGTTGGGCGCATTACCGATGGCAATAACCTCTGCCCCCAGCTCCCGGAACACATCGGGAGCCACCTGATAGGTGGCGCCGTGGGCGCAGTCCACCACAATGCGAATGCCGGCCAGGGAATAAATATTGGGGAAGGAGCTCTTGCAGAATTCGATATACCGCCCCGGAGCATCCTCCTTGCGCGATGCCTTGCCCAGATAACGGGATTCGGCGACCGTCATCTCATGATCCATGAGGGCTTCGATTTTCAGCTCCACCTCATCCGGAAGCTTGGTGCCGTCCTTTGAAAAGAACTTGATGCCGTTGTCATAAAAGGGATTATGGGAGGCGCTGATTACCACTCCTGCTTCTGCCCTGAAGGCCTTCGTAAGATAGGCCACTGCCGGGGTCGGCATCGGTCCCAGAAGCACGGAATCCACCCCGGCGGCGCTGAATCCCGCCTCCAGAGCCGCCTCCAGCATATAACCGGAGATTCTGGTATCCTTGCCGATCACAACCTTTTTGGTTCCGGTTTCGGAAAGCACTTTTCCGGCCGCCCATCCCAGTTTCATCACAAAATCCGGAACAATCGGATAATCCCCGACCTTGCCTCTTACACCATCGGTTCCAAAATATTTTCTCTGCATTTGCATCTCCCCAGTTTCATATATGGTTTTGTCTCAGGTCTGCCCGGCCGTTACTTGCCGCCCTTGTGCAGCTTGAAAATCTGCTTGAGCCGGGGAGCCTTGTGCGAAAACAGATTGGCATACTCCCAGCATTTCAGGGCATCAAAAGTGGCTCTGACGTCATGAACCCGGATAATGTGGGCTCCCTTGTTCACCGCATACAGGGCAAGACCTACCGAACCGTAGATCCGCTCTTCCACGGGAACCCGCAGAAGATTTCCGATCATGGATTTCCGGGACACTCCCACCAGAAGAGGGAGTCCGAAAGAAGCAAAGGTATCGAGACGCCCCATAAGCTCATAATTCTGATCCAGAGTCTTCCCAAAACCGAAACCGGGATCAACGATTATATTGTTTCGCCTGATCCCGGCATTAAGGCACTTGTCTATTCTTTCGTAGAAAAACTGATTGATGTCACCCAATAAATCGTTATAGGTCGGATTCTCCTGCATATGAAGAGGATCTCCCTGCATGTGCATAATGCAGACCGGACAGCCGGCCCTGGCGACTATTTCCATGGCTCCCGGAACCTGAAGGGCCCGGATATCGTTAATCAGATGAGCACCGGCATCAAGCCCCTCGCTCATTACCTCGGGCTTTGAAGTGTCCAGGGAAATCATGACATCCAGTTCCCGGGAAATTTTCTCCACCACCGGAACAACCCTGTCAAGCTCCTCAGCAACGGACACCTCGCCGGCTCCCGGTCTTGTGGATTCTCCTCCGACATCGATAATCTGGGCTCCTTCCCGTACCATTTTTTCCGCATGACGCACGGCATCATCAAGCTGATTATGGGTACCCCCGTCGAAAAAGGAATCCGGGGTCACGTTCAGTATTCCCATAATTTTCGGTGCCGTCAGATCCAGTTCCCGGTTTCTGAATGTCAGTTTCATAAAAAAATTCTCCAGCCAGCAAAAACAATCCCGCTGAAATGCAATAAAAAAATCAGCTGAAAAACAAAACCCCTTTCTGCGAGAAAAGGGGCTGAATACCAAGTTTAATCCGCGGAACCCCGGCTCACGGAATCCGGGGTTTCAGTTCCGGCATCACGAAGAGATGCATTTTTCTGCACCTCCGGCTTCTCCTTTCCGACATCACCGGACTTGCCGTCATCCGAACCGGAGGAACCGTCCTGATTTCCGGAGGCGATATCCCGCATCGGTCTTCTGGCCATGAGATCCTCTATCTGTTCGGCATCTATGGTTTCATACTTCATGAGAGCATCCTTCATGGCATGAAGAATATCCATGTTATCCTCGAGAATCTTCCTGGCCCGATCATAATTACGGGTAAGTATATCGCGGATTTCGGCGTCAATTATTTCCCGGGAGGCTTCGCTCATTCCCTGAAGCTGCGATGAACCGCCGCCGTAGTAATAAGACTCGGTCTCATCATTTTCCAGAAGCTGAGCTCCGAGACGGGAACTGAATCCCCAGCGCAGCACCATGTTTCTGGCAATCCCTGTAGCCTTCTCAATATCATTGGCAGCGCCGGTGGTGGCCATCTCGTTACCGAAAATCAGCTCCTCGGCAATTCTGCCGCCGTACAGGGAGGCAATCATGGATTCCAGATACTGCCTGCTGTGACTGAAGCGATCATTTTCCGGGAGATACATGGTAACACCCAGAGCCCGGCCTCTGGGAATAATGGAAACCTTGTATACCGGGTCATGATCCGGAACCAGCTTGCCCACAATGGCATGACCGGATTCGTGATATGCGGTATTTTCCTTTTCATGCTCGTTCATGGCCATGGATCTGCGTTCAGTTCCCATGAGAAGCTTGTCCTTGGCCAGTTCAAAGTCGGCCATGGTAACCATTCTCTTGTCGGTACGGGCTGCAGAAAGGGCCGCCTCGTTGACCAGATTGGCCAGCTCGGCACCGGAAAACCCCGGAGTCCCGCGGGCCAGAACCCCGATGTTCACATCTCCGGACGTGGGAACCTTTCTCATATGCACAGCCAGAATCTGTTCGCGGCCCTTGACATCAGGAAGAGCCACCGTCACCTGCCGGTCAAAACGCCCCGGACGAAGCAGTGCCGAATCCAGGACATCCGGACGGTTGGTAGCGGCAATAACGATCACTGCTTCATGGCCTTCAAAGCCGTCCATTTCCACCAGCAGCTGATTCAGAGTCTGCTCTCTTTCATCCTGGCCGCCCACAAATCCGGCAGATCTCTTGCGGCCAACGGCGTCGATTTCATCAATGAAGATAATGCATGGAGCGTGCTTTTTGGCGGTGGCGAACATGTCACGCACCCGGGAAGCGCCGACACCCACAAACATTTCCACAAAGTCGGAGCCGGAAATCGAATAGAAAGGCACCTTTGCTTCCCCGGAAATGGCCTTTGCCAGCAGAGTCTTGCCGGTACCGGGCTGCCCCACCAGAAGCACGCCGCGCGGAATCTTGCCGCCAAGCTTGCGATACTTGCTGGGATCCCGGAGATAGTCCACCACCTCCTTGACCTCCTCCTTGGCCTCATCGCAGCCGGCCACATCGGCAAAGGTCGTCTTTACATCAGACTCGCTCATCAGTTTGGCCTTGCTTTTGGAAAACCCAAGTGCACCATGCCCGCCGCCCTGGGCCGCTCTCATGTAGAAGACCCATACTCCGATAAGAAGCAGCATCGGGAACCAGGAAATGAGAATGGACATCATGATGCTGGGTTCCTGAGGCTTCACCCCGGTGGTCTCCACATTCATCTCCTCCAGTTTCGGCAGAAGGGTGGGATCCGTCAGGGGAAGAACGACACTGAACTGTCTGCCGTCGCGCCGGAGTCCGCTGATAACCCGGCCATCAATTTTCACGGAACTGATGTCACCGTTCGCCAGCTGTTTCTTGAACGCTACGTAATTATTCTCCTGCGAGGCCGAATCCGCTTCGTTTACGGCTTCCACCGCAAAAATGATCACCAGCGCCACAATCAGCCAAAGAAAAAGATTTTTAAACATTGATAACTAGTTTCCTTAAAATCTAGCGAAAAAATTCCTGTTCCTGAACGCCCTTAAAACCGATACCCACGTAATAAACCTCACGGGATCTTGCTCTGGAGGCATCGGGCTTTCTGACTTTAACCACGTCGAAGGAATCTCTCAGAAGCCTGAGATACTCCTGACTGCCCTGACCGTTGAATACCTTGACCACGAAGGATCCGCCCTTCTTAAGAATCTGCCGGCACATATCAAAGGCCAGCTCCACAAGATACATGGCCCGCGGCTGATCAACCCCGGGGTTTCCTGACATATTGGGGGCCATATCCGAAAGAATCACGTCCACCCTGCTTTCTCCCACGATTTCCAGAAGCCTGTCCAGAACCTCCTGTTCCCGGAAGTCTCCCTGAATAAAATCCACCCCGTTAATCGGGATCATGGGCAGAATGTCACAGGCCACTACCCTTCCGGTATCGCCCACACAGGTAACGGCATACTCCGACCAGCCTCCCGGCGCCGCACCTAGATCCACGACCTTGTATCCCGGTCTTATAAGGCGGTCCCTCTCCTGAATTTCTTCGATTTTAAAACTGGCCCGGGATCTGAGTCCCTGTTTGTGAGCTTCCTGAACATAGACATCGTCAAAATGCTCTTTGAGCCAGCGGGCCTGACTGGCGGTTCTTTTCTTTCTGGTCATACTGAGTCGGAGGGAACAGGGGCTTAGGGGGCCTCATTCCTTAAAATATCACAAAAATCGGTAAATAATTTTAGCCTAATAATGTCATTCCCACAAACAAAAACATACTCCCGATTCAGCAAGATCACACAATTCCGTTTTTGAAAAACTCCGGCTTATCGGCTATAATCGACAGGTTTTTTTCAGGAGAAAATGCGAAATGGAACTGACCGTAAAACAGAAACTTTATCTGAAATCCAGGGCTCATAACCTGAAACCGGTGGTCATGGTGGGACAGAAGGGAATCACCGATAATCTCATAAAGGAAGCGGACAACGCCCTGAATACTCACGAGCTCATCAAAATCAAAATCGCCGGCGAACGCGAGACCAGAGAGGCCGTGGCTGCCGAAATCGCCGCCAGAACAAATTCCGGACTGGTTCAGATTGTAGGGGGCAACGCCACACTGTTCAGAAAGCGCAAGGAAAAGTCCCAGTTCCAGCTTCCGAAAGAATAATCCCTTCTTTACTGTCGCAATCCGAAGTCCTCGGCAAAACCGAAAATGCCCCGGACTTCACAATCCCGCGATGCCGGAAAACAAAACCCGGAGATGCGGTCCCCGGGATTTTTCCAGACGCCGGCATCCAAAAACACCGGCAAACATTTCCGAAATCAGATGTACAGCACTTCCTTGATGTAATACTCCATCTTTCCCCGGGGAATGACTACCACCACGTCATCATCGGGAAACTTGCCCATGAGAGCCCTGGCAATCGGAGTTTTGTAGCTGATATAGCCCCTGGTAACATCAGCTTCATAGTCTCCCACTATCTTGTAGGTTACCTCTTCGCCGTTGTCGTCTCTTTCCAGTTTTACAGTTGCTCCGAACACCACCTTGCGTTCACTGTCGGGAACCTTCTTCATCCTGGTAACATCAATGATCTCCGCGGTGGCCAGCTGTGCTTCCATATTCTTGATTTTGGCTTCGCAGATTCCCTGCTCCTCGCGGGCTGCGGCATACTCGGCATTTTCACTCAGATCACCGTGTTCACGGGCTTCGGCGATTGCATTGCTGATACGGGGTCTTTCCACGGTCTTTAAAAAATCCAGATCCTTGCGAAGCTGCTCCGCCCCTGCAACTGTCATGGGAGTCTTTTCCATCACTCCGTCTCCTTTTAAAAAACAATAAAAAAACGAGCCCCGCCGCCAAGCAGGACTCCTTTATACTGACATTCAACCTGATCCCGGTTTCTCCGGGAGTGTTTATTCAAACCTTAAACGACGGTATTTTAGCATAACAGAAAAACCAAAATACCAGTCTGAGTCACAATAACGGGGAGAAAGTCATTTACGTTCTGTCAGCTTAACCCTTCAGATCATCAAAAAACTTCTTTGCCTTCTGCATGAAGCTTTCCTTATTCGGCTCATGACTTCCGGAATTCTTGCCTTCGCCCAGAGAAGCCTCAAAGCTGCGGAGAATCTTCTTCTGTTCATCACTGAGCTTAACAGGAGTTTCCACCAGGATATGACAGTACAGATCGCCGGTACGGGTTCCCTGAATGCTCTTGATGCCCTTTCCGGGTACACGAAGCCGGGTGCCGGTCTGAGTGCCCTCGCTGATGGTAAGACTGATTCTTCCGGACAGAGTCGGAACCTCGACCTTACCGCCAAGAGCGGCAGTACAGAAACTGATCGGAACCTCCACATGGAGATCGTTGCCGTCCCGTTCAAAGATCTTATGCGGCTTGACTCTGATAACGATATACAGATCTCCTGACGGAGCTCCGTTAAGACCGGCCTCACCCTTGCCGTTAAGACGCAGTCTGTTACCAGTGGTAACGCCTGCCGGAATGGTAACCTTTTCCTTAATCTTTTTCACTACGCGGCCAGTACCATGACAGCTCCCGCAGGGATTGGAAATTTCCTTGCCGGTGCCGTGGCAATACGGACATGTCTGTTCAACGGCAAAGAAGCCCTGCCGCATCTGCACCCTTCCGGTACCATGACAGTGAGAACATGTCTGCGGCTTGCTGCCATCCTTGCATCCGGTGCCGTGGCAGGTATCGCAGGGAACATAGGTGCTGATCTCAATCTGCTTCTCGCAGCCGCTGGCAGCTTCTTCAAGAGTAATGTCGATAACCTTTTCGACATCATCTCCGGGCTGTTCTCTGGGACCGCTGCCACCGCCGCGTCTGTTCCCGAAAATATCTCCGAAAATATCTCCGAACATGCTGCTGAAATCGCCGCCGCCAAAACCGCCGCCGAAACCCCCGGCACCGGCATTGTTGGGATCAACTCCGGCAAAACCGAACTGATCGTAGGCAGCCTTCTTGTTGGGATCGCTTAAGACTGAATAAGCCTCGTTAATCTCTTCAAACTTCTGAGCAGCACCCGACTCATGATTGCGGTCAGGATGATACTTCATAGCCAGGCGTCTGAATGCCTTCTTGATAGTCTGGGCATCGGCGCTCTTGTCAACGCCCAGCACTTCGTAATAATCACGCTTTTCGGCCATAGTTAGGACACCACAAATTATAATCAAACAACAACGGATACCGCATTAAGAAAGCAGTATCCGTCTCAAACTTTATGAGGATTCGGTTATCCCGAATCCCGAACCGACAGAATTACTTCTCATCCTTTACGTCTTCGAACTCGGCATCCATGGTGTTGCCATCATCCTTGGCGGAGGAAGAAGCCGAATCCTGAGCAGGCTGCTCCTGAGCCGGGCCCTGAGAACCGGACTGAGTATACTGAGGCAGAGCACCGCAGATATCCATCAGCTTCTTCTGGGCTGCTTCAATGGCATCCTTGCTGTCACCCTTGGCAGCGGTTTCCAGTTCCTGAATTGCATCGTCAATCTTCTTCTTGAGATCGGCAGGAACCTTGTCACCGGCTTCGCTGAGCTGGGTCTTGACAGAAGAAACCAGCTGATCGGCAGAGTTGCGGGCAGTTGCCAGCTCGGCAAACTTCTTGTCTTCCTCGGCATGAGCCTCGGCATCTCTTACCATTCTCTGAATTTCGTCCTCGGAAAGTCCGGAGGAAGACTGAATGGTAATCTTCTGTTCCTTGCCGGTATTCTTGTCCTTGGCGCTTACATGGATACAGCCATCGGCATCGATATCGAAAGTAACCTCAATCTGAGGAACACCGCGACGGGCCGGAGCAATGCCGGTAAGGTCGAAGTTGCCAAGCAGCTTGTTATCAGCCGCACGCTTGCGCTCGCCCTGAAGAACTCTGATGGTTACTGCCGGCTGATTGTCCTCGGCAGTGGAGAAGATCTGGCTCTTCTTGGTCGGGATGGTGGTATTTCTGTCGATCAGCTTGGTGAATACGCCGCCCAGGGTTTCAATACCCAGGGATAACGGTGTAACATCCAGCAGCAGTACGTCGTTGACCTCACCGGTCAGTACGCCCGCCTGGATGGCAGCGCCGATGGCTACGCATTCGTCCGGATT
>CACYPY010000030.1:0-482 GCA_902776415.1 uncultured Ruminobacter sp.
GGAACTTGCTGAACATTGCGGTGATGGTGAAACAACGCTCATGTCATGGGTCAAGAAGGTAGATGAAAACGGCTGGGATTCTTTGCGGGCAAAGAAACAGACCGGCCAGCCTCGCAGATTGACTGATGAACAGATTGCCAAACTTAAGGAGAACGTGAGCAGCAATCCTAACAACTTTGGCTTTAACGTTTGGGATGGGCCTTCATTATCAAAACACATCAAAGACACGTTCGATGTTGAACTTGGGGTCAGAGCATGCCAGAAGCTGTTTCATAAGATGGGGTTTTCTCTTATCAGACCCCAAACATACCCGTCTCTTGAGAATCCTGACGACGAAGCTCGTGACGCCTTTAAAAAAAACAGTGCGAATTGAGTAAGAACCATTCCTTCAAGGTTGTATTTCAGGATGAGGTTCATTTTCAAGTTCAGACAAGTATCACTTCCAGGTGGGCTGAGAAGGGCTCAAAACCGAAGGTGATGTC
>CACYPY010000030.1:518-22430 GCA_902776415.1 uncultured Ruminobacter sp.
ATCGTTCAGAAGTTTCCTGACTGTTGTACCTGCTGAGGATGGGAAGATGTACTGCATGGTATTGGATAATGCTCCCTGGCATAAGAAGGCGATCAGGCTGATTTGGGAAGACCAACTTCCTGAATACCAGGACATCTGGGATAAAATGACATGCATCAGCATGCCGCCGTATTCTCCGGATCTGAATCCGATTGAGCAAGTATGGAGAATTACACGAAGAGAGATGACTCACAATCGATACTTCCCAAGTAGAATAGACCTCGAAAAAAAACTGGATGCTTACTATTCCAGTACAGAAAACCTAATGCGAAACTGGCAAGTCTCTGTAGTTTCAAGTGCTTTCGAGATGAACAGGTTCCGGGACCTGTATAACTCAGATATTAAATTCGTTTACTATAATACTACTGGATATTAAAGGATTGGTGGATTGATTCTGATAAAAACAACAGCGGCGGGAGTCTTTCGTGGCATTTCATTGACATCAAGTTCGTCTGTTAACCGCCATCCTACTGGAGTGCTCAACTATCCGGCCTTTACCCCGCAGCTCAGTTTTATTATGTGGTCACTCCACAACCAGCAAGCCCAAAATGCATAACTAAGCCTGCGGAACCTGTACAGAACCCAAATGTTTATGTAATAAGGCTTTGTATCGTATTCAACGCAGAGTTTTCGGCTTAATCCGCAGAAATGCGGAAAGCAATCGCATCCCTGAAATGCAGCTCTGCCGATGTCTCAAAGAAGAATACCGGAACATAAGCCGACCGGACAGCCTGTGTACCCGCGGAACAGATCTGTCAGTAAATGCTGACACTCATTGTCTCGAAAGAATCGGATCAGAGCGCATCCCTGCCGCCGCACATATCCATGATGCGTTCCGTTTCCTCATCGGGTTCCTTTATCTCCGAAAGAATGATTCTGGCCTTTCTCAGGTCATAAACCGGGTTGGTTCTGAAGGTGCCGGCGGAATAAATCAGCGCCAGGGTTTTCCGGCAGAAGGTATCATCATCCGGCTGGTGCCTTCTGATGCAGGAAATCAGATCCTTTACCCGCGGGGCAAGATCCCTGAAATGCACCCGGTAGTACACCGCAAGAAGCCGGAGCGCCTGAATGATCCCGGCATCGGCCGCCCTTATAAGACAGTCCGCCCTGCCGGATACCTTTTCGGGGCCGTCATCAAAATCCAGGGAGCCTTCCGCAAACACCATGAGACGCTCGGCGGCTCCGGTCTTTTCGAGAGCCTCCTCCAGAAGATTTTCAGCACTCGCCAGGGATTCCTCCTCTCCCAGAGCCAGATATGCCCGGATGGCGGTTTCCGCAGCCATAATATAGCCGTACCGGCGGTACAGTCTTAGAGACTCTTCGGCATAGGCCATGACGGAACCCTTGTTTCCTTCCTCGGAGGCCGCCCGGAGATATTCCCGGATACAGAACACCCGGGCATAGGAACTGCCAAGACAGATGCTGCGGAGAATCCAGTCCCGGAACAATCTGAGACTGTCGGGACTGTCCCGCCTCACTCCGTATTCCGTGGCCACAAAAAGAGCCTTTACCGCATCGCCGCGGGAAGCCTCCTCAGTGCACTTTTTAAAATATTCCGCAAAGTTCCCCTGCTCCGGAATGGCGTCTCTTCCGGTTTCGGTGTTGTACTCCAGCTCAAAACGGCCGGCATAAAGCGTTTCGGGTATCTTCATAATATTTCAGGATCTCGTTTCAGTTAACTGGTCCGGAAGCATGATTCCGGGAATGCCGTTCACCGGGAGAACACGGTCAGCGGCCATGCCGGATCTTACAGAGCCGGCTCAAAAAAGCGCGAATTCGCCTGCGGATCCGGACTCCCGGTAACTGCTCCGTGAACAGGACGGCGCTGCATCAGTACATTCCGTAAAGATGCCGGATCACTGCTATCAGGTTGCTTACTTTTCTCATCCGCCCCGCCTGATTATCCGGAGCCCGGTCAGCTTTCCGTTCCGGAGGCTCCACAGATTTTCCTCGGGAGTTGCATAATGGAGCAATTGTATCACAACGTCCGCAATTTAAGTCCGGAAACTCCCCCGTCTCGGGACTCCCGCAACATCTGTTACAAAACTTCCCGGCTCCTTTTGCCGTCCTTGTCCTGCTCTTCGAGTGTCCCCTTCATCCGGGTTCTTCCCCGGTAATTTTCATACGGCCCCGGAATCCCTGCCCCGCCGCCTTCCGTTTTCACTTCCCGGGCTGCTCGCATCGCCGGAAAATAACGGCCTCGCTGCCTATGGGGATCCCTGAAATGTCACAATTCCGGTCTTCATTTTTAAAAATATCTCAAAATCAGCCGCGAGATGGAGTAGACTAAACATTTCGTTAACATGTCGGGAAAGCCGGAATATTCCGTTCCGCCCCGCCTGACAGCCTGGTACCGCAGCGGCGTGCCTGACGGTTTCCGCTCGGAATAACAACAACTTAAAGCACTGAGGTTATGAATGAAAATTCTTAAACCGGGTCTGGCAGCCATTCCCCTGATTCTGGGGCTGACTGCGTTCGCTCCTCTTCCCTGCGCCGCAGAGACCGTTGACTATGCAAAGATGAAACGCGAAATCGGCCAGGCTGACTACTACGTCAAGGAGTTTGAAAAGGAAGTCGCCCTGCAGCACGGCGGCGAAAAAATGGTCTGGCGTTCCAAGAACGATGCCCTCCGCAAGGTTCAGGCCCTGAAAGAAAAGTATCCCGACGATCCCGAGGTGGAGGCTCTTTTTCAGAGAACCAAAACCGCTCTCATGAAGAGCAAGGGCGACTACACCGAGGTTCATCCGGAATGGGTGGCCTACAAGAAAAAGGAGGAGGAACTCCGCAAAACCGTTTCCGAAATCGGAGACCGGGAATGGGACAGGTTCCTGAGCTCGCACAAAGCCGACATCATTCCGGCCGCCCCGATACCGAATCCTGACAGCGTGTCCATTGCCGACGTGCGCGACAAATATGTGCTTCTGGAAAATGTGGAGTATCCCTCCAACCAGTTCTACGGTCTCACGGGCGAATACCTCTGGCAGGGGAAACCCTCCCTGGGCTACTACTTCATTAACATTTCGGAAAGAAACTGGCTGGGCCCGTACGAGGCCGTGAAGCGTTTCCGCCGTACCGTGGACTCCTCCATCGGCGATACTGTCAGGTTTACCGTTCTCGGCAAAATCACCGAGGTGGTTGCCGAAAATCCCGATCCCGCCAAAAAGAAGATCGGAGTCCCGCACCTGGGATGGGTGGTGATGCCGGTGGCTCTTAAGGTTCCGGGACACGTTTCCGCCTTCTATAAGGAAGCCGCAGACTCTTCCGGATACTATGCCGGCGAGGATCAGATAAAGCAGATTAAGGAAGGCTGGTATTCCATAAAGAGCATCCCCGCGAATGTCACTCCGGAAAAGCTGATGGAAATCTTCATGACCGCCATCAAGGAGAAGAACTTCGATCTCTATATGGACTGCATCAATCCTGACCGCAAGGTAGGCCCCCGGGCTCCGGATCAGGTGCGCTACCACTGGGATCTCCATCAGGAGCGCTTCCAGAAGGAATATGTCCATGCCACCTTTGACAAGGCAGAAATCAAGGTTATCAAGGGCTTTGACAACTCCGACGAAACCGAAAACTTCTTCCTGGACGACGAGCAGCGGGCCATCCTCAGCAAAACCCAGGGCGAGGTGGTGAAGCAGGCCATCGTCAACAGCCGTGCCTTTAACGAAAACGGCAAGCAGATCGGATCTCCGCATCCCCACGTGCTTATAAAGAAAGGCAATGGCAGATGGTATGTGGAAGACTATGCGGCCCGCTTCTGACAACGGAACAGCGGTTAACGCTCACAGTAACGGATGGAAATATCACATGAAATTTAACAAGTTATCTCTTGCCCTGCTGTCCGTATTCGGGTTATTGATGAATTCGGCATTTGCGGCTCCGGCACCGGAGACAGAAGAAAAGGAACCCACCGACCTCTTTACCGTAAACGAGGTAATCGATTCCCTCTCCAAAGGCGGCAAGGCATTTTTCAGCAACACCAAGTCTCTGGCCATGGTAAGACTGGGACCGGCACCCTTTGAACAGTACCGTCAGGCTGCCATCCTGATGTCCGACTGGGACAAGGACATGCTCCCGAAGAACATGCCGGAAAACGCTGACAAGGTGCATGCCCTGAACGCTCAGGAGAAGGAGGAACTTAAGGTAATTCTCACTCTGGCCTCCGAAATCCGCGTTCTCAGAAGCGAGGCCTCCCGGATCGCCGTTTCCGTGCAGTCCAGCAAGCTTCCGGATTACGGCCGCATTATGGGATTCACCTACGAATTCCTCAACGGCTCCTACGGCGATGACTTCATTCAGGCAATTCAGGGAGCCGACGAAGCCGTGGACAAATGCCTGGGCTATGTGTCCAGTGCCAGGTCCTCCCCGAAAAAGGCCTCCTGGCAGAAGCTTCTGCAGTATTCCGGAATCCAGCAGTACGCCTTCGGCAGCAACGGCAAGGCCTACAATACCATTTCTGCCGGCAACGCCATGATGCGCTACTACCGGCAGGTGGACAAGAGCTTTATGGAAAGCTTCCTGCCGAACCTTATCACCCGGGCCGAAACTCTGAAAAACAAGCTGAAGACCGAAAGACCCCGGATCATGTCCGTAAAGGATGTCCGCGGCGTATCCACCGAGCTTATCGTCTATATCGACGCTCTGGACGTCTTCGCCGCCAAGGTGGAGGAGCATGCCAAATATTCACTGGCCACGCTGAAAGACATATACGACAACAGCAAGAACTCCGGCAGGATCATCAACGGCAAGCTGAATCTGAAGCGGCTGAACGTTTCCGGCGTTCCCGCCACCTACGTTGCGCCGTTTTCACAGGGGATGATACAGTGCAAGGATGCCTGGAACGCCCTGGTTGATGAAGGACTGGTTCCTCTTACCGAGAAACAGGGGAACGTGAAGCTCTGAAAATACGGAAGATCCCTTACGGGAGCTCCTGAAAACCCTGTCACAAGAGAGCGTATAAAACGCTCTCTTTTTCGTATATTTTCTAGCCGGTGAACGTTTTCATCGCCATTAAAAGGCGATCAGTGCAACCCCTTACGCCGTAAAGGCGCCCCGCAAATCCCCCTTCACTTAAAACTTTGGGAAAAATATTTGTCTTTTTTGATTAAAAAAATCTTGCATGCTGAATCATTTAACCTATAATTCCCTCAATTTATCAAACCTAGCAGTCCGACCTGGTATCGGACATTTCTTCGGCCTGTGGCGAAGCCACATTTGCGAGGTGCAATTAGAAAGTAATGAACAATCTGCTTAATACAGAACTCGACTATCAGGACCTTGTTTCCAAGTACGGCTCACCTCTCCTTGTACTTGACAAGGCTACTGTCAGACACCAGTATCGGTCACTCAGAGACGCTCTTCCGGGAGTAACTCTGCATTATGCACTCAAGCCCCTCCCGCAGGATGCCGTAATTGATGTCCTTGAAGAGGAAGGCGCCTGCTTCGATCTTGCCTCCAACGGTGAGGTTGACATCATGAGAGAGCACAGAATCGATCCTGCAAAGTGCATCCACACCCACCCCATCAAGAAGCCGTCAGACATTGCCTACGCTCTTGACTACGGCTGCCGGGTGTTTGTTGCCGACAATGTCTGCGAGCTTGAAAAGCTGGCCCAGTTCAGGGATCAGGTTAAGGTGCTTGTCAGAGTAAGCTTCCCCAATCCTGAGACCAAAGTGGATCTGTCCAAAAAGTTCGGCGCTCTCCCTGAAGAGGTTCTTCCCCTTCTGGAAAAGGCCCGCGATCTCGGAATCGAAATCTACGGTCTTTCTTTCCACGTCGGCTCCCAGGTAAAGACTGCAAAGAGACACGTTGAGGCTGTTACCGCCTGCACCGGGATTATCCGCGAAGCTGCTTCAAAGGGCATCGAAATCGGTGTTCTTGATATCGGCGGCGGCTTCCCCGTTGACTATGACAACGCCGGCGAAACCGACATCAGAGAGTTCTGCAGGCCCATTGTTGCCGCTCTGGCCGAAGTTCCGGAGAATGTCCGCGTTATTGCCGAGCCGGGAAGATTCATTTCCGCTCCGTGCATGGTCGGAATCTGCTCCGTAACCGGAAAAAGCATGCGTTTCGGGAAGCCCTGGTACTACTTGGATGACGGCGTTTACTGCAGCTACTCCGGTCAGATCTTTGATCATGTGATTTATCCGAAGTACACTCTCAAGGCCGGTGCCATTGCCTCTTCCGTTCTGGCCGGACCGACCTGCGACAGCATTGACATCATCGCCGAAGACATTCCTCTTCCGGAGCTGGAAGTGGGTGATCTGGTAATCGGCAAGATGATGGGGGCCTACACCATTGCTACCGCTACCGACTTCAATTTCATTCCGAGAGCAAAGATTGTTGAGATCGACCTTGAAAGAGAAGCTCTCAGCATCAACTTTCAGATGGTAGCCTGATCAGAGATTACTGTCTTCCGAACAGGAGCCAAAACCGGGAATCGCAGGATTCCCGGTTTTTTCATAATGGGAGAGACTGATAACGCGCATCAGCTTTTATCTCCTCCATATACAAATCCCTTGGAAAATCTGCCTCAACCGCATACAAGTCCTGAAGCCACCAGTCAGCACCGCTTCCCCGCCCCGAAGCGGGATATCAGGTTCCCGGCAATGATTTCATCGGTACCAGGAGACCAACCGGGCAAGACAGACCCTCGTGATATCCTGAAAATCCTGGAATGTCAGGGATCAAAAAAGGCCGTCCGCGGACAGCCCTTTTCCAAAAAACCAAGAGTCTGATATCTGTCAGACAGCCTTCCTGAGAATACTGAACTCCAGTACCTCGGCCTTACGACGCTCCCAGTTCTCCAGTCTGAGAAAACTGATTACGCCGGGAGTGCCCAGCACCAGAAAATCCCCCTTCCTGGCAAAGCTTCTGGAGAGATCGCAGGAATCCTGAACATAATCAAAATCCGTGGCAGCCAGGGCCTCGAGAGTACAGCACTCACCGCTTTCATCAACCATTAAAATATGGTTCTGATCGGCATCGTAGATTACCGGATCGCTGATCACCCCGTAGCACACCAGTCCGCCGATATTTCTGAGGAACAGCGACAGCTCCGATGCATCCGAGAACATCAGTATTCCGATCTCGGTTACACCGCCACCGATTTCCTCTACCCTGGAAACACTCTGCAGAAAAACAAACTTCTCGCCGGTACCTACCTTGAGGACACCGTTTTTAACCTTCACGGTTCCTGAAAGCATTTTTGACTCATCCATTCTGTCGAACGGCAGCTGTCCCTGGGGCATCAATGCATAATCAGCAGCGAGAAGACTCCCGCGCACGCCGTTCATGTTGTATGGAACATTCCGCAAAAAACGCTTGTATACCAAATCCGGGGTCGACACTCCGGAGGCAATCAGTTCGCTAAGTTCCGCTATTCTGTCAGAATTAAGATTTTTCATCGTTAACCGCGTAATTTTCCAAAAAAAATCCGTTCACCGGCTGTATTCCGCCCGGCCCGATTTTGAGAACGAATATGTTGCAAACGTTTTCTAAATTATAGCTTATCACTGGGTTATTGTTAATACAAAAAGGCTTCAGAGCATAAAAAGTGTTAACTTCGCCATAGGAAATTCAAAATGCCGGCTCTGCGAGCCCCTGACCGAAGAGTTCTCTCCGTACTTTCCGGGACCATTAAACTCTGTTACTCAGACTGTTCCGGCACCTTAACTCACATGACTGCCGAAAGTGCCCGTTGCAGTATTATGCCTCCCTTTCCGAAACAAAACTGACAACCTTCCTCCGCGATATTACAATTGCAAAAGCGCGAATGACTCAAGGCACTCTGAACGGAGAGAAAAAAGCAATGACAGCTATACAGGGAACAACAATAATTTTGTTTATATGTCTGGGTATCTGGAGCGGCAGAAACGGTAAGCCTGCAACAATTGTACTGCCAATTCTGGCGGTACTGGTACTGTTCATCGCATTACATGACATGCTGACAACTCCGGAAAGCGCACGACAGACCCCGCCGGGGCAAATCTTCAACCCGAGCGGCATGAAGTTGCTGGGCGATATAACAGTCATACCGCTTGTGGCAACAGTTTTTTTCTTCATCAGCCATCTCCTGGGCCGTAACTGCCGCAATTCCCAAAAATTCCGCAGGCCGTTCTTCAGAAACACCGGATATCAGAAGACAGCACGAACCATGGAAACCCCCGCGGATCCTGCCCCGGAAGACCCCGCCAAACCGGAAGCGTATTCCCGGGATTTGACGGTTCTGACCTCTGAAAACGAAACCTCCGGAAAATCAGGCTCTTCGGAAGAATCTTCAGATGATACCGGAGATGCATCAGAAAAAATCCGGGAAGATCTGGTGCGGCTTCATCTTCTTAAAAACGACATTCTGACCTTTGGTCGCTACTGTCAGGATGATACCCCTGATTCTGAAGCCCCTGTGGAATGGATAGTCCTGAATCGTCAGGAACACGAAATTCTGGCAGTGAGCAGGTTCGTTCTGGAATGCCGGCCCTACATCGATTTAAGGGATTCCGAATACTGGGATACCTGGAGCAGCTGTTCCCTCAGAACCTGGCTGAACCGGGAATTTCTGAACCGTGCCTTTAATCCTGCGGAAACAGCCCTCATCACAGACTCGTCCGTGTTGGATGACACCTCCGGAACTTATGCCAGAGACCGCGTTTTCTGTCTCAGCCAGGGGGAATTTAACGGCTATCTTGCCGGAACCTCCTTTCAGAAGGGAATTCCCACCCCGCATGCCATCGCCCGTGGCACTGCGGTTTCCGGATTTTCAGGAAGTTGCTCCTGGTGGCTGAGAGATACCTCGGATTTCATGAGCCACGGGGGAGAGCCTCTGACGGTGGATGCCGCCGGCTTCCGCAAAAGACTTCCGGGAGCCACCCGCACAGTCGGGGTTCGCCCGGCGATCCGCATCACCCTGTAAGGCGGCAGCTTCCTGAACACCATCCATTCCCTGCGGCTCCCAGGAGCCGGGCCGGCGGGGTTCAACTCCCCGATACGCAAAAATCCCCCGGGGTGCTTTCAGTCCAATGCCGGCTTTTTCCTGTACTTCCATCTTAATCTTTGCATTCCCTTCAAAAATAATTTTCAGGAGATAAAAAATATCATTGACATTGAAATAACTGTCATTCATAATTCAAAAGCACGGCAGTACAGAACCGGAGTCTGACAGACAGTCTTCGGATTTCGGAGTCTTTCCGGGATTCTGTCCGTACCAGGGGTTCGGCGGCCATTCAGGCTCAGGGAAGACGATTTCCCGTTTTTAAACAGAGGAGGACATCATGCGCTGCGTTTCATCATTTTCAGAAGATCTTTCCGTTACCATAAAGGACTGCGGCATCAGGGAACTCTGAGTTTTTCCGATTTCACCTCTCATAATTCCTTCCTGTCCCGTCCCGGCTTCATCGCCAGGCATTCCTGTGTCATGCGCTGATATTTCGTAACCGAAAGCATCGATTCTTTTGTCATTTTTTTCACCAATTGTTTTAAGGGCTCCCTCAGGAACCAGAATTGCCATATTTGTCCGGCTGTGAATCATGCCGCTCCGTATCCGTACCGGAGGAGTCATCGGCATGATTATCTGTCCGTGAAGTTTTCTCCGGATTCGGAAGGAATACTTCCACTGTTCGGTATTCATGGCCATAATCCTGCGGAGCCCCGGGAATATACAGACGTATGCATACATTCATAAATGGCGAATGCACTTCTGCCGTGGTCTATACCGTGGCGGATCCCCGCATTCAGATCGATACCTGGGCCAGAAGCCAGATCGCGGCTCTCTGCAATAATGAAGCGTTCCGGGGAAGCCGGATCCGGGTGATGCCGGATGTCCACGCCGGAAAAGTCTGCCCCATCGGGTTTACCGCCACTCTGGGGGACCGGGTCATGCCGGTGCTTACGGGAGCGGATATCGGCTGCGGCATTTCCATGGTCAGAATCGTTAAGGGCAAACCGGACTGGATCCGGCTGGATCGGGTGATCCGGGAATGCGTTCCCTCGGGGTTTGACATCCGTAAGAAACCGTCCGTGTTCGCAGACTCCTGGAACCATGACGAACTCCGGGCCGCACGGCATATCCGGAAGGATCGGGCTCTGCTTTCTCTGGGGACTCTCGGCGGCGGCAATCACTTCATCGAAGCCGGTTCGGACGGTGAAAGTCTCTTTCTTGCCGTCCACAGCGGGAGCCGTCAGCCGGGAAGAGAAATCACTGAACACTACCTGGATGAGGGCCAGAAAATCCTCAGAGAGGCCGGCATCACCGTTCCCCGTGAGCTTACCTGGCTCACCGGAGAGCTCCGGGATAACTGGCTTTATGACACGGCTTTGGCCCAGAAATATGCTGAACTTAACCGCGCCGTAATCATCCGGGAAATCCTCCGGGGCATGAAATGGAAGGCGGAGGAAATCCTGTCCTGCGCTCATAACTGCGTTACGAAGGGACCGGAACCGGGATCCCTGATACTCAGAAAGGGAGCCATCTCAGCCAGAGCCGGGGAAAGAGTGCTGATTCCTGTCAGCATGAAGGAGGGAATTCTCACGGGAACCGGTATCGGCAACCCGGAATGGAACTCTTCAGCCCCGCACGGATCCGGAAGAATCATTCCGAGAAGCGAGGTCAAAAACTTCTGCACCGTGAACGGCTTCAAAAAGGAGATGCGGGGAATCCATTCCACCTGTATCCATGCCGGAACCCTGGACGAATCCCCCGCGGCCTACCGGACTATGGATGCCATCAGAGAGGCGGTAACGGAAACCGTGACCGTAACCGGAGTTATCAGGCCGCTCTACAGTTTCAAGGCCGGAAATGCGGAATAAGGAGACAAATATGCTGGTACAGATAAGTTCAGGTCAGGGACCGGCCGAGTGCGAGCTTGCCGTAAGTCTCATGCTCAGGGCCCTTCGGGAGGAGTTTCCCGATATTGAGGTGGTATCTTCCGGAGAAGGACGTCAGAAGAACTGTCTTTCCTCGGTGATCTTCAGAACCTCCGGGGACCTCTCGGCTCTGGAAGGGAGCGTGCAGTGGATCTGTCAGAGCCCCTTTCGCCCGCGGCACCGCCGGAAAAACTGGTTCATCGATGTTCACATCATTCCGGAGGCAGACAGCGTAATCACCGAAGGACCGATTCGCTTCGAACGCTTTCATGCAGGCGGGAACGGCGGTCAGAATGTCAACAAGGTGGAAACGGGAGTCCGTCTTACACACCTGCCCACGGGCACCGTGGTTACTTCCACCGCCGAACGGACCCAGGAACTGAACCGCCGGGATGCCATGAGGAAGCTTAAGGCCATCCTGAACAGGAAGGAGGAGGAATCCCGTGCAGACCAGAAGAACAGTGCCTGGATAAGACACTATCGGCTGGAACGCGGAAACCCGATCCGGGTCTACGAAGGCATGGATTTCAGAAGAAAACGGTAGCCGGAAAGCTCCGGAGGAGGTAACAAAAAAGGAGGTTTAAGAAGCAGGAGGGAAAGAGCCGCGGGATTCTTATCCGGAGATCCCCGACACCTCCCCTCCGTTCCCGAAAACAGGAACTCCGGAAATACTAATGTCCGGGGTTCTTTTTTAGCGGACATGAAAAAACAGAACCCGCACTGAGTTCTGTCTCTCTAATCGGAAAGCCGCATCCCTTCCCCGGATCAGCTCGGAATAATCAGTCTGGATGCGCTGTTGGCCACCTCGGAAGGATATACCTGCTCGAAACCGGTAGCATCGGCATTGCGAACCTGGGATTCAATCTTGCTGCAGGCAGCTGACAAATCGGAAATGTTCCGGAGAAGATCATCCTCGCTGAGTCCCGGAATCTCAATCTCATCCCGGGCCTTCTGAAGCCTGATGCGCACCGAAAGAAGCCTGGAAGCCAGACGTTCCAGCTTAACTGACATGGCACTCAGCTGCTCCACCTCGTCCCTGTTGGCAGGATTAACGGTAGGCAGGGGATTGTAGTTTTCTTTATCTATCATGAAACCCTCTTTTTTAATAATAGCTCTCGGTTAGTCGGCGAGCATTGTAAGCTGAAATTTAAGAAGTCTCAAACACAAATTTGTGAATGGCATGGTTTTTCGCAATATTGAATTTCGGCTATTGAAACATCTCTTATTTTGTGATTATACGCGTTACCGGCACTATCCCGATATCATGCCGGTAACGGAAATGCTCATGCTTCCGAGGCCCTCATCCTGAATTTCCGGGGCAGAAATCCCGGATTCGCCCTCCTGAAAATATCCCCGGGGATTCCTTGCATAATCCCGCGGAGATTCTAAAATACTCCTGTCGGTGTGCTGCCGGGGTATTCTCCCGCCGGCACGGATTTAGAAATCAACTTTATGAGAATCTTATCATGTCTGTTATGAACACCGCCGGCAGCATCAGCGCCTTTCTTGCCAGATATACTGCCTTCTTCGTTATCGGTGCCGGAATTCTCGGATACTTCTTTCCGGTGCTGTTTTCATGGGTTTCGGGGCTAAAACAGATTCTGGTACTGGCTCTGATCATGCTGGCCATGGGTGTCACCCTGGGGCTTTCTGACTATAAAATTCTGGCGAAGAGACCGCTGGATATCTTTATCGGAGCCGTGGCCCAGTTCACCATCATGCCGCTTGCCGCCTTCTCAATTGCCAGAATGTTCGGACTTTCGGACGGACTTACCCTGGGACTGGTGCTGGTGGGATCCTGCCCGGGCGGTGTCTCCTCCAACATCATGAGCTTTCTCTGCAAGGGGGACGTGGCGTTTTCTGTGGGAATGACCACCGTATCCACCACCCTGGCTCCGGTTATGACGCCCCTGCTCCTGACTCTGCTTGTGGGCGAAAAGGTCAGCATGGATCCCTGGGATATGGTCCTGTTTCTGATTTATGTAACTATCATTCCCGTCGGCATCGGTTCCCTGCTCAACATCTTCATGGGACACCGGGAAAGCTTTAAATCATTCCAGAAGCTCATGCCGGGAGTGGCGGTAATCGCCTTTGCCTGTATCGTGGGCGGCGTCATCTCGGTGCACGGGGCGAAATTCCTGGAATCCGGGCTGGTGATCTTCGCCTGCATCTTCTGTCATAACGCTGCGGGCTATATACTGGGCTATCTGGCCGCCCTGCTGACCGGAATGAACACTGCCAAAAAACGCACGCTGGCCATCGAGGTAGGCGTGCAGAATGCCGGTCTGGCCACCGGTCTTTCCGGAAAGTTCTTCCCGACGGTTCCCGAGGCCGCCATCGCCTCCGCCGTGTCCTGTGTCTGGCATTCCATATCCGGAACCATTCTGGCCAATGCCTTTGCCTTCTTTGACAGGGGATCGGAATCCAAAAACGGGAAAGAGGACCGGAAAGAGAACACTGCTTCCTGAAAAACACATGATCCTCCCGCGGGAGTCATTGAAACAGGGGCCGGCCCAAAAACGGGGCCCCTGTTTTTTTATGCCCGATCCTCTGCCTCCGTATATTCCCGGGCGGAAGCGAAAAGCCCGTTTTCCGGAGCTGTTTTCCCGGAACACCTCCCCAAACCCGGTCAATGGGGTATAATGCCTCAGCTTTAGTCTTATTCCGGGAGCGGTAAAAATGGCACTGACCAGCACAGATATCGGAAGCCGGGTCGAATTCGGCTCCTATTTCTTTTCTGAAAACTCCGAAACGAAGGAACCCGTTTCCTGGATTGTCCTGGACCGGGATGACAAATCGGTACTGCTCCTCACGGAATTCGGTATTGACTGCCGCCCTTATCATCCCGGATGCGGTGATATGACGTGGGAGAACTCGGAATACCGCGGCTGGCTGAACGGCGAGTTTTTCAGCACGGCATTCTCTCCGAAAGAACAGGAGCTTATTCTGGAAAACGCAAACAAAAATCCCGACAACGAGCTATATCACACCAAAGGCGGCAATGACACCCGGGATCGGGTGTTCGCTCTGAGTCTTGACGAAGTAAAGCGGTATCTCCCCGATGCCGAAAGCCGAAAGACCACCCCGACCCCGTACACCCTCTCCAAAAATCTCTGGACCCACAAGGACAAAACCTGCTACTGGTGGCTGAGATCCCCCGGAATAATGCAGTACAACGCGGCCGCCATCTACTACTCGGGACTTGTCAGCGACATCGGCTGCTTTACCGGAGATGAAAAGGTTGCGGTCCGGCCGGCCATCCGGATGCGGATCTGAAAGGCAGCCATCCTCCGACAAGCCTCGGGAGATTCTTCGGAAAACAGGCATCCTGATGAACATTGAACGAGGCTCGTTCACAATTGAAATGACGCAAAAAAGGCGGTTACCGCGGAACCGCCCTTTCATAAGTTCTGTTATTCTGTCCGTGAGACTTCGTACGATGTCAGCAACCGCCTGTTTCCAGAGTATAGGCCGGAGGAAATACCTTTTTCATAGTCTCCTTTCCCACCTTGTATTCCAGATATTCCGCTGAGGAATACTTGAAGTAACAGCGCTCGTTGGGCTTGGCACCAGTCTGATTATACTTGTATCCTTTGGGAATGATGTACTGAGTATCCCTCATGGCGATGCCGTCTATGGTTTCGGAGTTACTGCGGCACTGGCAGAAATCATGTCCGGTGCAGACGGCATTCCCGGCACTTGAACAGGCATAATTCACATCTCCCTGATTTTTTGTCCGGTCAGGGATCTTAATGGATTTTCCGGTAATGTAATGTTTGACTTCTTTGGTCTTGACTCCCGATATATCGGCATCCAGAATGTAGGAGATGGAATTGCGATCCACGTAGGCATACTTAAGATAAACCCACACATCACCGATATTTGCGCAGTTATTGAAGGCACACCGGCCGTGCTTGTCATCACTCCAGGTGGTATCGGAACCCGTCATGGACTTTTCGGAAAAGCCGGTATTTACATTGTTGATCAGTGCCTTGGCAAACAGCATGGAGTTTGCCGACCTGATATTACCCTGGATGTTTTTGAGAACAGCCGCCCTGGCATCGCTCTGAATGGAAACAAACTTGGCCGAAGCCGTTGCAGAAAGAATGCCCAGGATCACGATGACGGCCACCAGCTCCACCAGCGTGAAGCCGTTTCTGCCGAAACCGCGTCTTCCGAAATACCCGTGCGCCATATGTACCTCCAGGATCCCTGCTGTACTCTTTTTAAATGTTTATTCCTGCGCTGACTTTTAAGAGAATCTTGCCCTGCGAAAACACCTCTCGCCACCTTAATTATATCATGCATCCACGGGATCCCGGTACGAAATGCCCCGAACGGACAGCGTTTTTGCAACGGAAACGGAACTTTTGCTGCGAAACACCCTTTTCTGCCACGCAAAAGCTCTGATTTTTCCGGACAGGGAACCCATTTTCAGAATGCGCTTTCTTCAGAATTATTCCTTCCGGAACTGCTGTCACCGCACGATTCCGGTGCCGGATTTTGACCGGGATTCTGACATTCATCCCGAATACTCCTTCCGGAATTGCCGCCTTACCGGATCTTCCGTTATCATGTCCGCGTGAATCCTGTTATGAAGGAGACTGATATGAAACGTTTTCTGGCCGGTATTCTCGCCTGCCTTATGCTTGCCGGAGGAGAATCCATGGCAAATGACACCAGCTGGGACAAAACCTTCCCGAAATCTGAACGTGTCACAGTTCAGAAGGTTACATTCAAAAACAGATACGGCATTACGCTCACAGGGGATCTTTACCTGCCACGGGAAACCTCCGGAAAGCTTCCGGCCATTGCGGTATCAGGACCCTTCGGAGCCGTGAAGGAACAGGCCAGCGGACTGTATGCCCAGACTCTGGCGGAACACGGCTTCATTGCCCTGGCTTTTGACCCGTCCTTCACCGGAGAAAGCGGCGGAGAACCGCGCAGTGTTGCCAGTCCGGACATCAATACCGAGGACTTTTCGGCAGCGGTGGATTTTCTGGAAAACAGCGATCTGGTCATTCCGGAGGCCGTAGGCATTCTGGGGATCTGCGGCTTCGGAGGCTTCGCCCTTAACGCCGCCGCCATGGACACCAGAATAAAGGGCACAGTGACCAGCACGATGTACGACATGACCAGAGTCACTGCCCGCGGCTACAACGACAGCATGAATGCGGATGCCCGCCATGAGATGAAGAAGGAACTCAACAGCCAGCGCACCCGGGACTACAAAAACGGCAGCTTCGCCCCAGGACCGGGACTGCCGGAAAAGCTCACCGGGCAGGAACCGCAGTTTGTAAAGGACTACTGGGACTACTATAAAACAAAACGCGGCTTTCATGAAAGGTCCATCAATTCCAATGGCGCCTGGAACGCCACCTCGGTGCTTTCAATGATGAACATGCCGATTCTGGCGTACAGCAGCGAAATCAGAAGCCCGGTCATGATTATCCACGGCGAAAAGGCTCACAGCCGCTATTTCAGCGAGGACGCCTTCAAAAAACTCACCGGAGACAACAAGGAGCTTCTCATTGTGAAGGATGCCAGCCACACGGATCTCTATGACAATCCCGACAGAATTCCCTTTGACAAAATTGCCGGATTCTTCAGGAAAAACCTGAAATAGCATACTCCTCCGGCCAATACGGAATAAACGCTCCCGGAGAAAACCGCTTATTACGAAGAGACCCTCCCCCGGTCTCTTTTTATTTTCAGGAATGAGCAGAACCGGAGATTCCGCAAAAAGACACCCATTTCCAAAAACATGATCGCACCGTCATTACCCGGCACTCACTTCTGCTATGTTATAACGGCCCGACCTTTTTATTCCTGCCGGCACGATTTCTGTGGCACGGAGCGTGCCGCGCCGGCAGGAAATCACGGCAGAAGCCACCGGATAATCTCAAGGATCGCACGTGAATCAGCCTGAAAGCTGCAAATGCCCGTCCTGCAACGGAATTTTGCTTTTTGACATCCCCAGCCAGATGCTGCAATGCAAAAAATGCGGCAGAAAAATCAGTGTTGAAAAATACGAACTCAAGCAGGGAAACGGGGCAGACTCCGCCGCCAAAAACAATTCCGGGGACGCGAAAAGCTATGTCTGTTCCTCCTGCGGCGGCACCGTCTGTCCCGGAGTCCTCCAGGCCTTTACCAGATGCCCGTTCTGTCATAACCCCATCGTCTTCGGCGATAAAATCCGGAAAACCCGGAAGCCCGACATCATCATTCCCTTCAAAAAGTCCCGGGATGATTTTGCTGCCGCATTTCGGAAGCTTTGCAGCGCAGCCGATTACATCCCGAAAGATTTTCTCACAGCGTCCCAAAATCCGGAAATTACGGCAAAGTACTACCCCTTCTGGATTTATGACATCGAAATTTCCGGAAGCACGGATACCAATATTGAACACGTGGATTATTCGGAGGATACCGGCGAACTCAGACATGAATGCTACAAATATCATTGCGGTGGCCGGCTGCTCTTCTCGGGAATCCCCCAGGACGCCAGAAAAACTCCCGAAGACAACGTGCCGGACAGTACGGAAACGTTCCTTGCTGACGAAGGTGTTCCATACCGGGAAGGATATCTGTCCGGACTCGACGTGACGCTGCCGGATCTGAGTTCCCGGTCCGGCTATGACACGGTGTACGACCGTGTCAAAAGCTCGGCAAAGGCCATGCTGACAAAGATGCCGCAGGGTTTTATCAGCACTCTGACAAACGAGGATCTTAAAGTACACCCCTTGAGAATCCGCTATGCGCTTTTCCCGGTATGGGAAATGAAAATCTCCTGCAAAAAAAAGGAACACCGTTTTGTCATGAACGGTCAGACCGGAGAGCTGACAGGCAGGATTCCGGTAAACGAAGACAATCTGTATATTCGAACTTTTTTTCTCGTGGCGGTGAACATGCATGTCACGGCATTCATTATTTACGCAGGATCAGTCATATCGGAGCCGGTGTTCATAGTATCGATATTTCTGGCCCTGGTCGTTCATGCGGCGCTCTATTTCATTAACGGCACACACTACTACAAACAGATATTCGACGATGAGCGGCGTGCCGGTTTTTTAACCAAAGTCGTAATATGCTCCATGTTTCTTCTGGGGGCATTTTTTATAAAGGTTACCGGTATTATCATCGGCATGCACCTCGCAATTTATATGTTCCTGGTATCTTTCTTTATACCGGTTATATATTGGGGTGCAAAACAGGGACATTCTTCAAAGGAAGATAAATCCGGAGAAAAAGATCCTGCCAAAACAGATAATGCCGACTCCTATTATGTGGCCGGAAAAAGCCGGCTGGAAAGTCCTGTAAAGACCTACCAGAAAACCTATACGTCAAAAGCCATAGAAGTTACCCTGAATCCGGACGATTCGGTGGCCGGCTATATCGATGAATAGAAATCAGGAACCGTACGGCGGTTTTAAGAAAATCCTGCTGCAATCTCCCCGCCGCCATAAGTGCTGATTTGCCGCCGCACGCTCGCCCGGAAACCGGACTTTCCGCCCGGCCGCACTGTCCGCTCTCACTGCCCGGTCTTTCGGGCAAAGGGAAGCAGACTCTCGCTTTCCGGATTCCGGATACAGGCCTGAAAATTCTTCTCGGCCAGGTTCCGGGAGGTGTTGGCATAGCAATAAACACAGCCGTGAGGACAGGTGTTGTACATCCCGATATCCTTGCTGGCCACACATCCGCAGGCCTGACGCTGCCCTTTGTCCTTGAATTTCCGGTAATCAAAGGCACCGGAATTGTCATTGAAGAGATCCGTCTCCCCCTGGCCAATACGGAATTTCGCAAGGTGGTTCTGAAGCAGGATATCCTCAGGAAACGCCCGTGCCATAAGTTCCGGATCGATACAGCGGTTGTGCCCGACACCGTAACGGGACAGATCCGCTCCCTCGGCGCAGGTGGCCAGCGAAAAATCCCAGCCGTGCCGGCTCCAGTAGTCCCGGAGATCCCGGAGTCCCGCCGCAATAATCCCCTGCTCCTGAGAAGTGGCTTCGGCTGATGGCAGGTCTTCGGGAGTAAAGATCTTTTCTTTTACCAGATTCCGCTGCACCTTCTGATAGGAATTCACGTCAATGAAGCTGAAAACCAGCTTCCGGGTAAGGCCCCGCAGTCTGGCGCTCAGGGAACTGATTCTGGTAAGAATAACCTCCGGAGTCAAAGTCCGGGTCAGAATTATGGGGTCCGCCCGCCAGATCACCCGTTCCGGGCCAATTCTTTCCGAAAGCAGTCTCATAGTCTCAATCCGCTTTTCCAGAGGCGGCACGCGGGGTTCCAGGTTTTCCGGTTCGTAATTGTTCAGGGTAAACTGAAAATAATAGTTAATCCCCATGCTGTCCAGTTCGTCAAGATACGGCAGAAGCGGCGCCGGGTTTTTGGACCAGAAAACGATTACCCGGGTATTCCGGAATGACACATAGGACGGCCGCTGGTTAAAGGGATTCACCCATACCGAATAGCCCGCTCTCAGGCGGTTCATGAACCACCCGGCAAAAAAAGCCGGAATATCCGTGGATCTGCTGGCCGAAACGATAACCGGAGCCAGAGCCTCGGTTCTGGTACCGTCAGGAAGCGTGATTTCTGTTTTGTTTTCCATAAAATAATCCTGTAATTACCCGGAGGATTTTATCAGAAGTCGCAGCCCTCCGGAGTTTAAAAATGACTGCTTTGCCACCATTCCCCGGAGCCGGCCTGTAACCGGACCGGGGCGAATCCCGGCATCAGGCGGCCAGGATAACATCTGCGGGAACATGGCAATAGGGATCCTTTCCGAAAGTGGAATTCACCATATATCTGCCGGCTCTGACTACCGGAAGAAGTCTGTCAGCATACTTCTTTCGGGCCAGCACTCTTGCGGCATAGCTGGAATTCGTCTCATTGCAGATGAATCTGGTATAACAGAATAACTTCGAGCAGTGCGGTTTGGCCCTGCAGGGGAGCGGATATACCGTTGCGATTTCCTCATCATATTCATGACAGGCCAGGTTTGTCTCCTCGTTAAGGCAAACGGGAATATATCCGCCGTTACCGAGTCCCCGGGGCGCCTGCCTGTCAACAGTGGTTAAAATCACCATAAGTCCGGTTTCCGCAAGGTTGTTTCTGAAGGCCCCGATAAATCTGAAATAGGGCCGGTACACAGATAACTCCTGCAGAAACTTTGAGGCCACAATAAAATCATACCTGCCGCATTTCCCGGATTCGTCCGTTAAATCGGAACCGGCAGAAAATCTCCGAATGGCGGTTTTTATGGTTATGGCAGATCTGAACCATCCCCGCGTTGTCTCCACAAGTATCTGTTCGGCAAGAGAAACAGCGTCGCTGTTGCCATCCACCAGATCCACGGTAATGGCAACATCCAAAGCCTCCTCATCAACGGAACAGTTTTTCAGCTTCAGGTAAATAAAGTACAGGAGTCCCATCACATCTCCGCCGGTGCCGCAGCCGACAGATAAAATTCTGATCTCTCTTTTTTCACGAAGATCCGCTCCGAACTGCGGGGCTGTCCTGTTCAGTTCGCCCAGCACATCCTGAATCTCGTTATAGCTTCTCGGAAAATACGTGTGAAGGTAGTTCAGGTTATCCCTGCGGGTATTGTCGATATTCGAGAGAACCCTTTCGTGATCAGGGCTTTCGCAGCCTCCCATTTCAGTTACAGTTGCTTTAAGTCCCAAAGGAAGAGAATCGATAAGCATAACAGAGCTCCTTGATTATTGATAAGAGATTTTCTGACCACACGGTAACCGCGGGTTCGTACCCCTATTATCGGCAGGAAAATACGTGCTTATGGAACAAAAAAGTGCAAGATGGAAATTGAAATAACAATTACTGAATGTCAGCGGCGAAGAAAAAAAGCTGTAATGAAAAAACGGATAACGGAGCTTATGCTCATGCCGGGCTTCCCGAGATGCCGAAAAAGGACTTCGGGGAAAAAATCAGCCTGTTATGCGGAACATCAGGCAATTTTCAGAAGGTGATTTTCGCAGTAATATGGGTTACGGCAATGCACCGGCCGATTCAAACGCCGCCCCGGTGTACCGGATTAAGAGTACGGGGTTACAGATTCCAAACTGCATAAAGAGGCAGGTTCACGATGTTTTCCTGTTCCCGGTAAGGAAGCGGTGACAGTCTTACGGCAATTTCCGAACGGAATTTTCCGATAAAAGCCTTCAGACTCTGGGAACGGGCATTCGTCCCTGATTTAACTTCAATCGGTATTGCAAGTTTTCCTTTCTGAATGATAAAGTCCTGTTCAAACGAAGCTGAAGCGGTTCCATAGTAATACGGGGTATAATCAGTATCGGCTATCATCTCCTGAAGCACATACTGCTCCGCAAGAGCTCCCCGGAATTCCGTAAAGATATCGTTCCCGTCCAGAATTGAACGGGCGTCAAGATCGCTGAGTGCCCCCAGAATGCCAATATCCAGCACAAACAGCTTATATGCCGAAAAATCCTTATAGGCGCTCAGAGGTATGTGAGGTTCATTAACACGATTTACCTTATGCACCAGTCCGGCATCAGCCAACCACTGAATTGCCGTTTCAAACTCCGTGCTCCGGGCTCCCTTCTTAATCTGCCCGAAAAAGAATTTTTTGTTTTCCTTCGCCAGCTGCATCGGAATGGATTCCCACACCATGTTAATTCGCCGCAGTTCGCCTGCGCGGATATGCTTGCCAAAATCTCCCTGATACTGCTGGACTATCTCTTTTTGTATCCGACGCACTTCCGTATAATCCTCGTGATCCCGGAAAAAATTAACCACGGCAGGAAGCCCGCCGGTGCAGATATAGTTCTTCAGCCAGTAAAGATATCTGGCAAGCAAAGGAAGCCGAGAACAAGCCCTGGTAAAGCCAGGTATTACAGGAAAAAAACACCTCCGGATTCATCTTCATTAAACAATTATCGGCTTGTAAAGAAATACTCAGAACACTTTTTCAGTCCTGGTATTGAGTCATCTCAGCACTTTTTTGCCCCTTAATCTATAAAAAACAACATTTTTTCATCC
>CACYPY010000031.1 GCA_902776415.1 uncultured Ruminobacter sp.
GCCTTTAAAGTCCTGAAGCCCCCTGGAGAACAGCGATTCAAAGGTGGAAACCAGAAGCGACTTTCCGAATCTGCGGGGGCGGGACAGGAATACCGGGGCTCCATCGTTTAATGCCAAATCCATTATCAGGCTGGTTTTATCGACATAAATTTTACTGTTTCTGATAACAGAGAACCCCGTTGTTGCCAAAGGGAGCCTGAGCATCATCGTTTTATCAAGTATCGTTTTTCCCATATTCTCATCTCCTGTTTTGTTGTGTTCTTTGGCACTCCTGAATTCAGTTTTACCACAAAATGTAGCATGTCCCCAAACAGCGTGATAAAAAAAACGGGAACCCCGGTTTCGGACATGAGCAAAACAGATTCGAGGTAAATCTTCCCGGGGGCAAAGCCTCCCGACATCTATGGGGTCAGCAGGCACTGCTATTCAGAATTTTCGGCATCTGCAGTGTCAGGCATATCGTTAAATACAACTTTCCCGAAATGCCGGTGTAGTGTCTCAATCATTTTTGTAGTTAAACTAAAATCGTTGCATAGCGTGTCTTATAAGCCATTTAAGGAAGGCAGTTCCAAGTCGCTTTCCAGCAGAATTGTGCCAAATTCCGATTGCTTGTCCTTAAACACGGCATCATAATGCACCCTGTTTTCACCATTATGATGTTTCAGCCAGTCTTTATCCTCGATGGCAGTCTGATTTCGGTCCCTGAAGAAATACAGATATTTATTGTCTTTGGAATTGAAAGCTTTCGAGTATGTCACCTCACTGTTGATTTATGTCTGCAAATCATGGTCATAAATGGAGATGTCAGTTTTGAAGTGGTGTGAACAGTAAGGTGGTTTTGCTTTTTTCTCGAAAATCCTTGCAAAAGCTGCCATTACCTGTATAATTAGCATGCTTTTAACGGGCCAGGATGGCGGAATTGGTAGACGCAGTGGATTCAAAATCCACCGGTAGTGATACCGTGAGGGTTCAAGTCCCTCTCTTGGTACCAGATTTTCTGGTTTCTCTTCTTTACTTGTTGTTTTTCTTCTCGCTGTTTCTGTTTCATTGTTCTTTTGGTTTTGGAATTTCATTTCCCGCGCTTAAGATATTATCTTCCGGCAGATATCGTTTTAATCATGGTCTGTTGTAAAGTGGTGGATAAAACGAGCATCTTTTTTTAAAATCTGAAAGCTGGTCATTATTTTGAAGACGTATCCTTATTTCCCGGAGTGGCTATGAACCTTAATTTTTTCAGGAACCTGTTTTTTTGTCTTGGAACCGTGGTATCCGTCGGTGCTGCAGTTGCCGGCGACATTAATAACGATACCTGTTTCAGGGCGATTTCCGAAGAGCGTTATGACAATGCCTTTACCCTTTGCGAAAATGAAACCGAAAAGGGAGATGCACAGGCGGCAATGCATCTCGGGTACATGTATCTCAAGGGAAAGGGAACGGTAAGAGACTGGGATCAGGCCAGAAAATATCTGGAACAGGCTGTGGATTCCGGAAACGTCATGGCCTACAGGTATCTGGCGGTTCTGTACTGGAACGGTCTCGGAGTGCCCCGGGATGTTGACAAGGCCAGGGATCTGTTCCGGCAGTGTTTGCGTTTTGAACCCGGCGAGGATCTGTCATGCACGGCCCAGTTTGCGGAAACTCTGACCTTCGGTTCCAACTCCCGGGACAGCATCAGGGAGGCGGCGGATCTTTATCAGACGCTCCTTAAAAACCGTAATTACGAATATGCCTATCATCTGGCCAGGCAGCAGCTGGAGCTTCAGGAAAACGCCGAAGCATTTAAGAACATCGAATTTTTTCTGATGTGGTCCAAGCGTTACGGTAACCTGTCCGCCCTCAGAAAAAATATTTCCTCGGCACAGAAGTATGAGAATTCCCTGCGAGGGGTGATCAGCGACAGCGATTCCCGGAACGGCTTTAACTGGGCGCGGGATCTGGTGTATGCCATAAACCATGCGGATCTGTCCCGGGAGCTTCTGCTTCTGGGGTATGATGCCGATGCGATTCCGGCTGAAATCGAGAGAATCAAAAAGAACGAACTCAGGCGTAAGGAGGAGAAGGATAATCCGGGTCCTGAGGGGCATGTAATTCTTCAGCAATCAACGGACCAGTAGGTTCCGGAAGAGCTTCATCGGGAGTTTTATATGTTTTGCCGGGGGAGTCTCCGTCTTTTTGCTTTCAACGAAAGGCCTCCCTGCGGCTTTTTCCTTCTTCTTGCGTTCCTGGCAGAAATTCCGTTGTTCAGGACGCTCGGAGATTTCCGCCGGGGCTTTGGTGCTTATTCTGAACCGTTGCCGGTGTTTTTATCAGTGATTATGATCGGATGTTGCCGGAAATCTCGGCGGTCCTGCCGGTGTGACTTTTGCCGACGGCCACGAAGACTCTCCCAAAAGCGGCCTTTTTCCTTTTTTAAGGCTACTTTCCAGTGTTCCCGCAGGCTTTTTTCCGGCTGATAGCCATGGCCATCAATGCCACCATTGCGGAATACCCGGAACCTTCGGTATACCGAGATCAGGACGGGCAGAGCTATCTGGTTCCGGTTTTCCGAATATGACTCCGACGCCCCCGGATTTTTAATCGGCTTTAAGCCAAGGACTTTGCAAATGAATTCCAGAAGACATTTCCTGCCGGAAGCCCGGCTGTCTCTTGCACCCATGCTGGATCTTACGGATCGGCATCTTCGGTATTTTCTGAGAACTCTTTCCCGGCATCTTTATCTTTATACCGAAATGATTTCCACGGGGGCGATTATTTTCGGCAGCCGGGACTATCTCCGATTTGATGATTTCGAGCATCCCGTGGCGCTGCAGCTTGGAGGCTCCGATCCTCATGATATGGCCAAAGCCGCCAGAATCGGAGAAAGCCGGGGGTATGACGAAATCAACATCAATGCCGGATGCCCCTCGTCACGGGTGCAGGCCGGAACCTTCGGAGCGGTGCTGATGAAGAACCTTCCTCTTCTCTCAGAGGTAATCCGGGCCGTGAAGGATGCCGTTTCGGTTCCGGTGACTGTAAAAACCCGGCTGGGAGTTGATGATCTTAAAGGATACGATTTTACCTTCAGACTGGTTTCGGCGATTCGGGATGCCGGAGCGGACGGGGTGATCATTCATGCCAGAAATGCCTGTCTTGATATCAGTCCCCGGGATAACCGCGAAAAACCCCCTTTGGATTATGAGGCTGTTTACCGGATAAAGCAGGATTTTCCGGAACTGTTTGTGGGGATAAACGGCAATATCATGGACCTTGATGATGCTCAGGAGCATCTTAATCATGTGGATGGCGTCATGATGGGGCGGGCTCTTTACCGGGATCCCTATATTCTGGAGGATGCCGATTTCAGAATATTCGGTGACAGCCGCAGTGCCGGTGCTCCGGGCCCCCGCAGCCGGGCGCAGGTTATCCGGGACATGTATCCCTATATTGAGCGGGAGCTTTCGCGGGGCGAGCTTCTCAAGCATATAACCAGGCATTTTACGGGGATGTTCCAGTCATGTCCCAATGCCCGCAAATTCCGGCAGTATCTCAGCATGAATCAGCATCTTCCGGGGGCCGGAATCGAGGTTCTGGAAGAGGCTCTCAGGCTGGTATCCGGGGATTCGGAAGGAAATCAGGAGACCTGCAGTCAGTCGGAATCTTAACGAAGATGAAGAAAAACGAAGGGACGTGAAAGAAAACGGACTCTCCGGGAACCGGATGGCCCCCCCAACAGGAATCGAACCTGTAACTGCCCCTTAGGAGGGGGCCGTTATATCCATTTAACTATGGGGAGAAAGCACGGCAATTATAGCAATTTGGAACGTTTTGTCCATTATTTTGTGATTCCGGGGATTATTCGGAAATTTTAGGGGACTGGCAGTTCCCGCTGCCGGGGCTGATTCCGGTCACTCCAGCCTTATTTCAAAGGACACCGGTTCCCCGCTGTTTTCCCGGGTCAGTATCGTGGCCGCCATGGTGTCAGCTTCCTCATCGCTCCCGGGAGCGGTATCGCAGTCCAGGACGGAACTGATTCGGAAAACCTGATTTCCCACTTCGGAAGCCAGCTCGCACTCGCTTTTTCTGAAGAAGACCACCACTGCCAGTTCCAAAGCGGAAAGTCTTTTCGAAAGCTCATTCAGAAGAGAGAGATACCAGTGCCACCGCGCGTCCGCATTCCCGTGGCGATCCGCATTGATGAGAACGGTATTTTCAGTTTCGTTTTTGATGCGGCGTGCCAGAATCAGATTGGTTATTTCAAGGGCGGCATCTCCAGGGGAGGAAATGTCTCCGGTCATGGCCAGTTCTATTTTCGGGAACTGGAGCGAATACTTCTCATTTACGATTTGCGATCCTTCGTAGATATGCTGTCCCAGAAGCATCCAGTCCCGTTCTCCGGAAACGTAGATATAGTGCATGCTTTCCGGATCCGCACGGAGCACCCAGGAAGCGATGAGGCGGCGTCTTATCCCGGGCGAGGCGCATATGGCATAGATTCCCGGAAGAAATGACGGTTCCATAAAGCTTTCGTCATCCGTTACCGCCGAAAACCGCAGGATTTCCGGAAGCCTTTTTCCGGAGGCATGGATGATCCGATCCAGGTTCCGGAGCCGCTGTTCGAAGTCCTCCCGATCCCGGGTCAGGTATTCCGCCACATTCTGCCAGGGGTACGAGAGGCTGAGTGTTTCGCATCTGATGCCAAGCGATGTCAGTTCGCTCCTGATGATTTCGGCGAGCCCGCGCCAGTCCGGATCTCCGGAATCCACCAGATAGCAGGTGCGGTTAAGCGGCAGCTGACTCATTACCGTGATAAGCTCGCCGATATTGGCGCTGTTTCCCAGGGCGATTACCGGAGCCTTGACCTCCAGAAGCGCCAGAGCCTCCAGTTCCGTGAAAGTGATAAACAGCCGATCCGCATCCGGAGGAATCAGGGGATTAAACAGACTGTCCCGGCCGTAATAGAGTCTGAAGGCACTGTCTTCCGGTTCTTCGAGATTTATGGCCAGAAATCCGTAGATGCCGTGCGGGATAATCACCGCCGGGAAGGTGTCGCCGTTGGCTCCCTTGAATTCGGGATCCATTCCGAGATTGTATTTCTGAATGATATCCTGAGAAAGTCCGATATCCCTGAAATATTCGGTATCCCGGACTCTGGCGGCGCATTCCCGGAGATATGCCGAATAGTCAACGGCCTTTTCCGGCTGAGCGCGGGAACCGACCTGGCGGATTCCGGATGTCCTGATCTGGGGCGGCTGAATGGCCTCCTCGGGCAGAAAAAGTTCGCAGGCCCTGCTGAACTGCTCGGCGTAGGTGCTTAAGCCGCAGGTAATTCCCAGAACCCCGAAGATGTCATAGGTGGCGCCGCACCCGAAGCAGTGGACGGTGTTGTCCTTGGGATTGAAGCTCATCATGGGGCGGGAATCGCGATGTGCCGGGTTCAGGCAGTTAAAGTATCCTCCGGTCAGAATTCCCCTGGTTTTCAGATACCGGGGAAGCATGCTTTTAAGATATTCCTTGGCCTTTTCACGATCCATAAAAATATGTCTCCGTTGTAATGATAACTTTGGGCAGTCCCTAAAAATTCCGTTATTCGCTGCGGGCCGGAACCGGAGGGCGGTTTTCCGAGAGGTACTTCAGAACCTCGCTGCCGATCATAAGACCAGCGGAGGCGGTAACGCACATGAGTGCACCGAATGCCGGAATGTCGTCTCCTTCCGGAGACGCCTCCTTTCCGGACACGCCCTTTTCAGTGCTGAACACGGCAGCAAGTCCCATGGGTTCCGGAGCTGCCGGGTAGCCGTATTCCCTGCGGAGAATACTGCGGAGTCTGGAAAGCAGGGCATCGTTGCAGGTAGCGGACAGATCGGCGGTTTTCAGGAGTCCGGCGTTCTTTTTGCCGCCGGCTCCTCCGGAGACGATGATTTTTCTTTTCAGCCGGCGGTGCACGAAATGAATCAGGGACGCCTTTGCCGGCAGATCGTCAATGGCATCGATATAGATATCCGCATTCTCCGGAATCGTTTCCGCCAAACCGGCAACGGTCAGTCTGGAGGTAACAATCCGGATTTCGGCCTGGGGGTTTATGTCAGAGAACCTTTTTTCCAGCACGGCCGCCTTCAGCTGTCCCAGGGTGCTCTGCATGGTATGGAGCTGCCTGTTGGAGTTACTGTCTTCAATGGTGTCGCAGTCCAGCATGGTGATTTTGCCGATGCCGGATCGGATCAGGGATTCGGCGCACCAGGATCCCACGCCGCCGACTCCGGCAATAAACACGTGCGAGGAAGCGAAATTCCGGAAGGCGTCTTCTCCGTATACGGCCCGAACGCCCCGGAACCGGTGCCTGATTTCATCTGTAATGATCATAGGTTGAATTCGTGAGGCCGGAATAAACTCCGGTATTCGGGAAATGCCGGAAAATTGAGCCTCGTTAGCAATTAAAAAACTGTTTTGTAGTATTATTCTAACAGAAAGCCGGTTTTTAAGGATACTATATGCGGAAATGCGCGGAAATCATAAACGAATCCCCGGCTTTGCGGCGGCGCGGGACCGCCGATATTACAAGTATGCGGTCAGTCTCCGCATGACGGGACTGGCAATCTTCTGTTTTACTGAGAGATTTTTTTCATGGCATCTACTTCTGATTTGGATATGCTTGTCAACAGACTGGCGGCTTCCCTGAAAAACGACAACCTGATGATCCCGGCCATGCCGGAGCTGGTAAGCAAGCTGAGCCGTCTGGTCGGCAACCCGAATCTTACCACCAAGGAGCTGGCCCGGGTGATTGGCTCCGATACCGGAGTTACCGCTCAGGTGATCAGAATGTCACAGACCTTGCGGTATTCCAACCCCGGTACCACCATCACTTCCCTTCCTGCAGCCATAAGCCGTATCGGGCTGAACAGCACGGTGTCCATGGCTCTGGCCCTGGCAATTGAACAGAGCTTTTACTTCCGGAATCCGGTGGTGGTCAAATACTGTCATGCCGAACTGACCCGGGGATTTATGATCTGTTCCTATGCGCTGACGATCTGCAGTATCCGTTACGGCATCATGCCGAATCTGGTTTTTGACTATGTGGTGCTGGCCAGTGCGCTTCTGAACATCGGTTATCTGCCGTTCCTGGTGGAGGTGGATACCTACGTTCTGGCCCAGGGCAAAGGCTACAGTCTGGAAGATGACGCACTCAGAACTGCCTCCGATAAAATCAGGTATCCTCTGGGCACGGCGATTCTCAGACACTGGCGGTTTGACAAGTCCTTCGAAAGCGTCATGAGTCAGGAGCCTGATAATACGGTGGAGTTTTATACCAATTCCCTGGCCTTTGCCAGACAGTATATCGAGTATGCAGAAGCGAACGGGCTGCCTCTTCATGCCCCCGGCACTCCTGACGAGTCATATGCTCCTTTGACGGATGCGGCGGCAGTTTCCGGAATCCGGGACTGGATGCTGGAGCAGGGGCTGGTAGACGATCGGGAATAGCGGACGACAGGGAGCTTTTTATGAATGCCGGCGAGCTTAATGAATTTTTTGATATGCTGGAGGGGCGCATCACTGCTCTTCAGGCTTCCGAAAAGGAGCGGGATGAGCTCCGGGAGGCGGTGAAGAAGCTTTCCGATGAAAAGAGTGCTCTCGAGTCCGAGCTTAACGAGTCCCGGAGTCAGAATCTCCGCATTATGGAAAACCAGAAGAACTGGACCGAAAGAGTGCGGAATCTTCTGAGCCGGATGGAAGCGCCGTAGCTTTGATTCTGTCATGTCATGCTTCTGCAGGTGAAAACGCTCCGGCAGTTTTGCGTTCCGGTCTCCCTATTCGATCTGCGCGATGTCGTCGATCTGCACATTGCCGTTGGCGGTGCCGATAGGAGACAGAAGCGCTGTGCTGTCGTAAACTTCCACTGTTTTCAGGGGGGTTTTGGCGCGATCGCTGGTAAAGCGGAGATTGCCGTCCTTGTCAGTGAACATGCCCCGGTGATCGATAAAGAATCTGGTGCCCTGCTTCAGATTGTTCCGGCTGCCCAGATTGACAAGCACGTTGCCGGTGGCGGAATCAACCTTCAGAATCCGGGCCAGGGGGCGGCGGCAGGCCACGAGCTGTGCGGCTTCCCGGGTTCCCTTTTCCATCACCTTTCTGACCTCCTGACCGTAAGGGGAATCCCAGAACTCCCGGCTCTGCACTCCGGATTTGCCGTACTCTGCCTTCCATTCCGCAGCGCCGCGGTAGTCGCTTCCGGATATCATTTCGCCGCTCAGACCGTCAAACAGGTAAAAGCTGATCCCGAACTGCCGGATATCGTTTCCGAAGGTGCGGTTCAGCCAGCCGTCGTCCGGACGGGAACGGGAAAGATCCCTGATGACTCCGGCAAGAATATATTCCGTGTCAAAATTCCGTGACAGCTGTCGGAGCGTGGCATCCAGCCTTTTGCTGTCCGGAGCGTGCCGGAGCGGATCAATGCCGAGGTTTTTGTCATAGTAGGATCTGCCGATGACCCCGCCGAATCCGGAGATGCTTCTGGTAACCAGTTTGGTGATTTCGGCATTGATTCCCTGGAGTCCGTGCATGCTTTCCTGATACTGCTCCGAATCATAGGTAAAGAGCACCGGCATGACGGTTTTTTTCCAGGCGGCTCCCAGGCACTGATTTTGCACCGTGTCCACAAACACTCTGATTTTTACCCTGAAGAAGCTGCCGTCCTTTTTTTCGGAAAGCAGGATATACTGTCTGATATTGCCGGATGCCGCGATGTTGAAACTGTCATCGGAGATTACGCCATTCCGGACATTCTGGCTGGAGGTAATGAACGAACCCGATTCCAGCATCACTTGACGCATGGCATCGTCAATGGCTTCCTGTCTGGCTGCCGGAGCATCTCCGTTGCGGATCTGGGCCGAACCTTCCGCCTCGAACCACTGGGCGAGGGCGGTCTCTGTACCTGCAAGAAAGAGGAAGAGCAGAATAATGATATGTTTCAGCATGGTGATGACTTCCTGAAAATTGACTCCCGGCATAATGATTGCATTATACATACCAGAGGAGATGTGCCAAAAAAATATCATCCCGGTACAGGACAGAGGATACATTTATGATAAAAACGTTCTTATACAGTGCGGCGGTGTTTATGCTGATGGGCCTGACAGCCTGTTCCTCTCCGCCTCCGCCCCCGGCACCGGTGCAGAATCCGGCAACCGCCGAAGAACAGGCACTGCGGCAGCGATCCCGGGAGGGGCTCAAGCCATATGCCGACAGACTGGTGGAGGAAGTGGCGAGGTCCGTTCCTGATTCCGGCGAGAAGCCGCGGGTGGCCATTGCCACCCCTGTGGATGTGGCGTCGCTGGAGCATACCGACTGGCTGGGCCGGGAGCTCGCGGAGTATTTTGTGGCCGGACTGCACCGGCAGGGGTATCGGGTTCTGGAGTACAAGCTTACCGGCTGGCTGGAGATTACCCCTAACGGCGACTATATCTACAGTCGGAACTGGCAAAAACTTGCCGGCAAGGCAAACATAACTCACATTTTAAGCGGCACAATGAGCCGTAACGATGACGGGGTTATGATTTACGGCCGTCTTGTGAATATGAAAAATTCAGTGGTGGAGGGAGCTTCGGATATCTTTATTCCCTACGAGGATCTTCCGGAATGCTATCGCAAGTATCCCCGGACCTGCGGCGATCGACCCGTATACGATCCGGCCATGAGCAAAGCTGCCGAAAAGGAGAATAAGAAGAGCGGCGCGGCATCTCAGGCTTCCCGGGCTTCCGGGAAAGGTCCGGCAGTGCAGAAAACGGATCGGAAGGCTTCCGGAGGTGCGTCTGCCGCAGCTGCCGGAAAACCGTCATCCCGCGGCCCGGCAAAGCCGGCAGCCGGCAGGAACTCCGGAAAGCCGGATCAGGCTTCCCGCAGTACTTCCGTTTCCGCCGGGACGGAAAGCGCTTCCCGGCGGGTGAACGGCACCGAGGCTACCAGCCGCGGCAATTCGGACATTCCCTGCGCCTACTGCAACGGGATGTCCTCATGCCGTGCCAAATGCGTGAATCCTGAAATCTACCCGGCATCCAGCATGCTTTATCACGACACCATTATCAGGGATGTCAGAAACCAGAGTCAGTATGACAGACGATAGCAAGGGGGCTATATGAAAACTTTAATAGCGACGGCAGTCCTGGGGAGTCTTCTTTTTCTGACGGGAGGCTGTTCCTCCGGATATGACGGCAATGGCGTTCAGGAGCTGTCCCGTTATCCGATAATGAGAGCCACCGGCTATGCCATTATCTCAAGACAGCCGGGGCCTACCGGGGACGACCGGATTCTCCAGGCCATGAGAGCCTCCAAGCTTGATGCCTACCGGGAACTCAGTGAACAGGTGTTCGGGCAGCAGCTTATCGCGAACACCGATCTCCGGGACAATATTCAGACCGACAACGAGCTTCGGGCCAGAACGGCCGGAATTATCAAGGGTGCCCGGGTGATCCGTTCGTATCCTCTTAACAACACCTATGTCACCGAGCTGGAGCTGGACAGCAGGCTTATCTATGATCTTTACAAAATGCGGGGGGCGCTGTAAGGCCCGGTAATCCGGGTTTGGAACTTTTCCGCCCCGGGAATGCGGACTTCGCTTTCGGAATCAGGCCTCGAAGTCCAGATGCAATCCGGCCAGGGCGTTCTTGTTGCCTCTTTCGTCATAGGTAACGGTGGAGGTGTCCCGGATCTGCACCAGTGAAGATGACAGTCTCCTGCTGGCGGCCAGATTAAGCTCAATGAGCCGGCCGTTGACCTCATTCTTGCGTTTTACCTCCGCTAGGCGGTCCAGAAGCAGGTTTTTGGCCCTGAGAAGATCGGTTTTCAGAAGATCCTTTTCCGGATGGTTCTTTATGGAGCTGTCGTTGGTCTGAATTTTAAGGAGAATATCGGTTTTTACCTTTGAGAGCTCCGGAAGCTCTAGGGCCTTCCTTTCTTTGAGAAGGCTGAATTCCTGATCCAGTGCCTCTTCAAGCCGGGCCAGAAGCTGGGCCTGCTCTTTAAGAATTTCCCTGATGGTGCGTTCTGCCATAAGTGTGCTGTCCTTGATTGTGCGGATACCGCGGAGATGTGGAATTTTTTTTGCCGCCTTTCCCGGACATGGTACTCCGGCGGCGGCATTTCCGGAAGAAAAAACTTGGGCTGATTTCATATTAACTGCTGAAACTGATTAACATGCATTCAAAGCAGTGTCTCTTTGCTGAAAAAACGGGGGATTATTCTGTTCTTCGTGGAATGAACAATCAACAGACACCTGTTCATTTGTCGTAATGATCAATATGAAACAGCTCGAAAAAATCCAGGTTGTCGAGTATTTCTGTTTGGGGGGCGAAAGAGATTCAGCCATGATTTTCGGTGCAGAAATTGGCATGGGATGATAAGAAGCTGCCAGGTTCTGGGGTTCTCGGCAGCAATTGTGAAATTCATATAAAATGCAATTTTATTTACATATATACGTGTAATATAGCATGTACAACAAAAATGTTATGCTTAACAGCAAATGCATGATAGAATTAGTGTCTGTTTTGTTATGTGAAAAAATTCGGACAGGCATCTGAAATTTTCGGATGCAATAGTAATGCTATCCGAAACTGATTTAACCATAAATATCTGCTTCAGAATGCGGGGCAACTGCCCCCGGGGAAGCTTCGGAACAGCAAGAATAAAGAGGGAATTGCTTTTCTCTCAGTGATGTTTTATAGCGGGATAACTTTATGAAAGAAGATATTAACGATGATACCGGGAACCAGGGACAGGCTGCCGGAGAGCATGAAACAGATACCGGAATTGCCGGTTCTTTAAAAAAACTTGACGGCAAAGGGCTTAAAGGAAGGCGGAACAGAGTAATTCCCAGAATGAAGGAGAAGATACGTCGCAGCAGAAAACCCGGACTGACAAAGAAAGCCGGAAAGGAATCTTTTGATGCCGTGGCCAAGGAGCTTCTTTCCAACAAGGTTATTGTAGCTCAATATTCTGAAGGCGTGCGTCAAAGAATTATCGGAATGTACCATTGCGGAAATTGCCAGAAAGCGGATTGACGGCCCCATAGCCGTTGACCTGATCGCTGTTGACAGGGAAATGCCTGATGATGACCCCTCTGATGGCGGCACACGGGCCGACTCCAAAATTGTGGGAGTGAACACGGAAGATGTTACGCCCTCAGAAGGATCAGTGCGGTTTGATCTGCTCTTTTACGTTGTTGCCGGCAAGGGCAAAGAGAAAAGAAAACTCATCATAAATCTGGAGATTCAGTCAGTGATTGACTTGAATTATCAGCTCATGAACCGGGTGTCATACTATCTGTCGCGGCTGATCTCCCGTCAGAACCGTACCGAGTTTTTCAATGCCATGTACGATGACATTCTCAAGGTTTATTCAATATGGGTTTGTCCGGTTCTGAGCGGGTACAACTATATGGGTAGGTTCCGCTTTGACAATTACGAGTCATCCGGTAAGCCGTCTGAATGGATGACGATGCCGGACAGCAAAATGAATGCGGTCATTATCAATTTCTGTAACAAGGATCCCGACAATTGTCATCCCGTCATGAAATTGCTTGGTGCATTACTGATCAATGATAAACCGCTTGAAGAACGCAAGAAAATATTGCAAGATGAGTTTAAAATTCCTATGAAGAAGATAGTTAAGAGGTTGGAGAAAATGGACAGTTTGGGTGATATGTATTTTGAGGCAGGCGAGAAGCAGGGGTTGGAGAAAGGTGAGAAACTGGGGTTGGAGAAAGGCGAGAAACTGGGGTTGGAGAAAGGTCGTGAAGAGATGGTTGTGAAAATGCTTGGCAGTATCAGGGCGATAATGTCAACACTGAGGTGCAATGTACAACAGGCATTTGAAGCAATGGATATTCCTGAAGCCGACCGTCCTATGTATCTTGAGAGACTCCAGCAATCCTGATCCCCATGATGAATCCGGTTTTGATGGCATTTGGAAGCGAGGAAATATTTTTCCTGAGATGTTTCATATTACCATTTGAGTATTCATAATTGTTAACGGAAAATAATGTAACTGTTACAGTTAATAATTCAAACTATTTGTAACTGTTATTGTAACTGCAATTATTCACTGTGGCAATCAACCTTCATTTGATGCGAGGTTGTCCATCCTGTTTGATATTTTTGATAATTGTTAAATCTGACATTTTGTAATTTTGTTAAGACTTCCGGTTTGTGGCTTCAGGCGACTCGGGAAAGCGGAGAAACACAAAAACCGCAGCGTCAGCCACGGTTCTCGCGGAGGATTGGGGGATCAGGAAAGAGCTTCGGCAAAATCCTTTTCGCTGGCCAGAATATGGCTGGCCATTTTTTCAAAGTCGATATGATAGCTGCCGCTTTCTATGGCTTTTCTGATGGCCTCCACCTTTGCCGGATCAATGCCGTCTGACTTTGATGCTCTTGCCGCGGCGGCGCTCATGGTCTGGGCGGTATCGGTGATTCTGACATTGTCGCTGTCGCCGCCTGCCGTTTCGACTGTTCTGGCAGCGGTTCCGCCGTTCTTTACATAACCGGTCTGCACCTGCCGCTGCACGGACAGACTCTGGTTGTTCATTATATCAATGGACATTTTGTAACTCCTCAGCCCCGGGGGCATTTCGTCAAAATGAGGGTTGTCTCTTACACCTGTAGCGGCAGGAATAAAAATATCTTTAGGGTGTTTTCGGGAAAATCGGAAAAAAATCCGGATTTTTTGACAGATGCCGCAAAACGGTATCCGGCCATCCGGATTATTCGGAGCGAATTCCGGAGCTACATGTCGATGCGCACCAGGGAGGAATCCACCACCCGGGCCTTGACGGTTTTGCCGCTTTTGCTGTTTTTCACCCGGATGTAGTCGCCGTAGGAGCCGTCCTGCATGGCTTCTCCGCGGGTTCGGATGCTGAAGCTGTCTCCGGCAGCCTCGATATCGATTTCATCACCCTGACAGATGACGCAGATTTGGTTACTGAGCACCGGCTGACCGGGTTTTAGGTCCCGCTTGGTCCGGATGCCGTCCAGAAGCGAGGGATCCGTAAAGGAGGTGCCGCGGTTCAGTATCTTGTCCATGTAACCGGTGGTCAGGTTGTCCCGGGTGAGAACACTGTTTTTCGGCACGGCGGCAATCACAGTAACAAAAGGGGTTTTTATGACAACTCTGGCGGTAATGTAAAAGTGCCACGGTGTGGTATCGCTTTTGCACTCTGTTTTGATGGAATTGTTCTTGCGGATTTTGTCAGCCGCCACGGAAAACGTTACTTCTCCCTCGCATACCGGGTAGTCCCGTCTGGGAGCGGAGGCCATGGATATTTCGGCAGTTTCGCCATCCTCCAGGACGAGCTCACCCTCGAGCCAGTCCCGGGCTTCCTCGGCAAGCTCCTGATTGTATTCGCTGTCCGCAAGGCAGTCTCCCGGGATGCCGGAAAGGCATGAAACTGCCGTCAGGAGGGCAAGAGATATAAAAAAAGTGTTATCCATTTTATAAAATCGCTCTTTGGAAATACCGGAACTGTCAATAACATGACAATATTATATGATAAGGCAAACTTCCTATGTAAAGAGCGGTATGCAAGATCGGAACCATGCTCCCTGTTTGTGTGAAGCTTACTTGCTGCGGCTGGCAGGGCAGGGACACGGATTGGCTTCCGGGATGGCGGATTCCGTGCCGGGGATAAGGAGAATTTATGGCTGGAGTATTGGATTCGGTCAATCAGCTGACTGAGCTTGTAGGGCAGAACCGGTTAGAGCTTCTTCTTTTCCGTCTGCCGGGCCGGGAGCAGCTTTACGGAATAAACGTGTTTAAGGTGAAGGAGGTGCTGGAGTGTCCGCATCTCACTTCCATGCCACGGCTTAACAGGAACGTGCGGGGTGTGGCCCATGTTCGGGGACAGACCATTTCCATAATCGACATGGGGCTGGCCATCGGCGGAAAAATGAATCACGAGCTGGAACACAGCTATGTCATAATCACGGAGTACAACAGATCCGTGCAGGGCTTTCTGGTGGGAGGGGTTGACAGAATTGTCAACCTGGACTGGAGTTCCATTATGCCTCCGAAGGTGGTTGGCAAGACCAATTATCTGACGGCGGTAACCCAGGTGGACAAGCAGCTGGTGGAAATCCTTGATGTGGAAAAGATTCTGGACGAGATTGCCCCGAACGACAAGAACGTCAGTGAAACTGTGGTCGAGGAGTTCCGGAAGGAGGAAGCGGAAATCGAGTCCAAAATGCCGAACAGACCGAAGATCGTCCGCAAGGTTATGGTGGCTGATGATTCCTCCGTGGCCCGGAATCAGGTCAAGCGCGCCCTGAAGTCCATCAATCTGGAATCCATTGTGGTGGAAAACGGTCAGCAGGCTTTGGACAAGCTCCGGGAGCTGGCACAGCAAGGTCCGATTCAGGAGCAGATCGGGCTTCTTATTTCGGATATCGAAATGCCTGAAATGGACGGCTACACCCTTACGGCCAATATTCGTCAGGATCCCAAGCTGGCGGTCCTGAAAGTCATTCTCCATACCTCTCTTTCCGGGGTGTTCAATCAGGCCATGGTCAAAAAGGTCGGTGCGGATAACTTTATTGCCAAGTTCAATCCTGACGAGCTGGCAAAGGCCGTGCGCAAACTGATGGACGAGGGGGAAGAAGAGCTTTTTCAGGCGATTCGGAATAACTGATGAACAATGCATCTGACTGGTCAATAAGTCCGGAGATTTACAGAGCGTTCTGTGCTTTTTTGCAGGAGCGCTGCGGGATAGTTCTGGGGGCTGATAAGGAATATCTTATAAGAAGCCGTCTGGTGTCTCTGCTGTCGCAGTTTTGCGTTTCCAGCCTTGATGACCTCCTGCAGAAGGTGGTGCGCGGGGACAGCCTGACTCTTGAAAGAACCGTAATTGATGCCATGACCACCAACGAGACCTTCTGGTTTCGCGATGTGTATCCCTTTGAAACCCTGGGAAGCAGGATTCTTCCGGAGGTAATCCGGGATCGGAACCGGATCCGGATCTGGTCGGCGGCATGTTCCTCGGGGCAGGAGCCCTATTCCATAGCCATGATCGTCCGGGAGCAGGCGGAAAGACTTCCGGAACTCAGATCCTCCGTGGTTGACATTGTAGCCTCCGACATTTCCGATTCCATGCTGGGGATTGCCCAGAAAGGGGTTTACGATTCCCTGTCCATGTCCCGCGGTCTCAGCGCCGAGAGAAAACAGGAGTTTTTCGAGGTCTGGGACGAGGAGAGCGGAGCCTGCCGGATTTCCGAAAGCATTCGCAGCATGGTGACCTTCAAGAGACTTAATCTTCTGGGGAACCTTCTGGTTCTGGGGAAGTTTGACATCATATTCTGCCGCAATGTTCTTATTTATTTTTCCCGAGAGGAAAAGCTCCGCATTGTCAAAAGCTTTGCCGAAATGCTAAGGCCGGGCGGCTACCTGTTTCTGGGCAGCTCCGAGTTTATGACCGGCATTGAGGACTGCTTTGAGATGATCCGTCTGAATCCTGGTATTATCTTCAGACGTCTCGGCTGAGTCTCCGTCCTGTTGTCTTTTCTGAATGCCGGATGGCATGGCACGAATCTTGTATCATTCTGTTCGGAGATGACACTGGTGTCAGCGATTTGGCGGAGACAGACTTATGAGCATTTCTTTTGACAATCTCTTCGGGGTTCATACCCGGGCTCTCAATATCAGAAACAAAAGAGCGGAAATTCTGGCCGGCAACCTGGCCAATGCCGACACCCCGGGCTATAAGGCTCAGGATCTTGATTTCAAATCTGCCATGGATCGGGCTCTTAATGAGCAGGGGGTTCATTCCGGCACGAATCTTGCTGTAACAAACCAGAAGCATCTGCCCGGCGCAGACATGAGGCTTGACGGTACCCGGGTGTTCCGGGAATCGCTGCAGCCGGACACCGGCGACGGCAATACTGTGGATGTAAGCGTTGAACGTATGGCCTATATGGGCAACAGCATTGACTATCAGACGACCCTGACCTTTCTGAACAGCAAAATCAGCAATCTCAGACGTGTTCTCAGCGGTGAATAGAAGGAGTATTTAAAATGAGTCTTTACGGAGTTTTAGATATTGCCGGTTCCGCCATGGCGGCGCAGTCCATCCGTCTTAACGCCACGGCGTCAAATCTGGCCAATGCGGACAGCATAACCTCCAATGCGGCAGATACTTACCGTGCCAGACGGCCGGTTTTTGCCAGCGTCCTTATGGAGGCGGAAAAGAGCATGGGGGCCGTCCAGGGTATGGGAGTGCAGGTCAGGGAGGTTACCGAGTCTGCGCTGGATCCCATCAGGGAATATATGCCGCATCATCCTTTGGCTGACAGGGACGGCTATATTTTCCGCCCCAATGTCAATCCGGTGGAGGAAATGGCCGATATGGTCAGTGCCAGCCGTTCCTATCAGACCGTGGTGCAGGTGGCTGACAATGCCAAGCAGATGCTGCTTCAGACACTTAAGCTGGGAAGTTCAAGCTAACAGGGGGTAGTTTATGTCGGTTTATGATAGCATCGGACTCAGTACGGTAAGTTCGGTCAAGGCGCAGAACGAGGCGGAGGCGGCCAAAAAGGGTAACAGCACTCTGGGGCAGGAGGAGTTTCTGAGTCTTCTTACCACACAGCTGTCGTATCAGGATCCCACCAATCCGGTGGACAATTCCCAGATGGTAACACAGCTGGCGCAGCTCAACATGGTTTCCGGCATCGCCTCTCTCAATGACAGCGTCAGCGATCTTACGGCCAATGTTACCTCGTCACAGGCTCTGATGGCTTCGGGACTTGTAGGACAGGATGTGAAGCTGAACACCAATACCGCCTATTTTAACGGAACTGACGCCACCCAGTTCATGATTGATGCCGGATCCGGCGCCACCGGCATGAAGGTCACCATTACCGATGCCAGCGGAGCCGTGGTGAACGAGATCGACCTGGGAGACGGCAGCGGCGACATCAATCTCTACTGGGACGGCACCGACAAGAACGGCAACACGGTGCAAAGCGGCAGCTACAGTTTTGCGGTAACCGGAAGGCAGAATGGCGCAAATACGGCGATTCCGGTATACGGCTACGGTACCGTCTCCAGCGTGACTCTCGGTAACGGTATCAAGGATACGGTGCTGAATCTCCAGGGCGGTGGCACTATCCAGATGTCTGAGGTCAGGAATTTCGGGTAATAAAATCGCTGACATTTTCCGGAAGGACCCGAAAGAAGGGCAGGAACCTGAGAGTTTCTGCCTTTATGCTTTTCAGGGGTGGCAACCGGAACTCCCGAAGTAAGGGCAGGTCCAGGCACGTGCTACTTTCGGAGAAAAATTGTAACGTCTTATTAAGGGGATTCTGTCGTTAAAGCTGTGGATAACATTGCCGGAATCTTGTGCATAAGATTGTGTATAAGATTGTTAATAAATGATCATGCCCTGGATGCCGAATGTTTCGGGGCGGGTTATTTCAGGAGTGCGGCATTTTTTCGGGGAACTCCGGCTCCGGTCCGAATGCTGTTTTCGGCATCTCCGGCGAGCTTCAGGCTGACATTCCGGGAGGCGGCGTTCAGGCTTCCCAGAAACCACGCCAGAAAAATGCCGTTCCACAGCGGCCAGGGAATCAGGTTGACAGCTTCCGGCATGTTGTAGGTTTTCAGGAGAAGCTCGTCATTCAGAATACCATAGGTAAGCTCGGCTGTGATTACCAGGACATTGCATATCCAGAACAGGAGAATGATGAAGAATCCCAGCTGAAAGATGTTGGATCCCAGGGCACGGGCGGTTTCGGAAAGAAGTCTTTTCCGTGAGAGCCAGGGCAGGCGATCCCGTAGCTCGAGTATCAGATATCCGGAGACCAGGCCCGGTACCGTGGTCAGGATGGCAAGGCTGCAAAGAAGCGTCCGGCGTTCCTGATATCTTATGATTTCCGGAGAGTCATGAAGCAGGGTCGTCAGGCAGGAAAACAGCGGATAAGCGGTCAGAATTCCGAAAATCAGGGCCGGTATCAGGGCTGTTTTAAGAGAGTCCCGGAGCTTTTGTCGGGCTCGGGGATCTCTTAGTGGCGGCAGGATCCCGTTTTTTGACAGTGCCGGGGTAACGAGAGCGATGCCGGGACCGGCGACGACCCCCAGAAGCAGGAACAGAAGACTTTTCAGGAACAGTGTCTGACTGTGAAAGGGACTCATGAAGGCAGTTGCCGTGGCGCCGGCACTCCACAAAAAACGCCGGCCGGAACTCCAGAACCCGCTTTCGGGTTCATGAACCGCGGGGGCGGCGCCGGTATTCTGATGCTCTGAATTCATAATGGCAAAACCTGCGGAACCGGGACAGAGATGACGTTTGGAAGGGGCGGTTCCGGGGCCTATTTTAACGGGATCTCCCTGAATGTAAACCGGAAGGCCGTTTTTCCTCCCCTTTATCAAAGATTATGAAGGCATTACGGCGGCGGAAAACCGGCGGTAATCCGCCGCCGTATTCCCCGGGGCCGGCAAAAACATGTCGGGAATCATTGCCGCAGATCCGGTGTTTCCCGGAGCACGTTCAGGATTCCTGACAAAGTTTCGGGAAATAATCCGGGATAATTTACAGAATTTTGTGATCTGAATTAGGTTTTAACTGATAAAGCGTCAAAAAATCCGATATGGCACAGGTGTTGCATTAAACGAAATGCAGGAAGCAGCAGTCCTGAAAGTTTTTAAACGACGACAACGGAAGGAGAGTTCGTATGTCAATGAGCATTTCAGTAAGTGGCATCAATGCGGCACAGAAGCATCTTGATGTTACCTCAAACAATATCGCCAACGTCAACACCATCGGTTTTAAGAATTCCCGGGCGGAATTTGCGGACATGTATGCCAATTCCATTTTTACCGACAACCGTACCGCCGTGGGCAACGGTGTTCAGACCGCCTGCGTTTCCCAGCAGTTCAGCCAGGGTTCCCTGACCACCACCAAGAACGCTCTGGACCTGTCCATAAAGGGCGACGGCTTCTTTGTGCTGGCTCCGGATGCCAATTCCCTGGACCGTACCTATACCCGGGCCGGTGCTTTCCAGTGCGACGAGGACGGATATGTGGTGAATTCCATGGGCAGCTATCTTCAGGTTTACGACGTCAATAATGACGGCACGGTAAAATCGGTGAGCCTGGATTCCACGCATCCTCTGAGAATTCCCAGCTCTGCCGGATCTCCGGAGCAGACCACCAAGGTGGATGCCAGCATGACCCTGCCGGCAGATACACCCTACATGAATGTCCAGCTCTTTGATCCCCAGGATTCCGGCACCTTTAATGCCTCCACCTCGGTTAAGATTTACGATTCCCTGGGCGAGGCCCATACCGCCACCTATTACTTTATCAAGGATCAGACGGCTCAGGGATCGCCGGAAGCCAATACCTGGCAGATGTTCATGTTTGTCGATGACAAGCCGATTGACATTGAAGGCGGCAATGAAAAGGATTTTGTGGCTCCGTCTTCTCTTGCGAAAGCAGGTTTTAAGCTTAAGAGCGCCCAGATTGTTTTTGACGACAAGGGAAATATCAAGACCGATCCTGCTTCGGGTGAAATTACCGGCTACACTCCGGCCACCATTAAAACCGTGGCTTTGGGATCCGCCCCTGCTGATGCGTTCGGCGGCGACAAGATTATCACCACCGGCGCCGATGCGAATCAGCAGATTGAGTTCCTGTTCGGCAAGAATCTTCATATGTACGGCGGCACCTCGTTCTCGGTGGAAGCCATAAGCCAGGACGGTTCCACGGTGGGTCAGCTTACCAATGTGCAGATTGACGACAAGGGTATTGTCAGCGCCACCTATTCCAACGGTACCAGTTCCAAGCTCGGCATGGTGGCCATGGCGAATTTTGCGAATCCGCAGGGCCTTACCCAGATCGGTGACACCTGCTGGAGAAGGTCCCTGGATTCCGGGGATGCCATTCCCTGTCAGGCCACCGTCGGCACCGCAGGCGCCATTCAGTCGTCTGCCCTTGAGGAGTCCAATACCGACCTGGCAACCCAGCTGGTGGAACTTATTACTGCCCAGAGACACTATCAGGCAAACTCCCGGGCGCTGGAGGTTAACAATACGGTGATGGACAGCATCCTCAACGTCAGATAATCCTAACAATGCTGCTTTGGACTGCTCCCGGTTCTCTCCCCGGGGCGGTTTTTTGTCGGGATCCGGCAGGATTCCGACACTTCGGGAGAGCCGCCGTGTGATTATCATGGTGCTTCTGGCAGTCAGGTTCGGTTTTCCGGCGTTTTTGCGGTACTATGTCCGTGTTTTTCGGGCCCCGCCCCCTGATTTCTTCTTTTTTCTCAGATTTTTCCTGAGCTTTTTTCTGATATCCCCTCATTTTTCAGTTTTCTGGCATGACATTTGCTTCTTTATGAATACCAGCACAAGAGGTAATGATTATGGACAGAATGCTCTATATCGCCATGTCCGGCGCCAAGGAAAACTTTCATGGCATTGCTCTTCACGGCAATAAACCATCAATGCCTATGGTCCCGGCTTTAAATCCCGGGCCTTTTCCATGACGGAAAGACCGGGTTATAACCTGGAATCCGGCACCCTGATGACCACCGGACGGGATCTTGATCTCGCGGTGCGGGGAGACGGGTACTTTGCGGTGCAGGATCGCAACGGGGCGGAGGCCTATACCAGAAACGGCAGTCTGACCATTGATGAGAACGGTGTCCTTAAAACCTCCGGCGGTCAGATTCTTCTGGATGATTCCGGAAACGAGATTGTGCTTCCGGTGCCCCTGGACAAGGTGTCCATAAATAATGACGGGGTGATAAGCGGGAGACCGGCCGGTGCGGACATTACCATTGTGGAGGAATTTGCCCAGATTAAGCTGGTGAAGATCCCTGACAATCTGACGGTCAAGGGGGCGGACGGGCTGTTTCGTCCCGCGGATGGCGGCACGGTGCCGTTCAATGACGAGGTCGGAGTGGTAGGCGGCGCCCTGGAGGCCAGCAATGTCAATGTGGTTCATGAGATGACCAGCATCATCAGTCTGCAGCGGCAGTTTGACATGCAGCTCAAGATGATGCGGAATGCCGAGCAGAATGACGAGGCTCAGAATTCGCTGCTTAGAATGTCATAATCACGTCAGCTGATAATGGCACGGACCTTGCACTGTTAACATTGTCTGAGGAACAATAACGGATTTTTGAAAAGAGGAATAACGTATGATACCGGCATTGTGGATTAGCAAAAGCGGACTGGATGCACAGCAGACCAATATTTCCGTTACCTCGAACAACCTGGCCAACGCCTCCACGGTAGGCTACAAAAAGGGCCGGGCCGTATTCGAGGATCTTCTTTATCAGAATGTGAACCAGCCGGGCGGCCGTTCTTCCGCTGACACCACTCTGCCTTCAGGGCTGATGCTGGGCGCCGGCGCCAAGGTGGTGGCCACTCAGAAGCAGTTTGGCCAGGGGGATGTGCAGACTACCAACAATACTTTGGATCTCATGATCTCCGGTGACGGCTTTTTTGAAATACAGATGCCGGACGGTACCACCAAGTACACCAGAAACGGTCAGTTTACTCTGAATCAGGAGGGTACCATCGTTACCGTGGGCAGCGGTTATCCGCTTCTGCCGGAGATTCAGGTGCCGGAAAACGCCAAGAGCATCACCGTGGGCAAGGACGGTCAGGTAAGCGTTACCACTGCCGATCAGGCCGAATCCCAGGTATTGGGACAGATCACCGTTACCACCTTCATTAATAATACCGGTCTTGAGCCCATCGGAGAAAACCTTTTTGCCGAAACCTCGGCATCCGGAGCTCCCATTCAGGGCATTGCCGGCACTGACGGTGTGGGCACCATTAACCAGTGCTGTCTTGAGGTCTCCAACGTGAATGTTACCGAGGAGCTGGTCAACCTTATTACTGCCCAGAGAGTGTATGAAATGAACTCCAAGGTACTCCACACCGTGGATCAGATGATGGGGAACCTGGTGCAGACGCTTTAAGGACCGGCAATGATGCCGGCTTCATGGTGACATGATTCCGGCAGGGAGAATGCAGGATTCTGACAGCCTGAAATACCATGCGGGATTAATCCCGGAAAGAGAGAAAAAGTTACAGCCTCCGGAGGGTGATTTTATGAACAGAACAATAGCAGCCCTGGTTTTTAGCGGCATCGCGGTTTTAAACGCCGGATGTGCCGGCATGATGGATCCGGTGCCGGATGATCCCAAATATGCTCCCGCTCTTCCCGAGGATACCGTGGCGGACATTGTTCCCGACGGATCGATTTTCGGAATCGCAAGACCCGATAATCTCTATACCGATATCAAGGCCCACCGGGTAGGGGATATTATCAGTGTGGAACTCCGGGAAAGCACCCGCGCCAGCAAGAATGCCAGCAACGAAACCGAAAAAAAGAACAAGAACAGCATTTCAGCACTGACTCTCGGCGGGAAACCGGTCAGAATCGGCGGCTATACCACCGAGGCCGGCATGGGCAGCTCCGGAGACTTTTCAGGATCAGCCAAGGCTTCCCAGAGCAACAGCCTCACCGGCAACATTTCCGTAAGCGTGGTAAAAGTCCTGGCCAACGGGAATCTGGTAGTCCGGGGTGAAAAGTGGGTGATGCTGACCAACGGCAACGAGTACATCAGAATTACCGGCATTGTCAGATCCGAGGACGTGAATGCCGACAATACGGTATCCTCCCAGAAAATCGCCGATGCCAGAATTCAGTATGGCGGTACCGGAGACTTCTCCAATACCACTGAAAAGGGCTGGCTCTCCAAGTTCTTTAACAGCAAATGGATGCCGTTCTGAAGCAGGGCGGACAGGTGCGGAATTCCCGGGGGCTTTCTCCGGTTTTTTGCTTTCGGATGAGATATCTGGCACATATCTTGAATAATTACAGGCAGAGATGGAATTTGCGTCGGCCGGCTGACATGAGCAGCTGATAAGGCCGACCGGTTTAGCTGACAGAATTGTCTGACAGGAGTCTTTATGACCAGAAGATTTTTGATGATTGTTCTTGTGGCGCTGGCCGTTATGATAACGGCTGCCGTCCCGGGGATTTCCGAAGCTGCCAGAATCAAGGATATTGCCAATGTGGGCGGTGTCAGATCCAACCAGCTTATCGGGTATGGTCTGGTGGTGGGCCTTAACGGCACCGGCGAAAAGAACAATGCCTTTTCGGAGCAAAGCTTCCGGACCATGTTAAATAATTTCGGGATTAAGGTTGATCCCAGTGTCCGGCCAAAGATCAAGGATGTGGCTCCGGTAATTGTTCATGCCGATCTGCCGCCATTTGCAAAGCCCGGTCAGGTTATAGACGTTACGGTTTCCGCCATCGGTGAAGCCAAGAGCCTTCGGGGCGGCACGTTGCTTCAGACCTTCCTTAAGGGCGTGGACGGCAATATCTATGCCGTGGCCCAGGGATCCCTGGTGGTGTCCGGTCTTGGCGTTGAAGGTGCTGACGGCTCCAAGGTGGTTGTAAACACTCCGACGGTGGGGCGCATTGCCAACGGGGCCACCGTGGAAAGGGAGGTACCATCGGCTTTTAATATCGGGGACACCATCAATCTTAATCTGGTCAGATCCGACTTCACGACCGCCAAAAGAGTGGCAGGGATTATCAACAGCAAATACGGCAACGGCACCGCCACGGCCGTGGACGGAGTTACCATCAGAATACAGGCGCCCCGGGATTCCAATCAGCGAGTGGAGTATCTCTCCCAGATTGAGAATCTGGATGTGGAGCAGGGCAATGAGGCCGCCAAAATCATTGTGAATTCCCGTACCGGAACCATTGTTATCGGCCAGAACGTCAGACTGCGGCCGGTGGCCATTACTCACGGCGGTCTTACGGTTTCCATCAAGGAGAACACCCAGGTTTCGCAGCCGGAATCCTTCTCTGACGGTCAGACGGTGGTGGTTCCCAACAGCAATATTTCGGTTACTGAAAAGACCGGAAAAATGTTCAAGCTGGATACCGGCACGACTCTTGATGATCTGGTGCGGGCCATTAATCAGGTGGGTATGGCTCCCGGAGATCTGATGAGCGTGCTGGAGGCCCTGGAGCAGGCCGGCGCCATTGAGGGAGAGCTGGTGATTATCTGATGCTGTTCCGAAGCTGTTCTCCGGCCGTTTAAGACGCCGGATTATGAAAAAAGACCTTGCCGCGCTGCAAAGTCTTTTCTTTTTTTGTTTCCGCATGAAGGCGAGGGTGAATGTATGAACGGACAGAAGGAAGGGATTGTCCCGTTCCCGGGATTTCGGGATGCTACCGGGACTTCTTTTCCTTGCTCTTCATTCGGATGTCGTTCATTTCCATGGCATCCCGGGCCGGCAAGGCCTTTTCCATCAGTCCGTTAAGGTAGTCAATCTGCTCCTGATCCTTTGCCACATGGCGCTGGAAGAAATAAATGGTCAGAGTCAGATTCTGGAGAGCGCTCAGCACCACGCTGTCGTTATAGCTGGAATCCGCGGTCAGCATTACAAGGAGGCCGGTGGGGCTTTTTCCGACATAGGCGTCATAGCTTTCGTCACCGTTACGGCAGGACAGCCTTTGTCCGTAGATATAGTCTTCATGCTCCTGCTTTGTACAGTCTCCGGAAGTGACCAGATTCTCGATGAGGAGATCCCGGGTCAGGTTGTTTTTGGGCTCGATGACAATTCCCATGAGATCATGCTCCGGACACCTGTAGGAGGTGAAGACGCCGTCTTTGGTGTAGCTAATAAGGGTGCAGTTTTCCGGCAGGAGCGCGGGAGCGGTATTCCGCACGGCTTCCTGTTTCTTTTGGGAGTCCGGATCCTTTTTCCCGGATGCCGGGGACGATCCGGTAACGGCATCGGCACCGGAGGTATTCGGAGTGCTTTCCTCCGAGAGAACCTTCCGGGAGGTTTCATTATCGGAAGCCGCCGCGGCATCTTCTCCGTAAGACATGCCGGGAGCTGCCAGGGCGGCACCGAGAGTCAGGGCGGATATCAGGTATTTAAGATTTTTCATAAAGCTTTCTCCTGGTGATGCGGTTTTTGAGTTGCTGTGCTGCCGCGGTGTTACCGCAATATTACTCCAAATTCAGGATGTTTAACAAATGAAGTTCGGTGCGGGGTGGAATCGGAATTCATTTGTGATCGTCCTTCAGAAGATGTCCTGTTATGAAAAGTGTTCTGTAGGTGTGGACAAGCCGGTTCTCCCTTTCCATTTTCCCGAGAACGTCAAGGAGTTTCCGGTAGGAGGCCCGGGGAATCGGAGCGCTTTTCGGGGCGGTGCCGGCTCCGATTTTCCGGATGGAGTCCATGAAGTCCCGAACGGAGGAGAAGCGTTCCGGGAAGATCCTTTCGGAGATCCCGATGTTTCCGGAAATTCCTGAGCTCTTAAGGATGGGAGGAATTTCCCGGGGATCACTGAAGCTGATAACCCTGTTTTGAAGTCCCGCATCCCGGAGGGCTTCTCCAAGCTCGGAAAGAGTTCCCGAAACCGGAAAGGCCAGGGCGATAAAGGCATTGTTGCGGCTTATGCGGCGGATTTCCCGAAAAACCCGATCCATGCGGCACCACTGAATGGCCAGGGAGGAAAACAGAAGATCGCAGGAATTCCCGGGCAGGGGGATTTTCTCGATATTTCCTGTGATGACCCGGGTGCCGGGGATCCCGAGACCGGCGGCAATTCCGGTCATGGCCGGGGAAAAATCGATACCGGTGACCAGCCTGGCTTTTTTCCGGAGCTCCTTAAAGTTCACCCCCGGGCCGGAACCGAGATCCGCCGCGTGTGAAAAACCCTCCGGTATTTCCGAAAGAAGGGCTTCTGCGATTTTTTTCTGAACCATTGCGTGGGAGTCATATTGTGCTGCCGCTTTGGAAAATCTTTTTTCGACAAGGTTCATGCGGTGTTTTCCGTGTTGGCGGAGGTTTTGTTCCGTATCATTCTGACAATGCCCGAAAGTTTCTCTGCGAGAAAGTCCGTATCCTGTTCCCGGTGTGCGGCGGTCAGTGTGATTCTGAGCCGGGCGGTACCTTCGGGAACTGTGGGAGGTCTGATGGCACCGGCGATAATGCCCTCCCGGCGGAGCTCTGCCGCCACGCGGGCAAGATTTTCGGTATTTCCGATAATCACGGGCTGAATGGCGGTCTCCGATTCCGGACAGTATTCCGGAAGAAGCTCTGCCATGTTTGCACGAAACCTCCGAATGAGTGTCGCAAGATGGCCGCGGCGCTCCTCTCCCTCGCTCCCTTCGATAATGTTCAGGGATTTCAGGGCACCACGTGCCAGAAATGCAGGAGCCATGGTGGAGTAGATATATTCCCGGGAGGTGTTGGTCATAAAGCTCAGAAATTCCCGCTCTCCGGCAATAAAGGCACCGGAAAGTCCGACGGCCTTGCTCAGGGTTCCCATGTAGATATCGGTGTTTTCAAAGCTGCCGCACACGAGAGCCGGGGTGCCGTGTCCCCGGGGGCCGTGCACGCCGAAGCCGTGGGCGTCATCGAGAATCAGCGGCGTCCGGAATTTTTCCCGGAGCTCCTGAAGCCGTTTCAGCGGGGCCAGATCCCCGTCCATGCTGAAGACACCTTCGGTGACGATAATCCCGGGAGAGTTTCCGGCGATGAGATGCCGTTCCAGATGGTCGGTATCGTTGTGCCGGAACCGGAACAGATTTCGGGAATAAAAGGCCAGATCCTGCATGGAGGCATGCGCCAGTCGGTCGAGACAGATTCCGGCCTTCAGTGCCATAAAGGCCTTTATAAGAGCCTGATTGGCGGCGAAGCCGGTACTGAACAGCAATACGGCTTCCTTTCCCGTGATGTCCCGAAGTCTTTCCGAAAGCTCCTCGTGGGCCGGAGTCAGTCCGGTTACCAGGGGACTGGATCCGGTGCCGGCTCCGTACTCGGCAATTCCTTCCCGAAGTGCCTCGAGGATTTCCGGATGATCCGTAAGTCCCAGATAGTCATTGGAGGCGAAGTTAAGAAAAGTGCCGGAAGCGGTGCGGAGCTCCCTGCTGCCATGTCCGTGTCCGCCGTCCGGCCCCGGAACCCTGGCGCAGATTTGGCATTCCCGAAAAAGCCCCTTCTTTTTTCTTTCATTCAGAAGTGCGGTGATGCCGAATACCCGGTTAACGAGAGTCACAGATGCTTCTCCAGACTGTAGCAGTTGTGATCTCTGAGTTTGTCATGAATACTGTCGCATATATTCCGGTGATCTTCCTCGGGTGTGCTCCGGGGGCCTTTCAGGGTGGTTTTTACGCCCAGTTTGTTCAGAAGGAGCAGATCCTCGTCCTCCGCCGCGTTCGGAGTGGTGAGAAGCCGGCAGCCGTAAAATACGGAATTGGCTCCGGCCAGAAATGCCAGTGCCTGAGCTTCGGCGCTGAGTGATTTTCGTCCGGCTGACATTCTGACATAGGACGCCGGCATGATGATTCTGGCGGTGGCGATCATTCTGACAAAGTCGATGGGATCGACGTCCGGCTGGCTTTCCAGGGGCAGTCCCGGCACCTTTACCAGAATGTTGATGGGAACCGATTCCGGATGGGGATTCAGATTGGCGAGGGTTCTCAGGAAGCTGGCCCTGTCATCAGCGGATTCTCCCATGCCGATAATGCCGCCGGAACAGATTTTGATGCCGGCCCGGCGGACGATTTCCAGGGTTTTCAGGCGATCCTCGTAGGTCCTGGTGGTGATGATTTCGCTGTAATACTCGGGAGAGGTGTCCAGATTGTGATTGTAGTAGTCCAGTCCGGCATCTCTGAGTTCCCGGGCCTGGTTTTCCGTAAGCATCCCCAGGGTCATGCAGGTTTCCAGTCCCAGGGACTTCACCATTTTGATAATTTCAACGATATAGGCCATATCACGGTCTTTGGGGTCTCTCCAGGCCGCTCCCATGCAGAAGCGGGTGGCTCCCGCGTCCCGGGCTTCCTTGGCCTTTTCGAGTACGGTGTTCATATCAAGAAGCTTTTCGGTTTGAATCCCGGTGCGGTTATGAATACTCTGCGGACAGTATTTGCAGTCCTCGGGGCAGTTTCCGGTTTTTATCGAGAGGAGCGAGCTGGCCTGAACCTCATTCTCCGGAAAATATTTCCGATGGATCTGATTTGCCCTCATGACCAGTTCCAGAAAGGGGGAGGTCAGGATTTTCTTAACCTCGCGCTGTGTCCAGTCGTGTCTTATGTCGTTCATGATTGCTCCCGGGAGGTGAAAATGCGACAGGGAAGCTCCTGCCGGCTGTGTCGGAGTACCTGAGAAAACAGGCCGGCCCGAATGTTTGCGAAAAAAAGCCCGCTTTCGCACACAGGCGGCATTTTTCCGAAAACTGTCACCGAGTTTAATCCCGGGGAGTATACTGTCAATGTATTTTGGATTTAATGATTTACAGAAGTATATAAAATGAACAACTTTTTACAGAACTTTGCCCGGGAGCATGTGTGGCATCCCTATGATTCTCTCGAAAGTCCGATTCCGGTACTTGATGCGGTCCGGACTGCGGGAGCCCGTATCACTCTCGGCGACGGAAGAGAGCTGATTGACGGTGTGTCCAGCTGGTGGTCCGTATGTCACGGGCATGGGAACCCGATTATTATTTCCGAAATGGAAAAGCAGCTCCGGAGCATGTCCCATGTGATGTTTGCCGGGATAATTCACGAGCCTGCGGCGGAACTGGCCCGGAAGCTTTCCGAAATCACCCCTCCGGGGCTTTCCGACGTGTTTTATGCCGATTCGGGATCCGTGGCTGTTGAGATTGCCCTGAAAATGGCGGTGCAGTATCAGAGTGTCAGGAATCCCTCCCGCAAAAGATTCCTGGCGCTTCGGGGCGGCTACCACGGCGATACCCTGGGCGCCATGTCGGTAACCGATCCCGGAAGCGGTTTTTCCAGTCCCTATACCGGATATGCTCCGGAGCAGTTCTTTATTTCCAGGCCCGGGATAAAATTTGGCGAAAAATGGGAACCCGGGGTTTCTGATGAGCTTCGGGACACTCTGGAAAGATATCAGGACGAGATTGCCGGATTTATTCTGGAGCCTGTGATGCAGGGGGCCGGCGGAATGTATTTTTATCATCCGGAATATCTGAAAGCTGCCAGAAAGCTTACTGCGGAATATGACGTGATCCTTATCTGCGACGAAATTGCCACCGGCTTCGGTCGTCTGGGGGAACTGTTTGCCAGTAATTTTGCCGGGATATCTCCGGATATTATGACTCTCGGAAAGGGGCTTACCGGCGGGATGATTTCATTAAGCGCTGTTATGACGGGCCGGAAAATCCGGGAGGGCATCGGGTATTCCTCCGCACGGGTTATGATGCACGGTCCCACGTTTATGGCGAATCCGCTGGCTCTGAGTGCAGCTCTGGGAAGTCTCCGGGCTTTGGGGAGTTATGACTGGCAGGCCCGGGTGCATCACATCGGAGATCTGCTCCGGCGGGAGCTTTGCGATCTTGCGGCGTCTCCGCTGGTTCAGGAGGTACGGGTGCTGGGAGCTGTGGGAGTTGTGGAAATGAAGCGGCAGGTAGACACAGTGGTCATGCAGCGTTTTCTGACTGACGAGGGAGTATGGCTTCGCCCCTTCGGAAACATCATTTACATCTATCCGCCTTTTGTGATTTCGGACGAGGATCTTCTGAAGTGTTCCGGAAGTGTCAGAAAGCTGATTGCCGGAATGGAACGGGGCGAGATTGCGGGATTCAGGGCATAGTTAGTGTACCGGATTCGGGAAAATTCTTCCGCAGGACCTGCGATCACGTTATTATGAAAAACGAACGAGTGCAGTTTTATGGCTCGGAGGCCGTAATTGTTCGCCGGAAAATGATTATTATCTCCGAAATGCAGGGAATTCGCTGCCGGCAGATCCGTGTTGTCAGCTTTTACAGGAGAAATGAGCTATATGACCAGAAAAGAAGGACTGGTGCCGAAAATCAGCAATGGCAGCTTTCG
>CACYPY010000032.1 GCA_902776415.1 uncultured Ruminobacter sp.
CTTGCTGATGATCTGCATTGCGGGCACCTTCTCTAAGTAAGAACTGAGACAAGGATACCCGGTAGATTAGGGGGTGGTGAAAAATCGCAGGGTACTTACCAACAATCAGTTAATATTTATAACTCCCTCTTGTCTAATAGTTTAATTTTTATACCTTAAGAACATAATTACACCAATCTAGCATCCATTAATTTAATATTCCCATCCCCCCCTTAAACTCCGATGGGATAAGGTGGCGATAGTCGTCAAATCTTACGGTAGGTTCAAAACCCGGGGGCAGATTTTCATGGAAAACTGCGAGGATATTCAGTACGTCCCTTTTTCGGTTGCCATCGATACCCTGATGCACTGCTTCAGAAAGCTGGTTGACAGGCTTTACGAGCTGAAAATCATTGCAGACAAAAACATAGAGAAGGCCTACGCAGTAGCCCATGAGATGCTGAACGAATGGTTCCGGCAACAGGGAGAATTCTTTTGGACCTTCATAGGGAAGCTCCAATCGGACATGAACGACCTGCTATCTCCAAGTGAGATGGTCAGAATTTGTCAGGGGAGCGAATTTTTGTTCAGGTGTGTCTTTGAGAGTAATGGATGACCGTTGTTATTGGTGTGGGAAACTCGAGTTTGCCAATTCTCAGACAAGGTTGCTGATAGGTGACGTTGTTGATTGCCGGTTGACTAGCAAAGACCTTCCATTTACATTGCATTGGCATTTTGAAGATTGCACAGTTTGATACGTTCACGATGTATGTGCTGAAAAAGCCGCAAAGAAAGCGGTTGATATGTTCATACAACGTTTTTTATTTACAGATACTTAAGGCTTTCATACTAAAGCGATTTTCTCCTTGCATCATGGATGTACAGTTTTCAGGAGGGGATATGGATAATAATCAGGATTGCAGTTTTCGCGTAATTTCAAATCAGGTGAGATTCGGCTGCGGATACAGAACTGTGAACGGAAAAAGAGAATTTTTTGCCTGGCACGGGGTGCCAAGTCGCAACGATGACTTCTTCACTACCAGTCTTATCAGTGAGAGCGAATATGACGAGATCTGCAGGGAATACCCCGAAGAGATTATAGCCGACAAAGAGACAGCAGACATTTTTCGGAAAAAATATGTGGACAGTCATCCGGTAATACTGGAGGGATGGAACAAACTGCTCTGATGTGCCATTCCTGGTGAAAACCGGCCTTCGGATTCAAAGAAAGTGCCTAACAGTTAACATGCCTTTTTGCTAATATCCACGTAAAGAGGGGGCGGGGCATGCTCATTGTATGTCCGGTATTACGATGCCGTATGCCGAAGCCTTCTTTGCGGACTTGTCCTTTCTCCGTCCGGCAGTTTTCAGGAATGCCGGCGGGTGTCTTTTGCGTTTTTACCCGCAGTCTTAAAAATGAGTAATCAGCGGTGAATTTTGATATAATTCCGCCCGTGTTTCCGGATGTTTTTATTTTTGTAACTGTATATCGTATCAAAATAATTCATAATTATTATAAACTATCACTTTGTTTCTGAAAAAGTGCCTGAACAGGGGGGCTGCCTCCTTTCGCAGTTTTGCTTTTTACAGCGGACGCGCAGCAATCAAAATAATATTAATGAAAGCTCCTTATGGCATCGGCATCCGGTTACGCGGGATTAAAAGGGATTTCAATGAACAGTAAAAATGACGATGTAAATGTCATCAGGACCGGAATATGGGAAGCCCTGGGAAGTCTGGGGCTACGCAATATTCTGACAGCCATGGCCGTGATTATTATTACAGTTGTGGCCCTGTCTTTTGGTTTTTACGCTCTTTATTCTTCTGTCAAGGAAAGCATTTCCCTGCGCAGTGAAATCAATGCCAGGAAGTTTTCCAAGGATTTTGACGAGTATCTTCTGACCGGTCTCAATAATATCAAGATGGCCAGCTACAGTGTGGATATGCTGCTGAAGAACAGCGCTTCTTCTGACGAAATCAGAGAGTATCTCGTTCAGGAGTCCGCAAATATCAAGAGTTCCATAGACAGCGATTCCACCGGCATTTACGGTCTGGTGAACGATTATTTTCTGGACGGAAGCGGCTGGATTCCGGATGCCGACTATGATCCGAAAAACAGGCCTTGGTATCAGGAAACCATTGAAAACGGTGTTCCTATTACCTTTGTAAAACCGTATGTGGATAAACAGACCGGAAATCTCATGATGACCATTACCGGACTTCTTGGGGACGGCAGGAGCGTTATTGCCGTTGATTTAAGTCTTAAGGAGGTTCAGGATATCACCGAGCGTATCGGACAGTCTGTTCCGGGCAGTATCGGCATGGTGCTTGACAATTCAGGCGGCGTGGTGGCCCATTCCGACAGGCAGGAACTGAAACGTGAATATCTGAAGGAAAGGAATACCCTGGGCAGTCTGATTGCCAGCAGAATCTTCAGGGAGCACAGCACGCAGTTTGAGGTAGCGTTCGGAAATACCAGCTACATGGTTTATGCCGAACCTCTGGCCGGCGGGTGGGTTAGTGTTTCGGCAATAGATACTGCCGAGCTGTTCAAGCTTCCCAGGTTTATCATGCAGTTTTCCGTGGTGGTGCTCCTTTCCATCGCCTTAATTTTTATCATTGTTGTCAAGATAGCCCGTCGTAATCTTCTGACCCAGAAGCTTAACATGCAGCTTGCTTCAGTAGGGGCGATCTATGTTTGCATGTATGACATCGATATTCCCGGAAATTCCTGCTCTGAAATCTGTTATCACAGTATTTTTCAGAGCGGATTGTTTTCTTCAGAAGAAAATGATTGCTCCGGAAAAGTTTTTGCCGTACGAAACGGAAATTCTTCCCTGGTCGAAGATGCTCAGGCCGCCTTTTTCAGAATGACAGAGGAAGCTGTTTCAGAAAGTTCCCGGAAGAGTATGCGACAGTTTGTTGATTTCAGTACTCTTGATGAGAGATTTAACGGTGTAAACACCTCTACCGAGGAATTTCTGGACAGCAGAAATAAATGGTGTCGGGGACGCTTCATTGTTGAGAAGCGCGACAGTGCCGGCAAAATTGTCCGGGTGCTCTGGCTGGTGGAATCCATCGATCGTGAAAAGAGGAACCGGGAAAAACTCAGGTATCTGGCCGAGACGGACATGATGACCGGTATCTGCAACCGAGGAACCGGAGAACACAAGATTTCTGCCATGCTGGCAGAAAAACAGAGCGGGATGTTCATGCTTTTGGATATTGACAAGTTTAAGAGAGTTAATGACAGTTTTGGCCATAAAACCGGGGATCAGGCAATTATCGGTGTTGCTGATGCCTTGAAGAAGACCTTCAGGAACTATGATGTTCTGATGCGGCTTGGCGGTGACGAGTTTGCCGTGTTCGCCCTGGGAGTGTGCACCTTGGACAAGGCTCGGGAGGTAGCGGCACGTTTTTTCCAGAATGTCCAGAAGATCCGTATTCCCGAAATGGGAGACCGGTCGGTTAATGTCAGTGTCGGAGCGGCATTTTACAGCGGGGACACTGAGGTAACCTTTCAGGAGCTTTACGAGCAGGCCGACGGTTGTACTTATATCAGCAAAAAGACGGAGGGGAATTCCATAACATACTATGAGATCCATGATCCGGATAATGGGCCAGGTCAGTAATGGGACTGCAAGGAAAGGGATCCCGGGGCCGCTTCGGGATTTTTCGGCCCGCCGGTGATTCTTGACAAAGTCCTGCATATTTGGGATCATTTAACCTGTTTTTTTGTGCCCTCCGGGTAATTAAATCAGGATTGTATTGTCAGGTGTTTACAGAAGCTTTCATGACAGCAACGGGTATTACAGGCCTCTGGGCTCTCTAGCTGTTAACTCAGGTAAACACGTAAGAGCCCGATTCGTCAGGATTCAGGGCTTTTTTAATTTCAGAGGTGTTGATGCGGGTTTTAAAGTTTGGCGGCACTTCTCTGGCGAATGCCGAGAGATTCCTTCGCGTTTCGGACATAGTTGTGAACACACACCGTAAGTCTCAGGTTGCCCTGGTGCTTTCAGCTCCGGCAAGGGTAACCAATCTTTTGGTGGAACTGGTGGAAAAGGCCTCCGGGGGCTCTGACGGCACGGATGTGATTGCACAGATCAAGTCGATATTTTCCGGGCTTATAGCCGGAATTCAGGAGCGGTATCCGGCCTACGAGGCCACGGAGCTCTACCGAAGGATGGAGGAGGAGTTTGCCCTGGTGCAGAAGAGAATTCAGGGAATCACTCTTCTCGGGCAGTGTCCCGATAATGTTCAGGCCTTTATCCTGAGCCGCGGTGAAAAGCTTTCGGTGGTTCTTATGGAGGCTCTCCTGAGAGCTCGTGGCGAGCAGGTAACCCGGCTCTGTTCCGTGGAGACACTGAAGACCGAAGGCGGCTATTTGGAATCCCGGATAAATCTGGACGTTTCGCGTCGGCTGTTTCAGGAAAGAAAAATTAACAACTATACCATTTACATAATGATGGGGTTTACCGGCGGCAACGAGAAGGGGGAACTGGTGCTTCTCGGCAGAAACGGTTCTGACTATTCCGCAGCCTGTCTGGCGGTATGTGTCAATGCCGAATCCTGCGAAATCTGGACTGATGTGGACGGAGTGTACAGCTGCGATCCCCGTATTGTTCCGGATGCTCTTCTCCTGAAGCGGCTCAGCTACAAGGAAGCCATGGAGCTGTCCTATTTCGGCGCCAAGGTGTTGCATCCGAGAACCATTGCCCCCATTGCTCAGTACCGGATTCCGTGCCATATCAAGAACAGCCTCAATCCCGAGTGCGAGGGCACTCTTATCGCCCAGATCGGGGATCCTTCCCTGCCGGTCAAGGGTATTTCCGATCTTAAGGATATCACTCTTGTCAACGTTTCCGGTCCCGGTATGAAGGGAATGGTGGGCATGGCCGGCCGCATTTTCACCTGCGTTTCCCGGGCCAGGGTTTCCATAGCTCTCATTACCCAGTCTTCATCAGAGTACAGCATCAGCTTCTGTATTCATTCCTCCGACAAGGACAGAGCTCAGAAGGCTCTGGAGGAGGAATTTCAGCTGGAACTCAAGGACGGTCTTCTTGACAGCATCGACTTTGTGGATAACAAGGCCATTATTTCGGTAATCGGGGACGGTATGCTTACCGTCCGCGGCATTGCCTCGAAGTTTTTCTCGGCACTGGCCCTGGCGAATATCAACGTCAATGCCATTGCCCAGGGCTCTTCGGAGCGTTCCATTTCGGCAGTGGTATCCCGAAACAAGGTGAGCGAGGCCATCAAGATCTGCCATCAGAACTTCTTTAGTTCCATTCAGAATATTGATGTTCTGGTTATCGGCATCGGCGGGGTGGGCGGCGCACTCCTGGAGCAGATCCGCCGTCAGCAGCCGGTGCTTCTGAAAAATCACAACCTGATGATTCGGGTGTTCGGCATGTGCAACTCGAAGCATATGATGCTCTGTGCCGACGGCATAGATCTTGATTCCGACTACAGAACGGCACTGAATGAATCCGGGGAATCCTTCAGTCTCGCCCGTGCCAAGGAATTCATCACCGAAACCCATCTCATCAACCCGGTTATTGTGGACTGCACCTCCGATCAGAAAATTGCGGATCAGTATGCAGACTTCCTGCTGGCGGGCTTCCATGTGGTTACCCCGAACAAGAAGGCCAATACCGGAAACATGGAGTTCTATCGCAAGCTTCGTGAAGCCGCGCAGCTCCGTCGCCGGAAATTCCTGTACGAAACCAATGTCGGCGCCGGACTCCCGGTTATTGAAAATCTGCAGAACCTGATAGCCGCCGGCGATCGGCTGCAGCGGTTTAACGGCATTCTTTCAGGATCGCTTTCCTTTATTTTCGGAAAGCTGGACGAGGGAATGAGCTTTTCCGAGGCTACCCTTATTGCCAGGGACAAGGGGTTTACCGAACCCGATCCGCGTGACGATCTCAACGGTATGGATGTGGCCAGAAAGATTCTTATTCTTGCCCGTGAGTGCGGCATGGAGCTGGATCTCTCTGATGTGGAGGTGGAGATGGCCCTGCCTCCGGGGTTCGATGCCACCGGTACAAAGGAGGAATTCCTGAAACGTCTTCCCGAGGCCGATGCCTATTTCCGGGAGCAGATTGCCGACGCCAAATCCCGCGGCGAGGTGCTGCGTTACGTGGGATCCATTGAGGACGGCAGATGTCGGGTTGGCATTCGCAGGGTAAACGAGGAGGATCCGCTGTACAAGGTCAAGGACGGCGAGAATGCCCTGGCCTTCCTGTCTCTTTACTATCAGCCGATCCCGCTGGTACTCCGGGGCTACGGAGCCGGAACTCAGGTTACGGCAGCCGGGGTGTTTGCCGATATTTTACGTACTTTGAACTGGAAGAGAGAGGCTTAATATGGCGGTTAGCGCATACGCACCGGCTTCAATAGGAAATGTCAGCGTCGGTTTCGATATTCTGGGAGCGGCTCTGAAGCCGATTACCGATCAGGTGCTGGGGGACGTGGTGGAAGTTCATGACGGCAGTCAGGAATTCGAGCTTGAAAGCGATGGCTGGTTTGCCGGCAAGCTCCCGCAGGACCCCCGGAAGAACATTGTTTATGATGCCTATCTGGGATTCCGGGATTTTATGAAGGAGAAGGGGATTCCCGTAAAGCCGTTCCGGATGGTTCTCCATAAGAATCTGCCGGTGGGATCGGGACTTGGTTCCAGCGCTTCCTCGATTGTAGCCGCCGTTGCCGCTCTCAACGCCTTTCACGGCTATCCCATGAGCAAGGACGAGGCTCTCCGGCTGATGGGCAAACTGGAAGGAAAGATTTCCGGTTCCGTTCATTACGACAATGCCGCTCCCTGCTATCTTGGCGGCATTCAGCTGATGACGGAGGAACTCAATATCATAAGCCAGCGTGTTCCGGCCTTTGCCGACTGGTACTGGGTTTCCTGCTATCCGGGAATTCAGGTCAGCACCTCCGAGGCCCGTTCCATTCTTCCTAAGGAATATTCCAGGAAGGATGCCATCACCTTTGCAAGACAGCTGGCGGTATTCATTCAGGCTTCTCATACCGGAAATGACCTTCTGGCAGCCGAGGTTCTCAGGGATGTTATTGCCGAGCCCTACCGCCAGAAGCTGATTCCGGGATTCCAGGATGCCCGGAATTATGCCCGGGAACAGGGAGCTCTGGCCATGGGAATTTCCGGTTCCGGTCCTTCGATTTTCATAGTCATGAAGGATCTCGGAAAGGCCGAAGAGGTTCAGGAATGGCTGAAGCGGCATTTCATTCAGAATGAAGACGGCTTTTGCAATATCTGCCGGATCTGCGAGGAAGGCACGGTAATCACCGAGCTGTAATCCGGAAGAAACGTTCCCGGCATGGGGCTTTCGGGGATCATCCGGTCCGGAGCGCATTATCCGGACTGACTGGTTTAAGAATAGGACAATATCAGGAATAGTCATGAAACTTTACAATATCAAGGATCATTCAGAGGTCGTTTCCTTTGCTCAGGCGGTAAGACAGGGACTGGGACGCAATCAGGGGCTGTTTTTTCCGGAGGAAATTGTTCCCTTTGATGATGCTGACGCGCTTCTGGATCTTCCCTTCGTGGAAAGATCCGGCAAGATTCTCCGTCATCTTATCGGAGATGAAATTCCGAATCTGGAGGAGCTGGTGGCCAATGCCTTTGCCTTCGGGGCTCCGGTTGCCAGGGTAGATGATCGCACCTATGCACTGGAGCTTTTCCATGGCCCGACCCTGGCGTTCAAGGATTTCGGGGCCCGGTTCATGGCTCAGTGCCTGAGTGCGCTGGCCTCCGGTGGCAACGGACGGAAAATAACCATTCTGACTGCTACCAGCGGCGATACCGGAGCAGCCGTTGCTCATGCTTTCTATAATCTGCCTAACATAGATGTGGTTATTCTTTATCCGGAGGGCAAGATCTCCAATCTCCAGGAGAAGCTGTTCTGCACTTTGGGGGGCAACATCAGAACTGTGGCTGTAAAGGCGGCCTTTGATGATTGTCAGGCTCTGGTCAAGGCAGCCTTTGATGATCCTGAGGTTCGGGACGGCATCGGCCTTAACAGTGCCAACTCCATTAACATCAGCCGTCTTCTGGCTCAGGTCTGCTATTATTTTGAAGCGGTGGCACAGCTTCCCGCCGAAAAGAGAAATTCCGTGGTATTCTCCGTTCCCAGCGGAAACTTCGGGGATCTTACCGCAGGTCTTATCGCCAGGGCACTGGGTCTCAGGGTAAGAAAATTCATTACCGCCACCAACGTCAATGACACGGTGCCCCGCTTCCTGGCCACCGGCGAATGGGATCCGCATCCGACTCAGGCCACACTGTCCAATGCCATGGACGTGTCCCGTCCGAACAACTGGCCGCGGGTTCTGGAGCTCTTCAGGGTTAAGGGCTGGGATCTTAAGGAACTCGGATATGGCCGGCTCACCGATGCCGAAACCGAGGAAGCCATGAGAGAGCTTAAGGCCAAAGGCTATACCTCCGAGCCGCATGGTACCATTGCCTGGAAAGTGCTGGACAACACTCTTCAGGACGGCGATACCGGCGTGTTCCTGTGCACTGCCTCGCCTGCCAAGTTCAAGGAAAATGTGGATCGCATTCTCGGAATCGATCTGCCGTTGCCTGAAGCTCTGAGCTCCAGAGCGGATATGAAGGTGCTGTCCGTTCCCATGACTGCAGATTTCGGGGAGCTCAAGAAATTCCTTTTGAACAGACAGTAACCGGGAGCAGGATCCGAAGACAGAGGATCCCGGATGAGGAAGGTCCATTCGCTGGGCCTTTCTTTTTTGGAAAATAACAGCGGTGCGGAAGGATCATAATTTTTTTGCCAGGGCCGGAAGGGGAGTGCTGAATGACAGCCGGAGATGAACTTGAAACGGGTACCGAAGCTCTGATACCGGATTCCGGTTCCGTAAAATCTGCGGAATCTTCGGATGCCGGCCTGAACGGGGATCCGGTTCCCGGACAGGCTGAAGAGAAACCGGATTTCGATACCGGGGATAATTCCGGAAAACCTGCCGGAGAATATGCCGGTGAGATGGCAAAGCGTTATCAGGACGGGCTTGCTCCGGAAAAAAGATACAGTCTTACTGACCGGGGCCGGGCTGTGATGGAGTATTTTGAAAAACAGGCTCAGGGGCTCCGGGTCGGAAAAGAGGATTATCCTGAAGCCTTTCAGGGACCGGACTGGGATTACGGCGGAACCGGGACCGGCCCGGCCGCATCAGACGTTCCGCCGGCAGGAAACGGCGATCGGTCCGAAGAAAATACTGAGATAATACAGGAAACAATTCCGGATGGCCCGGGATCCGACACTCCGCAGTCCCGGAGTCCGGCCCCCGGGGAAATATCCGAAACGCCGGAGCCGGAAGAACTGCCGGATACTGAGGCACTCCGGGATTATCCACAGGAGCTCCCGAAAGCTGCTTCCCCCGTATCCGGAAACCCTGCTTCCGAGGAACCGGAAGCTGTCACTCTTGATAAAACCGAGGACAATCTCGGGAACTGTCCGGAGTGCGGTTCTCCGCTGTGCCTCTATCGCACCCGCAGGGGCCAGATGGCGGGATGCTCCAGATATCCGGCCTGTCGTTATATGAAGCCGGTGGCCGGGATATACCGGGTTCGGATTGAACAGGTGATTCCGGATTCCGCGTGTCCCGTATGCGGTTCCCCCATGGCGGTGAAAAGCGGCAGATACGGACAGTTTGTCGGCTGCACCAATTATCCGGAGTGTACCTATATTTTTCGGGAAAAGCCCGAGAGGTTGCCGTGCCCGGAATGCCTTAAGGGTAACCTGATGCTCCGGAAAACCCGGTTTCAGAAGGTTTTCTGGAGCTGCGATCGCTATCCGGATTGTACCTGCCGGCTTAATAAAAAGCCGGTGCGCCGGCATTGCGCATACTGTCGGAGTCCGGTAATGCTGGAATTCCGGGGACGTCAGGGGGTATATCTCAGGTGTCCCCTTTGCGGCAAAAGGGCGTCCCGTGAGGAACGTTAGACTTTTGTGATTCAGAATGAACTGATGGAAAGATTCGGGAGGATTGCATGAATTTTTTTAAATCCGCTGCCATGGCGGCGGCACTGATTTTTCTGGGGACTCCCCCTGCTATGGCAGACGGTCGCTGCCATGATGACGGCAGGATTTACTATGCGGTAATTGATGCCGGACATGCCGGTCGGGAATACGGAGCCACCTCCTGGAACGGCGGTCATGAGTATGACTACAATCAGCGTTTTGTAAGGGAACTCACCGAAAGGCTGGAAAAGGAGCAGATCCCCTATATTCTGTCCGGTTTTCATCCTGATAAAAACACTCTTCCGGATCGGACGGACAAAACCGGACCTCATGCTGTTTTTCTGTCGTTTCATCATGACTCGGTATCCCCGATATACTGCAATCTGAATGCCAGTCCCTGCGAAACGGATTATGCTGCAGGCTATTCCCTGTTCGTGTCCTCCAGAAATCCCTATTACGGCCCTTCATCCGGAATCGCCTCCGAAATTGCCGCAGAGCTTCGGAGAGAAGGTTTTAAAAACAGTGTGCATCACGCCGAAAACATTCCGGGAGAAGGACGGCCGATGCTGGACAGAAACGGGGTTTTTCAGTTTGACGACCTGGTGGTGCTCCGGAAATCCCGGGGGCCGGCGGTACTTATGGAAATCGGCGTCATTGTAAATCGCCGGGATGAGGCCCGGATTTCCTCGCGCAAGGTGCGGAGCCGTTATATTGATGCCGTGGTCCGGGTGCTGAAACGGCATATCAGACTGGATAATCCCGGCTCATAACCCTGAAGCCGCCTTTATGGCGAAACTGTCTCCGGACAGAGATACGGAAACCGCTGAATAAGCACCACAGAAAGGGAGATTTTTCATTGAACACATCTTCTGAACAATCCGGAATATCCGGACAGCCTCAGCTTTTCGGAAGAAAGACCGGTTTTTACGGAGGAATCCGGGATCTGTTACGGGAAGAAACCTCCGGATGGAGTGCCGGAGAGCTCTTCTGGCTGGGGTTTTCGATAACGGCGATTTCCGCGCTTTCGCTGGTTTTCAGTATTTCCCGGGGGATCCCGCTCCTGTCAGGAGAGTTTGTCATGAGTCTTGCTGCAGCGGTGCTGGGATGTCTGGCGGCGGTATTTACCGGACAGGGCAAGCTGGGAGCATTTGTTTTCGGATTTATGAATTCGGTGCTGTATGGTCTTATTTCCTTCGGCTACGGCTACTACGGGGAGGTCATGGTCAAGTTTCTGGTGTTCATTCCCCTGAATGTCTATGGCTTTACCGTCTGGATCCGGCACATAAATCCTCTGGGAAACGAGGCTTCAAAAAGAAGCCTGTCTCTTAAGGGACGGCTCTGGCTTGTTTTTGCGGTTTCCCTGCTCACCGGAGGGTACGGGGTTCTGCTGTCATTTCTCAAAGGTTACTATCCCTTCTGGGACGGCTTTACCACCATTATGGCCACAGTTGCCCTGGTGCTCTGCATTATGAGGTATTCCGAGCACTGGATTCTCTGGATGATTATCAATGCCGTCAGTGTAGGACTCTGGGCGGCTCCTTTTCTTGACGGCAGAGGGCAGCCGGTAGCGGTGCTGCTCATGTGGTGCTTTTACCTGATAAACTCCGTGGTGATGTATATCCGCTGGCTCCGTCGTGAAAGGCTGGAACGGGAGTTTTCACAGGGTCTCAATTAATCCTGCAAAGGTGCTAAAATGCATCCCGGAACTCCGGCTGTATTCCGGAGACTTTGTGATCCGGCCCGGGGCCGGAATATTTCAGGGAGAAAACAGATGTCTGACAGGTTTGTGGCTGTTCTAATGGGATCCGATTCCGATTTGCCGGTAGTGGAAGGTGCTTTTCAGGTGCTGAAGAGTCTGGGAATCCGGGCCGAGGGGAAGGTAACCTCCGCCCACCGTACTCCTGACGCTGCCAGAGCGTATGTGGCCGATGCGGAAGCCAGGGGCTGCCAGGTGTTCATCTGTGCCGCCGGCATGGCCGCGCATCTGGCCGGTGCCGTGGCTGCCGCCACCACCCGTCCGGTAATCGGCATTCCTGTGGACTGCGGTCCTCTTAACGGGGTGGATGCGCTTTATTCCACGGTTATGATGCCGGGGGGAATTCCTGTGGCCGCCATGGGTATCGGCAAGTCCGGCGCCAAAAACGCCGCCTATCTGGCAGCGGAAATCATGGCGCTTTCCGATCCTGAGCTTGATGCGGCCGTCAAGGCGGAAAGAAAGGCCCGTGCTGAGGATGTGGCCCGCAAGGATCAGGCTCTTCAGAAGAAGCTTGAGAATGTCTGATTCTCAGATCCGGGAGGCGGCCCGTGCTATAAGGAACGGCGGGGTGGTGGCCTATCCCACGGAGGCGGTGTTCGGAATCGGATGCCTGCCGGATAATGTCCGGGCGCTCACCCGGATTATGGAAATAAAAAAAAGAGATCCCTCCAAGGGACTTATTGTTATCGGGGGCACCTTCGGAGAGATTTCCGGATACCTGGATCTTCCGGAGGTTCCCCGGGATTTTTTTGAGAGAATGCGGGATTTCTGGCCCGGCCCCGTTACAGCGGTGCTTCCGGCCCGGAGCGGTCTTCCGGCCCTGCTCACCGGGGGCAGAAGCACCCTGGCGGTGCGGGTTACGGCGTTTCAGCCGGTTATCTGCCTGTGCCGGGAGGCGGGAGGGGCTCTGGTGTCCACCAGCTGCAATATCAGCGGCAGGCAGCCGTTCAGAACTGCCCGGGAGGTGCTTGGCAGCTTTCCTTCGGGAACCTTTGACGGAGTTCTGGATCTCCCCTGCGGAGGAAATGAAAAGCCCAGCAGAATTATCGACGGCCTGAGCGGCAGAATTCTCAGGGAATAAAACGGTCCGGTCCGGAAATCGTTTTTCTCCGGAATGCGAGAGTCCGGAATATTTTTTTTGCAGCAGCTTCAGCATACGGGAATGTGGCATCATGGATAAATATGCGGTTCTGGGTAACCCGGTAAATCACAGCAGGTCACCGGCAATTCATGCGATGTTTCGCGATGAAACCGGTCAGGATATGGAATACGGAACGCTGTTCTGTCCTCTGGGCTCTTTCCGCGAAACCGCGGACAGCTTCCGGTCCGGCGGCGGCCGGGGGCTTAATATCACAGTTCCCTTCAAGGAGGATGCCTTCAGATATGCTGATACCCTGACGGAGCGGGCAAAAACCGCCGGGGCAGTGAACACTCTCCGCTTTAATGATGATGGCACGGTGCTCGGTGACAATACTGACGGTGCCGGTTTTATTGCCGATCTTAAAAGACTGAAATGGCCGGTTTCCGGAAAACGCGTGCTGGTCATGGGGGCCGGAGGAGCGGCCCGGGGTATTCTGATGCCGCTTCAGGAAGAGCGGCCTTTGATGCTGTTTCTGGCAAACAGGACCGTGTCCCGGGCGGAAGCCCTGGCGCGGGAGTTCCCGAAAATTGTCGCGGGTTCCTATGAGGATCTTCCTTCCCGGGGATCCTTTGACCTGGTCATCAATGCGACATCAGGAAGTCTTTCCGGTACGGTGCCGCCGCTTCCTGATGACATCTTTGCTCCCGGTGCCCGGGCCTATGATCTTATGTATACACCCTCAGGGATGACGGTTTTCCTGGAATGGGCTCTCAGTCATGGCTGCTGCCAGGTTTCCGACGGCCTTGGCATGCTGGTGGGTCAGGCCAAAGAAAGCTTCCGGCTCTGGCGCGGCGTTTCTCCCGATTCCGAAAGGGTTCTTAAGGCGCTTCGCGAGATGCTGAGAGCCGAGGCCTGAGTTCGTGCCGCTTTTCGAAATCCTGATACCGCATTTTTCTGAAGAATGGAGTTTTAATGCCGTTTCCTCTCAGTATCGAAGCCCCGGACGGAGTGCTGGCCGGGCTTTACAGCCGGGAGCTTTCCGAGCTTTCGGGAATTGAGACATCTTCCCCGCTTACCCTGATTCTGGCATCCGGAGTTGTATCCCTGGCGGGGGGCTCCGTCCGGGAGAATCCGGTATTTGTGGATTTTGTCGGAGGAACTCTGGGTTTTCGCAGAGTGTACGGCGGAGGCCGGCATTCCGAGGGGGTGGCCCGGGCCTGCTTCGGAAGAATGAAGGCCCCGGTAATATTTGACGGCACGGCCGGGCTGGGGCGTGATGCCTTTATTCTGGCAGCACTGGGAGCCCGGGTGCACCTTTTTGAAAGAAATCCCGTGGTCAGACTGCTGCTCCGGGACGGACTCAGAAGAGGCCGGGATTCCGATATTCCCGAGGTGCGGGAAATCACTTCTGCCGGAATGCGGCTTGAGGAGGCACCGTCGGTGATCGCCTATAACGGGGATGTGATTCCGGATACGGTTTATCTGGATCCCATGTATCCGGAAAGGAAGAAATCAGCGCTGGTGAAGAAGGAGATGCGGATCTTTCATGAACTGGTGGGGCAGGATCAGGATCGGGAGGAGTATCTTAAGGCGGTTCTGGATGCCGATTACCGGAAGACCGTCATGAAGCTTCCGAAATGGGCAGACATAATGCATCCGGAAAGAGTAAACACCGTGGTGGCCACCAAAAATCACCGTTTTGTTGTTTATGCTTCCCGGAGTCAGGGAAAATCAGAAACCGGAGAATAGCCGAAAGCAGCCCGCATTCTCCGGAAAACCGGGGCTCCCGGACGGGATGCTTCAGGCCCCCGGACTTTTTTCAGGCGATCTGTCAGAATTTGCGGTATTTTTTCACGAGATCGTAGGCTTCATTGATTTCCTTGGTCTTGTTTTCATATACTGTGACCATGCTTTCGGGAAGCCCCTTGCCCTTGGCCAGGTCCGGATGATATTTGCGGATAAGCTTCCGGTAGGCTTTGGTAATATCATCGGGAGCGGTGCTTTCGGAGACTCCGAGGATGCGCAGGGCGGTCTGATAATCATCTCCCTGAGATGCCGTTCCGTTGTTTCGGTATCCTTGTTCCTGTCTTCTGCCGTAGCCGCCCATTTCGCGGATAATCTCTTCCGCCTCGCTGTAGGACACGTTCAGGGCACTGGCCACGACCCCGATGCGTCTTCGTTCTTCGGGGCTGATGCTGCCGTTTGCCACGGCTATGTATACCAGAAGGGCGATAATGGTCAGACACTTGTCATGATCCCTGCCGTGAATGGCGCGAATAAGTCCGAGATCCTCATCCGGAGAATAGTCATGGCTCTTCCCGGTCTGAAAGGCCTTGATGAAGAGCTGCCGGTGTTCCGCTCCCAGTCTGGCAATGATGTTTTCCGCTGAGTTTATTTCATCACGGGTGATTACCTTGTTGCCGCGGGCCACATACCCGACCAGCCGCATGATGGCGCAGGTTACAGTGGTGTCATCCGTGTTTTCGGAAAAACCGCTGCCGCCGTTCCGGGAATCAAAGCCGTCGGAGGCGGTGCTGCCGGACTCCCTTTTGTTCTGTCTTACGGCAATACCGATTACCGTGATGACCGCGAGGGCAATCAGCATTATCGGAAGCAGTGTCGGAAATATCGCGAAGATTATAATTATCAGTACCAGGCAGCCGCACCCGCATCCGACGTCTTCGTTGCTGTTATTGTCCATGGTTATCTCCGGTCGCTGAAAGCCTTTGGTGGTTCGTACACAGCAGGTGATTGTAGCAGATGACAGGCGTAAAAAACGTATGCCGCTCCCTATTATTTGAAAATTATGCGCGGTTACCTTAAGAGAAGACAAGCATTCAGGGGGACGGAGGGCAAATGAGCATTTGCGGGGAAAACGGCAATAACCGGTATCATTACGAAATGCGGAAAGTCATCTGCGGGGAGAATGCAGGGCGGCAAGTGGCAAAATACGGTTTTTTTTCCGGTCACCCTTGAAAAACAGTGATATAAACCGTATTTACAGTGAGGAATTTTAAGTGGAGATTTCTTAAATGTCAGACAACGGCAATAACAGCAACAGCGGAAATAACGGGAATAACGGAAATGACGGGGACATGAGCAGGGACAGCAATAATACTGCTGCGGACAACGCTCAGGAAGAAAAAGCCGGACGCCCGAAAAAAGAGCTTTCCGTTCCGGAAAAGGAGCGGCCTCCGGTATTATGCGTTCTGCCGGTGTTTGGCCGGCCGTTTATGCCGAGTCAGGTTATTCCTGTACAGCTGGCTCCGAGATGGGAAAAGGCTCTCAGAAAGACTTTGGACAGTCCGTCAAAGATGGTGCTTCTGGTTGCCGTTCCCGAAGGGCGTCTGGAAAGCGATCTCCGGGAAGCCGATTTCATGAAAATGGGATGCCTGGTGCGGGTTATTCAGGCCAGGGTAGGAGAGGAGCTTCAGTTTATTGCCCAGGGCGTGGCCCGGGGCCGGGTTGTCAGGCTTCGCACGGTAGACGGCTGTATAGAAGGTGATATTGAGTATCCGGAATGTCAGGTTCCGGTAACCATGTCTCCTGAGGGAATCGAGATCAAGGCCTATGCCATGTCCATCCTTTCCACCCTCAAGGAGCTGATGCCGCTTAACCCGCTCTATTTTGAAGAGCTTAAGCAGTATCTGACTCGCTTCAATCCCAACGATCCTTCCATGCTGGCTGACTGTGCCGCGTCCATTACAACCTCCGAGGCGGAACAGCTCCAGAATGTTCTGGAGACCGTGGATCTGCTGCCGCGGATGAAGCTTTCGCTGGGCCTTCTCAAAAACGAGGTGGAAATCGCAAAGCTTCAGAAGAGCATAAAGGATACCGTGGCGCAGAAGCTTTCCGACAGACAGAAGGAATTTTTCCTGAAGGAGCAGCTCCGGGAAATTCAGAAGGAGCTGGGGATCACCGTCGATGACAAGACGGCTGACGTAAACCGCTTCCGCGAAAAAATGGAAAAGCTGAATCCTCCGGAACAGGTACAGAAAAAGTTTGCCGACGAACTGAATCGGCTGTCGGTTCTGGAGCCTGCCAGTGCGGAATATGCGGTCTCAAGAGACTATCTGACATGGCTCACCAGCATACCCTGGGGGGTCTATGCCGATCAGAACTTTGATTACGCCAGGGCAAAGAAGATCCTGGAGGAGGATCATGAGGGACTCAAGGACGTCAAGGATCGTATTTTGGAGTACCTGGCCGTAGGGGCCTTTAAGCTTCGCAATCAGGAAGAGGAAGCAAAAAAAGCCGAGGCGGAGAAAGCAAAGACCTCAGATGCCGGTGCTGCTTCCGAAGGGAATCCGGAGACTGCCGCTTCTGATGAGAGTACGGGTTCCGCAGCTGAAAACAGCGACAGTTCTTCCGGTGCCGAACAGCCAGCCGCCGCCCCGGATTCCGGTACTGACGATGATAACGGGAAGTCCCGGCTGTCCGGAGATGAATCCAACGGTGCCATTCTTCTCTTTGTGGGCCCTCCGGGAGTCGGCAAGACATCCATCGGCAAGTCCATTGCCCGGGCTCTTAACAGACCGTTTTTCCGGCTCAGTCTTGGCGGCATGAGAGACGAGGCGGAAATCAAGGGGCATCGCCGCACCTACGTGGGCGCTCTGCCAGGTCGGATGGTACAGGCGCTGAAGGAAGCCCAGGTGATGAATCCGGTAATTATGCTGGATGAAATCGACAAGCTTTCTCATGACAGCTTCCGGGGCGATCCGGCCAGCACGCTTCTGGAAACTCTGGATCCGGAGCAGAACAGCGGATTTTTGGACAACTACCTGGATTTGAGACTGGATCTTTCGAAATGTCTCTTTATCTGCACGGCAAATTCCATGGACACCATTCCGGCTCCGCTTCTGGACCGTCTTGATGCCATAACGCTTTCCGGATATCTGGCCGAGGAGAAGATGCAGATCGCCAAAAAGCATCTTATTCCGAAGATCTTCAGAAAGGATGGCGTTCCTGAAAAGAAGATAACGATCAAGGATACCGCACTCCGGAAGATTGTGGACGAGTATGCCCGCGAGGCCGGAGTCAGAAGCCTGGAGAAGGCCATTGCGAAGATTTCCAGAAAGGCGGTAACCAGATTCCTGGAGGATGAAAAGCTGGAAACTGTTACGGTAAGTCCCGACGATATCAAGGGCTACCTCGGGGTTGCGCCGTTCACCCGTGAAAAGACCATTTCCGGGGTGGGGGTGGTTACCGGACTGGCCTGGACCTCCATGGGCGGTGCCACTCTGCCAATCGAGGCCGAGCTTGTGGATAACTCTGCCCGGGGCTTCAAGCTTACCGGAAATCTCGGTCAGGTTATGAAGGAATCGGCCGAAATTTCCCTCAGCTATGTGATTTCGCATCTGAAGGAACTGGCTCCTGACACGGATCCGAATTTCTTTGAAAAAGCCCTGGTGCATCTTCATGTGCCGGAGGGTGCCACTCCTAAGGATGGCCCTTCTGCGGGTGTGACCATGGCCAGCGCTTTCCTGAGTCTGGCTCTTAACCGGGCCCCGAATCCGGGTTTTGCCATGACCGGCGAGATTTCCCTTACCGGCACGGTGCTGGCTATCGGCGGCGTGCGGGAAAAGGTTATTGCCGCAAAGCGCATCGGCATTTACCGGCTTATTGTGCCCAAGGCCAATATGGCTGATGTGGAGGAACTGCCGGAGTATGTCCGGGATGGTGTGGAGTTCTTTTATGCGGATGTCTACAAGGATGTGGCAGATATTCTTTTCAGCGATAAGTATGCTGTTCTTCCTGCAAAGAAGAAAGCCGGCGGAAAGACCGTAAAGTCTTCCAAATCCGAAAAGACTCCGGAAAAGACTCAGGAAAAGCCGGCCCGTAAGAGAGCCGCCGCCGGAAAGAATGAGGAACCGGCCCCGGACAAAAAGCCGTCTTCCGGCAAAAAGTCAGCCGGGAAGTCTTCCGGAAAATCCTCCGGACGCAAAACCGGAGGGAACGCCAAATCCGAAGGAGAACAGAAATAGCCTGAAGGTTTTCTGACCGGAAACAGGGGAGGGAGCTCGGGCTCCCTCTCATTTTTGGCAGGATCTGTGTTGCCCATATTCTCAGAAACCGGAATTTTCGATTTTTTTTCTGTGTTTGGGGAAAAGTTGCGTTTTGTGTAAACCCGGACGTAAAGATGCCAAAGAACCAAACAAATTTCCCGAAAGAATTCTGATTTCCTGATTCAGGATTAAGTCTGAGGTTCAAAAAACAAGAGCCTGCCACAGCTGACACAAAAGCCAGACAATTTACTTGGAAGATGCCGGGATGCGACCGGCAGAACAGCTTCATACGGAGAAATTCATGAAACCATTAACAATCGCGGTGTCGGATTACGAAACTGATGTTGTAAGAGCAGTGTTCAAGGGGCTTCAGGAAGCCCGGGTGCCGGTGGAGGACATTATTCCGCTAAGCTCGGAGGCCTCCGAGTATGATACGGTTTCGTTTATGGATCAGGATTTTCCGGTGGTGCCTCTGAAAAGCTTTGATTTCGGAAGTGCCGATGCGGTGCTGGTGTCAGGCACGGGCGATGATGCCGGAAAGGCCCGGGATCTGGCCGTGAAATCAGGGGTTCCGGTGCTGGATTTTATGAATGCTCCGGCCGGAGAAAGGGGGCTGTTCCGGAAGGGCGATATCCCGGGGGCTGATTTCTGGAATTTAAAGGTTACACCGGTATATTATCCTGTGGATTCCGCAGCCATGCTTCTTTCGGGGATTCTGAAGCCGCTGTCCGGGAGGGGACTTCTTGCGGGAGTTTCGGTAACCATGATTGAATCGGCTTCCGGGCTTCAGACAGTCGGCGTAATGGATCTGGGACGCGAGACTGCGGCGGTGCTCAATCTGCGGCCGGTGGTACCTGAAGTGTTTGCCACCCAGATGGCTTTCAATCTTCACCCGGCAATCGGAGAAATTCTCCCTTCCGGCAGTACCTCTCATGAAGCGCTGATTCTTGCGGAACTCCGGGAGCTCGTTCCGGACCTGCCGGAGGTCTTTTCGCTGACATCCATTCTGGCACCGGTATTTCACGGATATATGGCCAGCATTACTCTTAATCTTGCAGAGAATGTGTCCGGGGAGGAGGTGGAAAGAATCATTGCAGTTCCGGGGGCTGTCAGGCTGGTTACGGAGGAAGAGGGGGAGCTTACCCCGATACCCTTTGCCCGGGATGAACCGGAAATTCTGATTTCCCGGCTGAGAATGATTAATCCCCGTACCTGTGCTCTGGTTGCCCTTGCTGACAACGAAACCTGCGGTATGGCCGGCAATGCCGCGGAACTCCTCCGGCTTCTCTCGGAGAGAGGATGACTATGACGGGAGCGGCGCATTTTTAGCTGCGATACGGAGCGTTTTCAGGCTGTCGGCTGATTTCCGTCCCTGCGAGAAATTCCTGCGGATTATCCGTTATGTAACGGCATGATCCGCATTTTTGTTTTCTGAAAAGCAGAACATCATTATAAGGAGAAAGCTGTATGAATTCCGGATTAAGATCCGGCGAATACACTCCGGAAAAGCTTCGTAACGCAATGCCAGAAAGTGTATAGTCCGGAACAGATTCGGACTTCTTGTACTACGTTTTCTGTACGCATGCCGTATTTCCCTTTCCGGCCGCCCCCTGAAAAAGCCGGCCGTTGCAGAGGAGCAGATGACCGAATACGCTTTTGGTTACGGCATTCCCGTTAAGAATGAGTAAGCGGTTCTGAAAAGCTGTCCCGGCTGCGGGCAGATATACCGCGATGTCAGACCGGGAACCGGCCATTATGGGGCGGCAGGGATGGCATCCTGTGGCGGTACAGCTTATTATCATCGATGTGCCGGCCGGGGCGGCCCTGTTATTTTTTCTGTATTTCCGGAATGTCCAGGGGTGTCTGTCACTGGCGGATTTTTCCTGGGAGCGGTCGGAAATATGTCAGAGCACGGCAGTGATTCTCGAGATTATCTCTCCGGCTGCCGAGGCGATTATGTATGCGGCAGCGCTTGTACTTTCAGCAAGATAATCAAACTGACAAAGCATCTTATACACGGTACTGCCGAGTTGACGGTATGCTTTTAAAAAATCACTTCCGGATACGGATTTAAGTGTGATAAATTAACCGGAGACTTCCCCATGTATTTACTGCAGAACTCTTTATCATCAAAGATTTCAGTTCCTGCAAACCATTTTTCCTGCTGGGAGTCATCTCCGGGCTTTTCAGGATCAAGAGCCAGAAAATCATAGAAGGTGGACATGGTGAGTGTTTTACCAAAACGTCTTGGTCTGGTAATGAGCATGACCTTTGAGGTATTTTCTTCAAAAATTGTTTTTATGAATTTGGTTTTGTCAACATAGTAACTGTTGCTCTCAATTAATTCGTGGAACAATCCCGAGTCTGACTATTCACATGTGAAAAAGGCCTTTCACCGGTCCTCTATTCATAAAATAATTGAAGCGCAGAAAGGCTCTATCACCGTTATTATACCCCCTGTTTATTTCAGCAAATCCAATAACGTATACTGGCCTTTAGATTGATGTTTGTCCAGAATATTGGCCGGGATGATTTCAAACCAGAGAGGAATATTTGTCTGAATATCCATAACCATAACCAGCCGCGACTGAATTCTGGCCCCGTCAGTACCATGACTGCTCAGTGCATTGAACGGATTATCCCTGGCCTCTCCGGGGAGAGGAGTGGAATCCACGTAGCAGCCTCTGCCAAAATCAGGATTGGTCTTCCTCATTTCGGTAATCAGCGATTTGAAGAAGCGCTCCTTGTTTTTGTCGTCGGACAATTCCCGATAATAGGTGGAATCGCAGTCAAGAAAACTGTAGCTGATATCTGTAAGAATATATGAAAGCACATCCTGCTTCAGAAATTCCCTGCATTTGATGGAAGCCCCATTGCGCAGACAATCATGTGCAGTATGAGCCAGCACTTTCTGGTACAAGCCTTTGTTCTGGCCAAAGGCATTCCGAAGAACGTTCAGATACGGTGTCTTCGCCAGTTCCGAAAAA
>CACYPY010000033.1 GCA_902776415.1 uncultured Ruminobacter sp.
GATCTGGGTTTTGGTGTAGCCCATATCGATATAAAACGGCGTAGCCTGAGCCGTGGCCATGCTGTCGCCGAATTTATAAAGAAAAATAAAGGCAATAACCCCCAGAGCACCCAGCCAGCCTTTTCTTCCCACAAATTCCGCAAAGGGCTGCACCACTGATTCCCGCAGAGTTCTTGGAAGGTGCTCGGTGCGGGGTTCCCTGACAGTCAGGGAGGCGATGATCCCGGGGAGCATAAAAAACGCCGTCAGCGGAAACACCAGCACCCAGGGCAGGGAATCACTGAGGATAAGAGAAAGCCCGCCAGGAATCATGCCCGCAATCCGGTAGGCATTGATGAACATGGAGTTGCCGAGCCCGAGTTCGTTGTCCGGCAGAATCTCGCGACGGTAGGCATCCAGCGCGACATCCTGCGTGGCAGAAGACACCGCAATCAGGAAGGCGATCACCAGTACGGCAGTATAGGATTTCACCGGATCGAAAAAGCCCAGAAGCGCTATCAGAATCAACAGAACAATCTGGGTAAGAAGCATCCAGCTCCGGCGCCGGCCTCTTTTTAAAGGATCATACCGGTCAAGAAGCGGAGCCCAGAGAAACTTCCAGACATAAGGACCTCCCGCCACGGCACTGAAAATGCCGATGTCTTCAAGATCCACGGAGCTGGAACGCAGCCACGCGGTTATCAGATTTATAAGAAGATACAGCGGAAGACCGGAACTGAAGCCCAGAACAATGCAAATAAGCATCCTCCTGGAAAAGATCCTCCCGATAACCGAAGGCTCGTTCCGGCCGCGGTTATCCATGCATGATTTCCCGGACATCTGGATCTAATACCGTATCAGTCTCTGAAGTTAACAAACTGAAACGGCTGGCCCAGTTCGGCCTTTCTGACCTCGGCAATCACCAGCTGCAGATCATCCTTCTTTTTTCCGGTGACTCTGATAACCTCATCCATAATCTGAGTGGTAACCTTGAACTTGCCGTCTTTGATCATTTTAACGATCTTCTTGGCCATATCCTTGTCAATGCCGTCCTTGAGCTTCACATCCTGACTCCAGCGTTTTCCGGACTGTTCCGGAGTCTCAAAGGTCAGCGAGGCGGTATCGATATTTCTTTTGGCAGCCTTGTTTCTGAGTATGTCGTCCATCTGCTGGATCTGAAAATCACCGTCAGCCTCGAGACGAATCTTCTTGTCCTTTTCCACCAGGGCAAAGGAGGCGTCGACATTTCTGAAATCAAAGCGTCCCATGAGTTCGCGGTTGGCATTGTCCACGGCATTCTGAACTTCATGCATGGGCACTTCCGAAACAATATCAAATGACGGCATAATCACCACTCCCTGAATAATAAAAATTAACCTAGAAATACAAAATATCAGAAATTACGGCTTCTGCAATTATCCCGATAAGGAAATCCCCGGCCAGTAAAAAGCCGCCCTCCCCTTTCGGATTCCGGAGAACCGATCCTAGAACACTTTCTGATAGCTCTTTTTACCGAGAAGAGACTTCTCCAGACTGTCCGCAATTCTTCTGTCCAGCCGTTCCGCCAGATCCGCCACGGAGGCTCCGTCCATCCCGTACTGCCGGTAAATGGATTCCGGACTGTCCTGTTCCACAAACTCATCGGGAATCCCCAGACAGCGGATCACGGGATTCCGGCCGTTTTCGACAATCCAGGAAGCCACGGTTTCCCCGATACCTCCGGAAATCACCCCGTCCTCCAGAGTGATGATCACCCGATGGGTATCTGCCATATTCAGAACCAGATCCCGATCAAACGGCTTTATAAAGCGCATATTCACCACCGTGTAGGGGAGATCCCTTCTGGCAAACTCCGCATTGATCTCCTGAACCAGGGGGCCCCAGCCAAGAACACAGACTTCTTCGCCCTTTCTGAGAACCTCGGCCCGACCGATAGGCAAAAGCCCCTTCTCATCGGATGAGAAGCCTTCGGAGATACCGGATCCCCTTGGATATCTTACCGCTGCCGGATGCCCCAGACTGTAGGCGGTATTCAGCATCAGCCAAAATTCCCTGAGAGTCGACGGTGCCATGAAGGTAATGTTGGGCACGGGCTTTATAAAGCTGATGTCGAACATTCCCTGATGCGTGGGACCGTCTGCGCCTACAATACCGGCACGATCAATGGCAATGACTATCGGCAGGTCCTGAATCGCCACATCATGAATAACCTGATCATAGGCCCGCTGCAGGAAAGTGGAATAAACGCAAACCACCGGTCTGAGCCCTCCGGCAGCGAGACCGCTGGCCAGAAGCACCGCATGCTGCTCCGCAATGGCCACGTCGAAATACTGTTCCGGGAATCTGGAAGCAAATTCCGTCATGCCGGACCCCTCGCACATGGCCGGGGTCACCGCCCGGAGAGCCTTATCGTTTTCCGCATTTTTGATAAGCCAGGTCCCGAAAACATGACTGAACCGGCACGAAATTGCCGAATCGCTGTCCTTGGAAAGTCCCACCGGCGGATCAAAACGGGGCACGCCGTGATACCTGGTGGGATCATCCTCGGCCGGACGATAGCCCTTCCCTTTTTTGGTAACCACGTGAAGAATCTGAGGCCCCGAGAGGTCCTTCATGTTTCTGAGCACCGGAATCAGTGCCGAAATGTCATGACCGTCTATCGGGCCCACATAATTGAAGCCCAGCTCCTCGAACAGGGTACCGGGAACCACCATTCCCTTAAGATGCTCCTGGGCCTTGATGGCAAAATCCTTTACCAGGGGAAGGTTCTCGAGAACACTCTTGCCGCTGGACAAAAGCCGGGAATACGCCGGACTGGAAAGCCACATGGCCAGATGCTTGGCAAGACTGCCCACACTTTCCGAAATGCTCATTTCGTTATCATTGAGCACCAGAAGCATGTCCGCCCCCAGATCCCCGGCATGATTCATGGCCTCAAAGGCCACGCCGCCGGTAAGAGCACCGTCCCCGATAACGGCGCATACCTTCTTTCCGTTATTAAGCGCCCGGTTGGCCAGCGCCAGCCCCAAAGCCTCGCTGATAGAGGTGCTGGCATGACCGGTGGAAAAGGTGTCGTAAGGGCTTTCCTGACGCCACGGAAACGGATGGAGACCGTTTTTCTGCCGGATGCTGAACATCTGATCCCTTCTTCCGGTGATAATCTTGTGGGGATAAGCCTGATGCCCCACATCCCAGATAAGCTGATCATCAGGAGTGTTGTACACATAATGAAGCGCAATGGTGAGCTCGACAACGCCGAGTCCGGAGGCCAGATGTCCGCTGGTACGGCTCACTGTATTAATAAGAAACTCCCGAAGCTCCTTTGCCAGAAGAGGGAGCTTTTCCTCCGGGAGCTTTCTCAGATCCTCCGGAGAATCAACCTGGGAAAGCAGTGAACCCTTGTTTTTGCCTGAAGCAGCCATTTCCTCAGTGATCCCTTTCAACAATATAGCGGGAAAAAAGCCTGAGAAGCCCGGTATCACCGGGAACGGTATCCAGTGCCGCCACCGCCCGGTCAGCAAGATCCGAAGCGTACTTTTTGGCATTCTCAAGCCCCATCAGTCTGGGATAGGTGCTTTTGTTTTCCGCAATATCAGATCCCTGAGGCTTTCCGAGGGTCTCAGTATCGGAAATAATGTCAAGAACATCATCCCATACCTGAAAAGCCAGTCCTGTAGCCCGGGAATACTCCACAAGCGCATTCCTGACATTCACGGGAATTTCCGGAACGCACAGAGTGCCCAGAAGCACCGCACTTTCAATAAGCGCCCCGGTCTTATGGCGATGCAGCTTTTCCAGCTCCTCCTGACTGACCAGCCGGCCCTCGGAATCCAAATCGATTTCCTGACCGCCGCACATGCCCTGATACCCGGCCCCCCTGCTAAGAACTGCCAGCATTTCCACCTGATTTCTGAGGAGGTTCTCCGGCATCCTGGCATGAGCCAGAATTTCATAGGCCTGCGACTGCAAGGCATCACCTGCCAGGATGGCCTGAGCCTCTCCGAACTTCACATGCACCGTGGGATGCCCCCGCCGGAGCTCATCATTGTCCATGGCAGGAAGATCGTCATGAATCAGAGAATAGGCATGAATGCACTCTATTGCGGCTGCCGGAGCATCAGCCACTCCGAGATCCCCTCCCAGCATTTCTGCCGTGGTATAAACCAAAAAGGGGCGCACCCGTTTTCCGCCCAGGAGAACACCGTAGGTCATGGCCTCCCGGAGCACCGGAGAAACCTCCGGAAGATTTTTCATATAGTCGCTGAGAAAGCTGTTAACACGATTCTGACAGGATAAGAGAGCATCCTTAAGCATCATCTGTTCCTCTGTTATTATTGCTGATTGTAGTCGGACACCGGGGCTTCCGCGAGAGGAGAATTAACATCCTGCCTCGTAAGCTGCTCAACCCGTCCTTCCGCGTTTTTAAGGATATTATGGCATTTTCTGATAAGAGCAGTTCCTTCTTCAAAGGAGGCCAGCTGTCTGTCCAAAGGAAGCTTTTGGCTTTCCATTTCAGTTACTATTTTCTCGATCTGCGCCAAAAGCTCTTCAAAGCTTTTTTCTCCATTGTCCATAATACCTTCCCAGCCGGATAAGACAGAAAAGCCCTCATAATGCATGAGGTGTTCCCCGGAAGTCACCGCGCACAGACGATGATCCTCACGAAAAGAGGATTATAACACGACGGGACATGAGATTTTAAATTTAACATCCGGAGCCAGCGCGATCCCTCTCTGACAAATCTGCCCGCATTGCAGGACAAAGCCCCGGACCGGATCGCTCTCCCGCTTTCTCTCCCTTCTCATCTCCCTCATACCGCAAAGTTGCAATCCCCGCATTTCTGAAATACACTTGCAACACATGATATTTGCGGAGAATCTTCCTCCGACGTGCTCTCATCCTCGTGATTTGAGACCCCGCCCACTTTTCCGGGAGCAAACATTTGAACACAGGCATCATCGGAGCCGGAAGCATCGGCCAGCTCTTTTTTCACGATCTTCTGGACGATCACGGCATCTCCCCTTCATTCATTGACACCAGACTGCCCCCTGACACTCCTCCGGCGTCCATTACTCTTGCATACCACCGGGACATCGGTGATCCCCCCTGTGTTCCGGAACATTATCAGGGGATTATATCCCCGGTGTCTGCGGCCGGAAAACAGGATCTCATAGTAATCACCGCGAAGGCCTGGCAGGGAAAGCAGATATACCGGGAACTGGCATCATTCCTTCCGGCACGCATTCCGGTAATTCTCCTTATGAACGGCATGGGCAGCTTTGAGGAAGCCCGGGAGATGCTGCCAAATCCGATTTTTTCGGGAATTACCAGCCGTGGCGCCATTCACAGGGGATATACGGTATTTCCCCGGGGGAATGGCCCGGTATATATCGGATCCCCCGAACATTTTCCTGCCGGAAAGGAGATCTCACGGTTCTCCCGGGCCGTCCGGGGAACCCTGTGCGAAAACATCAGAGAACTTCAGCTCCGGAAGCTTCTGATAAACGCCTGCATCAACCCGCTCACGGCTCTCCGTCAGTGCAGGAATGCGGAAATAGCCGGAGCATTCAGAAATGAAACCCAGGCCCTTTTTACCGAAATTTACCCTGTCATTAAAGATCAGGGACTCGATCTTCCCGAAAACGCCGCACTGGATCTCGTGTTCTCCGTGGCCCGGGAAACCGGGAACAATCTCTCTTCCATGGCGGTGGATTTTCAAAAACGCCGCCCGTCAGAACTGGATTACATTCTGGGATATGTTCTTAAGGTCGCCCGTTCCTCAGACTGCGAGCTGCCCATGGCGGAAAGGCTTTACCGAACGTTGAAGGCTAAGGAAAAGACCTTTATTTTTCCCGAATCCCCGAAATGGTGACCTCCCTGACAATACTGTCTCCGGAAAATCGCAATGCCTGATTTCCGTTCCGAAAATCAGGTAAAATCCCGATATCACATCCCCATAAATAAAAAAGGAGTCCGCATGACATCTGCTCTTATTATCCTGGCTGACGGAGCCGAGGAACTGGAAACCATTTCCGTATCCGACATTCTGTCCCGCGGCGGCGTTCAGGTAACCCTGGCCGCTCTTTCGGACAGAGGCGTTACCGAAATAACCTGCGCTCACGGCACCGTAATCAAGGCTCCCTGCCTTCTTTCAGAGGTAAAGGATCGGGATTTTGATGCCGTGGTAGTTCCCGGCGGCTATCAGGGCTCCCTCAACTGCCAGAAATCAGAAATGGTGAAGGATATCCTTAAAAAACAGCAGGCCTCCGGAAAACTTATTGCAGCCATCTGCGCCGCCCCCGGACTGGTACTGGCCCATCAGGGTATTATTACCGATGAAACCGCCACCGGATATCCCGGAACCACCACCGGCATTAAAAACCTCAGGCCGGATGACGGAGTGGTTGTTGATGAAGAACACCACCTGATAACCGGACAGGGACCGGCATTTGCCGCAGATTTCGGTTCGGCAGTCCTGACAGCCCTGAAGAATGCCGAAGTAACCCGGGAAGTCAGGAAGGGCATGCTGTTTCAGAATTAAGAAACACCGACTCTCCTGATACGCAACACGCAAAAAGAGCCGGCGACAAACCGGCTTTTCTGTTCATGAACCGAACGGCAATGCCACTCTATTCACCTGCTTTCAGAGACACGGCACAGGAGGTATTTCCGGGAACATATACCTTGACGTTCCGGAATCCTTTTTCAATAAGATGAGCGGCCTGCGTCCTGCTCATAACACCGTTCTTGCAGTAAAGCAGGTATGTTTTGGACTGATCCAGCCCTGCAAAGCCTTCACTCACCCTGAAGAACGGCATCTCAATAACCGGAACGGACGCTCTGAGAGGATCGTCCCGGGCCTCATCCGGAGCCCTGACATCCAGAATAACGTCATCGGGACCGGTTACCGGAGTCTCCGGAACCGTGCTTTCGGATGATTTTTCCTGAGGGATATCCCGGATATCGGTCACCACCGCTTCCGAAACCGCCCTCTCCAGCACATCAGAGGCGATTTTTGCCTCTTCTGCCTGCACTATGGCCAAATCCGCCCGGATGGTGGGACGATCGGAAATCACACCACAGTATTCCGGCATGCTTTCTGCAAAATGAACGGTTCCGATTTCCCGGCACTTGTCGATGATATCCTGCTTGTCAGAAACAATAAGCGGCCGGAGAATCAGGGTTTTTACCGACTCGTCAATAACGCTGAGATTGGCCAGAGTCTGACTGGAAACCTGACCGACGCTTTCTCCGGTAACCAGGGCGGAAATGCCGTACTTTCTGGCAATCATCTCCCCGGCCCGCATCATCATTCTTTTAAGGATTACCCCTCTTACACTGTGATCAGTTTTGGTAAGAATTTCGCCCACCACTTCCGCAAAGGGCACCGCAATAAACTTCACCCGATGCGACGAACCGTAACGGTTCCAGAGGTAATAGCTTTCGGCCTTGACCCCGGTCTCATGCAGATCTCCGCCCATGTTGAAAAACAGGTAATGCACCCGGGAGCCCCTTTTTATGAAAAGATAAGAGGAAACCCCGGAATCAAAACCGCCGGAAATAAGACTCAGAACATCGTCCTGAGTCGAAAGGGGATAACCGCCCAATCCCTGGTAGTGCCCGACCACAAGATAGATATCGTTATTGTCGATTTCAATTTCAATCTTAAGGTCCGGATTTTTTAAATCCACGCCGCCATGTTCAAAATTATCATTCAGAAGACCTCCGACATGCCGCTCAACATCAATGGAGGTAAAGCGGTGAGTACCCCGGCGCTTGACCCGAACACAGAAGGTTTTTCCTTTGAGCTGCGGCCCCCAGATTTCCGCAGTCTTCTCATAAATATCATCCAGCGAGGAAAACGGAAAGGGGGATACCGCCAGCACCGCATGAATTCCGGGAATTCTGGTCAGGATATCCACAATGTGTTCATTTGAGACATCCCCGGAGGATTCCGTCTCGTCAATTCTGATTATCAGCTTGTCCCATTCGTTTCTGATTTTTACAGAAATGTTTTCTCTTCTGAGGACATTGCGGATATTGCTGTCAAGAACCTTAATCATCCGTTTTCTTACAGACTGGCTCTTAATGATAATTTCCGGAAAAACCTTAATAATATATTTCATGGCAAACCTGTGAATAATCAAAAAACCGGGAAATCCCGGCTTTTATCTGTTTCCGTTTCAATCAATGATTACTGTGCTGACTGTTCGCCGGCATCGTGATGGCAGCAACACTCGTGTTCATGTTCATGTTCATGATCGTGCTCGTGGTCATGGTGATGGCAGCACTTATGATCATGGTCGTGCTCATCATCGTCGTGATGATGGTGGCAGCAATGATGATCCCCGGCCTTGTCATCGTCGTCATGGTGATGACAGCAGCAATGGTCATGATCATCATGCTCGCAGTGTCCGTCAACATGCACATGACCGTGGCTGATTTCGGATTCGGTGGCCTCGCGAACATCAATCACGTCCACATGAAACTGCAAGGTGAGACCTGCAAGAGGATGATTGCCGTCAACCACCACGTCATCACCGGAAACGGACTTGATAAAAATAGGTTTCTGGCCGGCATCGGTATCCGCCAGGAAGGAATCCCCGATATGAAGCTCCATATCTCCGAACATGGACTTTTCAACAGTCTGCACCAGGGCAGCATCCCTGACTCCGTATGCCTTTTCCGGAGCCACGGTAACATCCACCCGATCCCCGGCCTCATGTCCCATCAGGGCTTCCTCCAGTCCCTCGATGATTGCGCCGTGTCCGATAAGCACCTGAAGAGAATCCTGATCATTTGTGGTATCAAGTACCTTGTTCTCCTCATCAGTGACAATATAATCAATCGTAACAACCGAATCTTTCTGAACCTTCATAAAAATACTCCTTAAACGCCATATCACCCCGCGATTATATCATGCACGGATAAATTACACCCAAAAAAGGATTCCGGCAGTAGCTTTCAGTCTGCACGGATTTCCTGCCTTCCGGCTTATCCATATTTACGCGATTAACCGTCCTTTACGCTATAATTAACGAAATTTTTAAACAGATCCAGACTTAAGAACAAATTCCTTCATGCTAAATATCAGTAACGTAGAAATCATGCGGGGCGTCAAGGTACTCCTGTCAGGGGCATCCGCCTGCATTTTCCCCAAACACCGCGCGGGCCTCGTGGGAAGAAACGGCTCCGGCAAATCCACCCTGTTTTCTCTTATCACAGGAGAGCTCCTCCCGGATAAGGGTGAAATTTCAGTACCCCGGGACTGGACCATAGCCGCAGTTTCCCAGGAAACCCCCGGTCTGGATCAGAGCGCCTTCGATTATGTGCTGGACGGCGATAAAAAATACCGGAAGCTGGAACAGGAAATAAAGACCGCCACGGATGCCAACGACGGCATGCGTCTCGCGGCCCTTCAGGAAAAATTCGAGGAATCCGGTGCCTACACCATAAACTCCAGAGCCGGAGCCCTGCTTTTGGGTCTCGGATTCGCCATGGAAGATTTTCAGAAACCCGTAAAGGACTTCTCCGGCGGCTGGCGGATGCGGCTCAATCTGGCCCAGGCTCTTCTCTGTCCCTCGGATCTCCTTCTTTTGGATGAACCCACCAACCATCTGGATTTGGATACGGTCATGTGGCTGGAGGACTGGCTTAAGGGCTATCAGGGAACACTGCTCATAATCTCCCACGACCGGGACTTTCTGGACAATATCTGCACGGAAATTATCCACATTGACAATCAGAAGCTCGTGACCTACACGGGCAACTATTCACAGTTTGAAAACGAAAGAGCCCAGAAAATCGCCCTGGAAACAGCCATGTATGAAAAGCAGCAGAAAAAACTGCAGCACATGCAAAGCTTTGTGGAAAGATTCCGCTACAAGGCCACCAAGGCAAAACAGGCTCAGAGCCGGCTCAAGGCAATTGAAAAGATGGAAAGGATTGTCGTGGCTCAGGCAGATTCACCGTTTTCATTTTCATTTGCAAAGGGGGACAATCTGCCCGACACCCTGGTCAGAATGGAAAACGTTGAAGCCGGTTACGGAAAAACCGTCATTCTCAGCGAAATCAGGCTGAACCTGAGACCTGGCTCCCGCATCGGACTTCTGGGAAGAAACGGCGTCGGAAAATCCACCTTCATAAAAACCCTGGCCGGAGAAATTCCCCCGCTGTCAGGAACCCTCAGTATTTCCAAGGGCGTAAAAATCGGCTATTTCGCTCAGCATCAGCTGGATTATCTGGATACCGAGGGAACCCCGCTGTCCCTGCTGACAAGACTGGCTCCCGACAAAAGAGAACTGGAGCTGAGATCCTATCTCGGCGGTTTCGGTTTCGGAGGAGGCAAGGCTCTGGAACAGGTTAAAAGCTTCTCCGGCGGAGAAAAGTCCCGGCTGGCCTTGGCTCTTATTGTCTGGCAGAAACCCAACCTGCTTCTTCTTGACGAACCTACCAACCATCTGGATCTCCAGATGCGGGAAGCCATTGTCATTGCACTTTCTGATTTTGAAGGGGCTCTTATCGTGGTATCCCACGACCGGCATCTTCTCAGAACCACCACGGATGAATTCTATCTGGCCAGCGAAGGCCGGGTTCGCCCCTTTGACGGCGATCTGGACAGCTATCATGAGTACCTTACCGAGCTGGACCGCAAAAAACGCGAAGATCTTCTCAGGGAAAAGGAACTTAAAAGGCAGGACAAAATTCAGAGCCCCGGAATAAAATCCCGGGAGCAGAAAAGACTTGATGCCGAAAAGAGACAGCTTCTGAGACCTCTTAAGCAGGAGGTTTCAAAACTTGAAAACGAAATGAATCGCCTTAATGACGAGAAAGATGAAATTGAAAAGTCTCTTTCAGATAACGCCATTTATGACGAAAGTCAGAAGGATAATCTGAAAGCAATGCTGGCCAGACAGGCAGACAATCAGCGAAAACTGGAAGAGACGGAAATGGCCTGGCTTGAAAAGAGCCAGGAACTTGAAAATATGCAGAAAGAACTGGAGATATCCTGATGCTCAGCTACCGCCACGGCTTTCATGCCGGAAATCATGCAGATGTTCTGAAACATCTGGTACTGACCTTAATTCTCAGAAGCCTTAAAAAGAAAGACAAGCCCTTCTGCTACATCGATACCCACTCCGGAGCCGGGGGATACTCGCTGGAAAGCGACTTCAGCACCAAGACCGGAGAATATCATTCCGGCATCGAAAAAGTGCTGTCAAACACCAGGCTCAGAGAAGCAGTGCCGGAATATTTTGAGGTGCTCGACCAACTGAACTCCAAAGAAAAATCCCTGAAATACTACCCGGGTTCCCCCTATATTGCAGCCTCCCTGATGCGGGAACAGGACAGTCTGGATCTTCTGGAGCTTCATCCCGCAGAATATGAAAACCTGAAATACAACATGCATTTTGCCAGGAACGCTCATGTGCATTATCGGGATGCCAGAGAAGGACTTAATGCCCTCCTCCCGCCAAAAATCAAAAGAGGGCTTATTCTCATTGATCCTTCATATGAACTTAAGACCGATTATCATGACACGGTGAAGATGGTGAAAAATGCCTGGAACAAGTTTCCTAACGGCATCTACGCAGTATGGTACCCTGTACTGGGAAAAGCCATCGACGAAAGCTGGGGTTTTACCAGGGAGCTTGCAAAAATCGGAGCCCCCGGAACCTTAAAGGTCGAACTATGTGTTAAGGAAGCTGATCCTCTGCGCGGGATGCATGGTTCGGGACTTGTGATACTGAACGCCCCCTGGGGACTGGATAAAGAGCTTAATGAAATACTTCCGGAAATTTTAGAAAGTCTGAAACAAAATGAAAACGGAAGGTTTGTGCTGAGCTGGCTTACGGAGGAAAAATAGTCATATCATCCAGCGAGTAAACAACACAAGAATGGGCTTCGCATTTGTCAATTTTCAAGTGCGAAAATAAAAAAACCTCGGAATAATCCGAGGCTCAAAAAAAACTGTCCTGTTACTTCCAGCAACCGTTTGTATCAGTAAGACTTTCAGAATCTCCAGAAAATTTTATTCCCTTACTGTTAATTCCAATAAACTTACAGTCCTTGTCTCTCTTTTGACTATTAACAGCCTCAACTACCAATCTATAGCTGTTCTTTTCTACTTTTACCCCATTTGTCGCTGTGTAATATTTATCCAATTCTGCAGATTCGAGAACAGCATTAAGATTTTTTTTCTCTGCTCCATCTCCTGTGTTATCTCCCAGACAGCTTTTATATGTCTGATTTAAAGATCTGCAATTCTCCATAACATTTACAAGCTTTGCAAGCTCCTGCTTGACAGCACTGCGCCTGGCTTCAACCAAATAATTACCATACGCCGGCACTGCTATAGATGCCAAGACGCCTACTATAACAATTGCAATCAATAACTCTATAAGAGTAAAACCCCTTCCTGTATTCATACCTTTCCACCCATGGAGATCAAAAAACCTTTCTACTTCGTACCTAGAAGTCCAAAATTAGTCTGCACGATAGACTGTGAGGAATCTAATGACACCGAACCATCCTTAGCTTCTGTATCAGAGCCTCTGGATGTAATCCTGTAAAAATTATATCCCACCTTTGTTGCACTCCCGCCAGCATTTAACGGCGCAAAACCACGTTTTTCTATTCTAGTAACCGTCATGCCATTATTCAAACTAATACAATTAGCACAATTTGCATTTATGTTCCAGCCATCCGGAGTACGATACCAAAACTTCCCGTTGGTAAAATTTAAATACCCTGTTCCATACTTGTCCATCGGTTGATCAATTCCGTTAAATATAGTGAACGGCAAATCATCATTTGCAGTTTTTCCCTTTATTTTCCAGCTGTGATTAACAGGCGTAGTCAAAGAAGTTCCAGGAGTCAAATAAGAACTTTTTTCCTTATCATCTGCCACCTGATTCAAAAACGTTATCACCCGATTTACACCGGTAAACGCATTTAATTCACTGACAACATTTTCATAAGAAAGATTTGAAGACTTTTGAGACCTGTATGCCAATCCCGCAAGTGAAATCGCCATAATACCGATAATCACGGTAATCATAAGGGCTACCACCAAAGCAACACCAGATTGATTTTTCATATTCCCCCCTTTAAAGTCTGTTAATAAACTGCACATTGCCACTAATAATTCTGTGGACATTTACAGCATCAGCATCATCCTTCAAAACTTGATATTTAGGGGAATGAGCATCATCAGGGAACAAAGTAAACTCAGCACCTCTCTTTACAAGTTTTTGACCGGAAGGTACCGAAACAACCAAAGCATACCGAAGGAGATTAATCTCCGACCATGACGGAGGAGTACCAGAACCAGTAACCGGCGACAGGGCATTGCCATTTACACGATAAAAAGCACTTTCAGCTCCCGTCTGACCAACCGCTCCACCAACACTTGTTCCAACCTGAACACGCATATTGATAACATTCGGATCGATAACAACATCTACCGGATTTTTACCACCAATAGCCAACTGACGGCAGAGAAGCCCTTGCCCCTTTCTCACATAGAAAATCAGTTCCATTTCGACATCATTATTAAGCGGCTGCCCCTGACAGTCAAAAATATAACCGTCAGCATCGGTCCCTTTGCCGTCAGACATATTGTCGCTAACTGAAGAACCGTAGAATCGAATTTTAAGCATATCAGAATAGTTTGAATCTGCGCTGTTTTCATACTTAACCCTGACCACCTGTTCAGCCCCCCAATTCTCAAAAAGATTATTATGGGTATTTGTTCGAGCCTGAAAAAGAGCAAAATTAGTAATCCTCTGGTAATTCATGTAGCCCGTCTGGAAAAGCAAATCATTAAAGGTTGAATCAACACGACGAACCGACGCACCTGCTACGGCACTGCCCTTGGAAATGCCGAAGTTAACAACACTTGAAGTCATTAATGAATACAAACCGGCAACAATTATGGAGGCCACTAAAATACTTATCATGAGTTCTATAAGATTAAAGCCTTTGTTCAGCCTTCTCATAACCCCACCTCCACACGATTACAAACAACATTATGTGCCACTCGCTTTTTTTGAAAATCTGCAGGATTTTGCCCTTCTGTAAATTCGTAAGGGCAAAACGTTGCCAGCTTAACATCTTCGGAACGGGATGCATCACGGAACTTACCCTGACTTACAGGCTTGTACGCAAAAACAACTATCGCATTAAATGTCGTAAGTCCGTCAATACCGCTTACACCCGTGTTTCTGGTAATCTGAACGCCAAAATCCTGAGCCTCAATATCACTACGATCATTTATATACTGTTTACACAATGTACCAAAAGTACCTATGAAGGCAGTAATAGCATTTTTTACTTCTGTTGGTGTGGTACTAGAAACATCTCCGATACTTGCAGGAGAAACTACAGCACCGCTGCTGCCACACGTAAAAGTCGCCGTTACCGTTGTATTTGTTCCCCAGTTAAATTTCGACAACGTACCATGACTACTCTCAATAAAACGAACATAAGAATTCAAAGCATCACTGCTAGCCTGTTTACTGTACGTCGAATTCAAACTTCTGGAACTGTAAGCCTGCAAAGCTGCAAAACCCAACATTGCAATTGCGACTACAAGCATGGAAATCAATAACTCTATCAAGGTAAAACCTTTCGATCCAATCTTCATAAAACCATTCCTGTTATTGACATTCTGAAGGAGGGGTTGCCTGACCATAAGAATCCTTGCTGTTAACACTGGACGCTCCCGTTGATGAAACAGTAAGAGTCTTCACATAATAATCCTTTCCGTTTCTTCCACAGATATTCACGATAACATCTTTAACTTTGCCATTTTTTTCTGCCTGAATAAACTGATTTCTGGTTGAGACAAAACCCGACATCCCATTAGGAAGGAAAATAACCATATCAGCAACAGCACTGCCATTTTTAACAGTTATCCTGCTTCTTGTGGGTTGCTGAACAACTCCAAGCTGTTCATCCCCGGAATCAAAAGTTCCAAATGTTGTAGAATCGCTATCTGATATGTTGGTAAAAAAAACAAAACCCTGTTCCCATCCTTTACTATTATCAAACGTAAACCCGGTCGAAGTAAACGAGCCCGGCCTCATCACAACCGGGCGCCCTCTGGAAATTGCTGCCTGTCTTGCTTCATCAAAAGCACTCTCGACAGCCGCAGTAGTAGCATTCACATCATTGGATATTGCCCAATCCCTCATCATAGAAGTGGCAATAGTAGTAAGTATGCCGATAAGAACAATGGTTATCAGGAGCTCCACCATGGTAAAACCCCGCTGTCGCGAACGACAGCCGGCGGACATTCCCCGTTTCCGAGCATAAAGCATAACCTTCCCTGGTTCAGCCATAAAAAACTCTCCTAAAATGCACTCAGCACTGCTTAAAAACTGCATAACTGACATATTTTATAAAAGAAAAAACGATTCTGTTACATCGGCATCGCTTATTTGAGATACAGATACAAAAAAATAAACATAAACTAACGTTTTGTTCACATTTCATGCTTTTGGCCGGAACCGTCAAACCCGCAGCCCCCCAAAACATCTCCGGGGCGAATCATTTTTTTACTCTGACTCCCCGAAGGTATCCTGTATAACACTGAACCCGGCAGATGACCTAAGATTAAACGTTAAGAATTATCCGTCATCAGACTGCCGCATTCTGCTTTGCACCTACCTCGGAAAGGCATTTCTCATAATTAAAATAGGGAGCACCGTACATTTTCATCATATAAGGCCGAAGTTCCTCTGGAGCGCTGTTAATCCTCTCCATAAATTTGGCCTTGTCCTTTTCGCTGACCTTTTCATCATGACCGGCAGCCACCAGCACAGAAGGGAACAACTGATAATGACTGTATATATATGTATCAATGGCATGTGCCAAAGTTGCCGCATCCTGATATTCCCCAGTCAGAGGAGCCCCGGCACTGACATGCACCCGCCCCTTGTATCCCTTGATACCGCTGACAATACTGTCAATATCCTCAAATTCTGATTTGGTGTAATTGCCGTTTTTGGATTTCTCATAGAGCTCCCGGGCCTTCATCACATCGCCGGGGTCAAACTCGTAAGAAATGGAGACCGGAACAATATTGAGGGATTTAACATAATCAGGAAACGACATCTTAAGCTTCTTTCCATACATGTAGAACATCTTCAGGATAGCGTCCTCTGTAGCGTCATTTCCGTCCTTCGCCCTCCCCTCCCGCTGGGCAATCCACACATTGTGATTTTCCCGAATGGCGGCCCCGATATAGGCACTGAGTTCGGAAAACGCCTTGATCTTGTCCTTTACGGAGCTCAGAGAACGTTTGACAATAAAACTTTTGTTAAGCTTCATAAGGTCCGTGGCCACCGGAAGTCTGAGAAGATTGTCTCCGATGGCAATTTTGACGGTATCCAGCTTGTTATAGAAGCAGCACATGTCTACGAATGCCGGATCCAGCGAAATATCCCGGTGATTGGAAATAAAAAGGTACCCCTTGGCAGGATCCAACTTGTCAAAACCTTCGTAGGTAAAGCCGTCCGTGGAATTTTTTATTACCCCTTCCATAAAACGGGCCACATATTCCTGACAGCCTCTGATATCGGTAATTTTTGAGAATTTTTTACGAAGAATTGCTCTTATGACCGGCTTAAGCACCGGATGCATGAATTTCGGAAGAGACGGGAACATGTTTCTGGCCAGTCCTCCCAGAAGAGAACTGTCATTTATCACCCTTCTGACCACCTCAGGAACCTCATCATCCCGGTAATGCCGGATGTCATCAAACATCGGGTCATCCGTGGTAAGCTCCCGAGACAGCTGCAAGTCTGCGGCTTTTTCTTTCTCATTAACCGGGGTACTGTTTAAGGCAGCTTCCTTTTCAGAATGTTCCTGACTGACGTTATTCATTGCAAATCCTAGTATTAAATCCAACTGACTCTTGATCAACCCGATCAATAACATCTTTGTGAAAACTTTTTCACAACAAAACTAAGCTATGTCAGATTTTCCGACACATTTTACACGACAACACTCTTATAACAGCATCTCCTAAAGTGATCAAGTTCACGATAAGTCAAAAAAATATGCGGCACGTCATATTCCTGTAGTGAACTTTGTCTGATTTTTGAGTATCATACACGACGAATTGTCATGGAGCATGAATTGTTCCAAATCCGAGGAGAACTATTACAGTACAACAACTTCGGATGCTTTGTCAGCAGTAAAGGGATTATTAGATAATGCTTATTGGTAAACCTCAATCAGATCCTACCAAGGACTGGTTTCTTTCTCATTGTCACATCCATAAGTATCCTGCAAAGAGTACTCTGATACATGCCGGTGAAAAGGCTGAAACGCTCTACTACATTGTCAAGGGTTCTGTGGCTGTTCTCATCAAGGATGAGGATGGCAAGGAGATGATTCTTTCCTACCTTAATCAGGGGGATTTTATTGGCGAACTCGGCCTCTTCGACGAAAGCGAAAGTCCGATCAGATCCGCCTGGGTCAGAGCCAAGAACGCCTGTGAAATTGCCGAGATTTCATACAAGAAATTCAAGCAGCTCATTCAGGTCAATCCTGAAATCCTGATGCGACTCAGCGCCCAGATGGCCAGACGCCTGACCACCACCAGCAGCAAGGTCGGAAATTTGGCATTTCTTGACGTTCAGGGGCGCATTGCCAGTACTCTTATCAACCTTGCCCACCAGCCCGACGCCATGACTCATCCTGATGGAATGCAGATCAAAATCACCAGGCAGGAAATCGGTCAGATTGTCGGTTGTTCCCGCGAAACTGTAGGACGTATTCTGAAAATGCTGGAAGAACAGAATATGATAAGCGCACACGGAAAAACCATCGTGGTATTCAACACTCGCTGATTGCAGACTGAAAAACTCTGAAGCTGAAAAGAAAGGGAGACTGCGGTTTCCCTTTTTTGTTTCCGGTTTACACATTCTCCATCGGTTTCTAGCCGTCCGCCTTTTCAGACAACAAAAAGGCCGCCCCGGAACAAGACGGCATTCAATCAACACCTTAGATTCACCTGGCATAATAACCGCCAGAAGAAGCTATAACCTTTAAACTGCTCGATCAGGAAAACAGCTTTTTCAGCGCCTTTCTGTATCTTTCAAAGCCTTCCCTGATATCCTCCTCGGGAATATTCAGTGCAGGCACGGTTCTTATAACATTGTGTCCTGCTGTCAGCACAAAAAGACCTTCCTCCAGACAGGCCTTAAAGATATCCTTAAGCCGGTCGCTCTTTTCAGGAGTAAGCTCGGCTCCGATAAGAAGCCCCATACCGCGAACCTCCTTAAAGCAATGAAACTCCTCGTTAAGCTTCCGGTAAAGCTCCCTGAAAAGCTCGGCCTTCTTCTTTACGCCGTCAAGAAAATCCTGATTATGAACCAGCTCGAAAGAACGGCAGCCTACCGCTGTGGCCAAAGGATTTCCTCCGAAGGTGGTTCCGTGAACCCCCGGCTTGAAGGTATCGGCAATTTTGTCAGTGGTCATCATGGCCCCGATGGCGATTCCGGCACCCAACCCCTTGGCGGACGTCAGAATGTCCGGTACCACACCATAGGCTTCATAGGCATACATGTACCCGGTACGGCCAAAACCGGTCTGAACTTCATCATAGATAAGAAGCGCATGGTTTTCATCGCAGAGCTTTCTTACCGCCTGGAGATATTCCCGGTCAGCAGGAACAATACCGCCCTCACCCTGAATGGGTTCCAGCATCACCGCACAGGTTCTCTCAGAAATAACAGCCTTCAGCGCTTCCAGATTGTTAAACTCAACATGGATGACTTCACCTGGCAAAGGTCCGAATCCGGTACGGTACTTTTCCTGCCCGCCGACGGTAACATCAAACAGCGTACGGCCGTGGAAGGAATTTTCGAAGGAAATAATCTGATCCTTTTCCGGGCCGTAGTGGTCATAGGCATATCTTCTGGCAATCTTCAGAGCTGCCTCGTTGGCCTCGCCGCCGGAATTTGCAAAAAACACCTTATCGGCAAAAGTGTTATCCACCAGATATCTGGCCAGACGGATAGCAGGCTCGGTGCACATATAGTTGGAAATATGCCAAAGCTTATGAGACTGCTCCTCCAAAGCTCTGACAATTTCAGGATGACAATGCCCCATAACATTCACGGCAATGCCTGCCGCAAAATCAATGTACTCCTTATCCGCATCGTCCCAGAAACGCGAGCCCTGCCCCTTTACCGGAATAAACGGAGCCGGGTTATATACATTCATTTCGTAACGGTTGAAATCCGCTCTAGTAATATTGGACATATCTCTGTTGTCACCTGCAAAAAATAACAGGACCTGTCTGAATCCGGACAAGCCCCTGATCATCACAAAAATCCTTCACATTATACCCGCATTCCAGCCCCGGGTTATGTTTCCTGTAAAATTTGTCGCACCATGAAATTGCCTGACAAAAGAGAAATGTCCACCATACCTTCACTTCATCAGGAACAATATTCCGAAAGTTCCTTTTCCAGCCTTCTTTCATGCTCCCCCGGAATTCCGGCATAGTCTCCCAGAATGAGATATATTCCGGGAACCACAAAAACCGTGATCAGGGTGGCTGCGCTCATTCCGAAGAATATAACCGCCCCCAAGGACTGACGGCTTTCATACCCGGAACCGTTGGCCAGAATCAGCGGAAGCGCCCCGATGATGGCGGTAAGAGAAGTCATCAGAATCGGTTTCAGACGCCGCCGGGAGGCTCTGGTAACCGCCGTGTATACCGTTTCTCCGGATCTTCTCAGCTGATTCGCAAACTCCACTATCAGAATGCCGTTTTTAGTCACCATGCCGATAAGGAGGAGCAGACCGATTTCGCTGTAGATATTGAGAGAAATATTCATGATCCAGAGTCCCAGGAGACCTCCGGACACTCCCAAAGGAATGGTAACCATTACAATCACAGGATAAATAAAGCTTTCAAACTGAGCTGCCAGCACAAGATAGGTAACCAGCACGGCCAGTCCCAGAACCAGGGCCAGCTCGTTCTCGCTTTCCCGGAAATGCCGGGATTCTCCGTTCAGTGCCACTGACATGCCAGGCTCCAGATTGTCAGAGCACCACCGATCCATCCAGTCCAAAGCCTGTCCCAGACTTACCCCCGGTGCCGGATGGGCACTGATGGTTACCGCCTTGTCTCTGTCAAAATGAGGAAGCTTCTTGGCACGGGACTTCAAATCAAAGGAAGCCACGCTGCCCAGAGGAACCATTTCGCCTCCTGCCGCCCTGATATTGAGTGTGCCAATGGAATTTATATCCCGGAACTGATTTTCCGGAGCCCGGATATATACATCATATTCCTCGCCCCGGTCCACAAATGTGGTATGACTGGTACCGCCAAGAGCCGTCTGCAACGCTTTCGAAATATTGAGAAGAGGAACTCCCAGAACCGCTGCCTTGTCAACCTTTATAGAAACCTCCACCTCCGGAGTGTTTTCAGAATAGTTGGTATCAGCGTTTACCAGAATGCCATTTTCAGTCGCCGCCGCAATCAGCTTCCGGCTTACCCTGTCCAGTTCCCGGAAATCATTGCCCTTGATAACGTATTTCACCGGACTTCCGGAGGTTCCCTTAAAACCCGGCTCGTAAACGTAAACAGTCAGATCCGGCACATCCGTAAGTCTTTTCTTGATTTCCTGTGCCAGCTCATGAGAGGTGCGGATTCTCTTTTCCCACGGGGCCAGCTGAATAACCACAAAGCCGCTCTGATCCGTTCCCGCCCCCAGGGAGGGAGAACTGAAGCTTACCGAAGATACCTCGCCCTTTTCGAGATAGGTCATCAGAAACTTTTCAATATGGGACATTTCCCGCTTCATGCGATGAATGCTGGTGCCCTCCCCTCCCCCGGCATAAATATATATCACTCCGCGATCCTCTTTGGGGACAAACTGGTGGGGAACGGC
>CACYPY010000034.1 GCA_902776415.1 uncultured Ruminobacter sp.
CCTAAAAATGGCTGGTAATAACGAGTGAGGCTCAGATCCGTTCCACCGCAGTATGTGCCGAAACTTTTAGTCATACAAATTCGTAGAGCTTAGGTTATAATGGGGCATTATTTAAGAAGCTTCATCATGAGGTGCGGCATATCCTCGCTTAAAATGGCAGAAAAATAGCTATTCGGGATGGTATGTCCGAAAATTCAGAGCTGCCACAGGCTCCTGGTGATAATAAGGAAAGCCCTCACATGCTTCAGCAGAGAGGGCATGGAGAAGAGAAGGTTATTCAATATTCTGAATTTGTTCTCGCATCTGCTCAATCTGAACTTTTAGTTCCACAGCTTCGCTGGTAATTTCCGCATTGACGGATTTTGAAGCAATGGTATTTGATTCCCTGTTAAACTCCTGCATCATAAAATCCAGTCTTTTGCCGATAACACCGCCTTTTTTGAGAATATCCCTGGTCTGGGAAATATGTGATGTCAGCCGGTTTAGTTCTTCAGCTATGTCGATACGCTGCGCAAACAGAATAATCTCCTGTTCCAGGATGGAGTTATCAAGTTTTACTGACTGTTCCAAAGCGAAATTTGCAATTTTCTTTCGCTGCCATTCGATAATGTCAGGGAGTCTGTTTTTGATTTTGGAAACATGATTTGCAATTGTTTCCAGATGATCTATCAGGAATTCCTCCAGTTTTCTGCCTTCGCTTTCGCGAGAGTCGTTGAATTCGTCGATAACATTTTCCAGTGTTTCTTTAAGAGCTGCTTCGAGTTCTTCTCGATGTCCTTCCGAATTTCCCAGTATTCCGGGAAAATTCAGGATATCAAGTGCGTTGACGCCAATTGAATTTTCTCCTGCTGCGGTATCAATTTCGTTGCTGATGCGGCGAATTTCCTGAATGTTTTTAATAAGGCTTCGGGTCAGCTCCTGATTCAGCGTCAGCCGATTGTCAGACGAGATCTTTTTGACACTGATGACCAAAGTAAGTTTTCCCCGGGAGATTCGATCCCTGAGCTGTTCCCGGAATGACATTTCCATGCTCATTGGTTCCGGGGAATCAGGATATACGAAAAACATATCCAGGTATCTGGAATTAACCGCTTTCAGAGATACTGATATTTGATAATGTTCAGTCTTGACTTCTTTACTGGCAAAGCCGGTCATACTTCTAATCATGTGATTTCCATTGGTAATGCAGATTTTATTAATAGATTTCCGGAGAAAAATTCTCCGGTGAGTCATAATAACACATATTATGCTGTGTTTATTCGTGTACAATGTGTTTTCAATAACGGAGGTGCGGAAATGAAGGACTATAAAAAATCGTTTATTGAACTGGCACTGAGCAGGAATGTGCTCAGGTTTGGCAGCTTCACCTTAAAATCCGGCAGGGTAAGTCCCTATTTTTTCAATGCCGGACTGTTTTGTTCGGGGCGGGATTTGGGGCTCCTCGGAGAGTTTTACGCGGATGCTCTTCATGATTCAGGTCTGGAATTCGATCTGCTTTTCGGGCCGGCATATAAAGGGATCCCTATTGTCACATCTTTGGCTGTAGCCTATTCCCGGAAGTTCGGCGGAGATGTTCCCTGGATTTTCAACCGAAAAGAGGCAAAGGATCACGGAGAGGGCGGCAATCTTGTCGGCTCCCCTCTGGCAGGCAGAGTTGTTCTGGTGGATGATGTGATTACTGCCGGAACCGCCATAAGAGAATCCATGGCGATTATAGAAAAATCTCAGGCCTCCCTGAGTGGAGTACTGCTGGCACTGGATCGTCAGGAGAAGGGGAATTCGGAACTCAGTGCGGTTCAGGAGGTGGAAAGGGATTTTAATACCCGGGTGGCAGCCATTATTTCCATGAATGATCTCATGGAATATATGGCAGGCATTCCAGATCTTTCAGGACATCTGGATGATATGAGGGGCTATCGCGATCGCTACGGCATCTGAGGAGATGACATCCGTAATAAAAAAGCCATGGCAGTCAGTCATGGCTTTTCTGTCATGTGTTATGAAAAGTTACTTCTGATTGATAACAGTAACGGTCTTGAACGGAATATTGATTCCGGCTTCAGTGAGAGCGGTTACGACTTTTTCGGTATTGTCGAAATAAACATCCCAGTAATCATTTCCATTGCACCATACCCGTGCGGTAACATTGATGCTGGATTCTCCCAAAGATCCTATTACCACGGTAATGCCGTCTTCTTTGATAATACGTTCGTCATTCTCAAACATTTTGGTAATGGCCTCTTTGGCCTTTTTGAGATCCGAGCCGTATTCAATGCCGAAAGAAAAATCTACACGGCGTTTTTCCATCCGGGAATAATTGATTATTGTTCCTGATGAAATGGCACTGTTGGGAATGATGATGACCTTGTTGTCAGGTGTAAGGAAGGTGGTGGTGAAGATGGTGATTTCCTGTACTGAACCGGTCTGACCTGCAGCTTCCACAACCTCGCCGACCTTGATTGGACGAAATATGAGGAGAAGAACTCCGGATGCGAAATTGGCGAGAGAACCCTGGAGAGCCATGCCTACAGCGAAGGAAGCGGCACCGACAATCGCAACGAAAGAAGCGGTCTGAACGCCGACCTGGGCTAAAGCTGCCGTAATTACGAAAGCGATGACTGCATATTTGATGAGATTGGAAATGAATTTGGAAACGGTCTGTTCAATGCTGGCCTTTGTCATTACCGTATAGCTGATTTTGTACACCAGCTTTGCCAGCAGCCAGCCAACGAATAGGATCGCAGCAGCACTGACAATATCCAGCCCAAAGCTGATGATCTGGTCCTGATGTGCCTGGAGATAGCCTATGGGATCCTGAATAATTGATTTGTCAATTATCTCGGTAATTTTTGCGTTTGTAGCTTCCTGAGCGTTTGCTTCGTCTGCCATTTAATGTTCCTTGTTTTAATCAGTATCCACGTGGTGTGGATGGAAATGATGCCTTTGTATGCATTCCTGTATCCCGGCAGAGAGACAGCCGAGTCCGTCAGACGGAATACGGATTGTCCGTGATTATATCCAATGCGGAGTTAAATATATGAAATTTGTGGCTGAGGCAGATATGAATTTGTGATTTTTCTAACTGTAAGGCTGTTGGGAAAACACTAGGAAAACTGTGTCATCATTATGAATGAGGAACCTGCCAAAAGATGTTCTGTCAGGTTCCAGAAAAGTGACAGGTGTTACTTCAGTGCTTCCGCGATTAAGCGCAGGACAGAAAATCCCAGTTCTTTTTTGGAAGATTTTGGGAGGGGAATGATTCTGCCGTCTTTGGAAAATACGGTGATTTCATTCTGATCGCTGTTAAATCCGATGGTTTTGTCAGACACGTCATTGCCGAAAATGATATCTGCATTTTTGTCTTTCAGTTTTTTGATGGCGTATGTTTCAAGCTTGTCTGTTTCCGCTGCAAAACCGGCTACAACGGAAGGGCGCTGTTCTGAGTGTCCCACCCGTGACAGGATGTCCGGATTCTGTATAAGTCTGATGTCAAGTTCTTCGTTTTGGGCGCTCTTTTTGATTTTTACGGGAGATACGGAGGCAGCTCGAAAATCCGCCACAGCCGCTGTTCCTATAAAAACATCGGCATCAGAAATGCCGTTCATAACGGCATCATGCATTTCCTGCGCGGTGTTTACAGATATGAACTTAACTCCGGCAGGCGGAGAAATTTGTACCGGTCCGCTTACCAGAATGGTCTCTGCCCCCATGGCGACAGCCGCTTCGGCGATGGCATAGCCCATTTTGCCGGAGCTGCGGTTCGAGATAAAACGTATCGGATCCAGGGGTTCCACGGTGGGACCGGCAGTGATCACAATTTTTTTTCCTGCGAGAAGTCTCTCATGCTCCGGGGGAACAGACGGTCCCTGGAGAACTGCCATGATATCATTGAATATTTCCTGCGGTTCTTTCATGCGTCCCGTGCCATTATCGCCGCAGGCCTGAAAGCCTGACACGGGGCCGGAAATAATAAAGCCTCTGTTTCTGAGAACTTCGATGTTTTCCTGAGTGGCGGAGTTTTCCCACATGACTCGGTTCATGGCCGGTGCCAGCATGATTTTTGCCCGGGTTGCCAAAACGATGGAGGTCAGAAGATTGTCGGCTATTCCCGCCCGAATTTTGGCGATGGTATTTGCAGTTGCCGGAGCGATTACCACCAAATCGGCCTCTGATGCTGTGCTTATGTGAATTATGCCGTTATGTTCGGCATCCGAAAAGATATCCCGCAAAACAGGTTTCCCCGACAGAGCCTGAAGTGTAAGAGGGGTGATAAATTTTTCCGCCTCGCCGGTCATTACGACGGTAACATCGCAGTCGTTTTTTTTCAGAAGCCGGAGAAGCAGGACGGCCTTGTAGGCCGCAATGCCACCGGTAATTCCGAGAATAATTTTTTTGCCAGAAAGACTCATACCTTTGCTTCCTATTCTTTGCTTTCATGCAATTGAATGAACGGCCGTAAGTTTAGCACGTTATGCTTACCGGCATACTAATTATTGCGAAAGTCTGAGATTGCGGTGATGCGGATGACGGATTTTTCGAAAAGCCGGTTTAGATTATTTTTGTGATGCTGAACATAGTTCTGAAAAATATGATAAAATGCCGCGGTCTCGGCTTAGGGATAAGAACCGTCTGATTTTTTCCTGAGGATGCACAGGCAGAGAGCGGTTGCTAGCAGTGTTCCGTACTGACAGAATCCTTGTAAATACGGGTGCTGAACGGAATGTTTTCCTGGCCTTGCTATGAGCAGGAGCTGGTTAATCAGCCAGATCCCGGTTTTTTGTCTTTTAACAGTTGATTTTAATCTGTTTTTGGTGTATAAAATCGCACCGCAAGTTTATCAGCAGTTTCTGCAATTCTCAGTGCCGTTAAACTGGGGGTTGGTGTGAGGCTGTCAGTGACGCTGATTAGTGTATGACACCAGTGCAAACATTTTAAGAAGTGCAGGACTTGCCCGGACAGCAGAAGGCGATGCTGAATTCTGCAAGAGTCAGCGGAGTCGGTGTGTCTGATCCGAATGGATTTTGTTTTCGGATGCCGGGTTATTCCTGTCCAGACAGGATGAGTATGTCAAGCACACCTTGAAGTTGTCCTTCTGGGGTGTTAAAAGAATGACTTTTTAATATTTGGAGTGACCGCAATGTCAAGAGTATGCCAAGTTACAGGCAAGGGCCCTGCTGTGGGAAACAATCGTTCCCATGCAAAAAATGCCACTCGCCGCCGTTTTCTTCCTAATCTGCATTTTCACAGATTCTGGGTTGAGTCTGAGAACAGGTTTGTAAGACTTCGTTTAACCACAAGAGCCATCCGTACCATTGATAAGGTTGGTATTGATCAGGTTCTTGCTGAACTTCGTGCCAAGGGTGAAGTTATTTAAGGAGATAAACAATGGCTAAGGGCGGACGTGAAAAGATTCGTTTGAATTCAACTGCTGGTACTGGTCATTTCTACACCACTACCAAGAACAAGCGTACAACTCCTGAAAAGATCGAAATGAAGAAGTATGATCCGGTTGTTCGCAAGCATGTGCTGTACAAAGAAGGCAAGATCAAGTAGTTCTGATCCTGTTTTTTTGAGATTTTAAAACCCGGGGTGCATACTTCGGGTTTTTTTGTTGTCAGGAGAATCATAAATGCCGGAATTGCCCGAAGTGGAAGTAACCAGGAGAGGAATTGCTCCTGCGCTTATTAACAACTGCATATCGCATTTTGTAGTACGTTTCCCAAGATTGCGGACGCCAATCTCCCCGGAATTTTCAACACTCAGAAATCTCAGAGTTCTCAGTGTGGATCGGCGAGGCAAATATATAATCATAAGAACAGACCAGGGATCTGTTCTTATTCATCTGGGAATGTCCGGACATCTCCATCTGGTACCCCCAGAAACTCCGGTAATCAAGCATGACCATGTTGACATTGTAATTGCCGGCGGTCAGATAATCAGGTTTAACGATCAGAGAAGGTTTGGACTTTTTGAATGGTTTGCGGAGGGACAGGACCCTTATAAGGATCCAAAACTGGCCAGACTGGGCCCCGAACCACTGGATGAAAATTTTACAGGAGCGGTTCTTTACGAGCGTATTCATCATTTTAAGGCACCTGTTAAAAAAATCCTTATGGATAATGAGGTTGTGGTCGGTGTGGGGAATATCTATGCCAGTGAAGTCCTGTTTGCCAGCAGGGTCAGTCCGCTAAGAAGGTCCTGCGATATAACCGAGAAGGAATGTGAGGTACTGGTAAGGAACATTCAGCGGATTCTGAATGCATCAATTGGCCGGGGCGGAACCACCATTCATGATTTCAGCGGTTCAGACGGGAGTCCCGGACAATATGTAAACGAGCTTAAAGTGTACGGCCGGAAGGGACTGCCATGTTGCATATGCGGAACCCCGCTGGAGCATGCTGTCATTGGCAGGAGCACCTACTATTGTCCTGAATGCCAGTCCTGACGCGGGGATATCTCAGGAATTGATGTTTATCCCCGGAGTGCATTCGTGCTCTGTAAGGTATTTTGATACCTCCGGCGGAACAAAAGGAGTGATATCTCCGTAATGTCTGATGACGTCTCTGACCAGGGTAGAAGAGATAAAGCTGACATTCGGAGAAGCCGGGAGCATGACGATTTCAAGGGAAGGCATGAGCTTTTTGTACATTGCCTGCAGTGTTAGTTCGTATTCGCAGTCAAACAGATTTCTGATCCCCCTTACCAGTACTCCGGCATTTCTTTCCTGCAAAAAATCCACCAGCATGCCGGTAAATGGTTCAACAGATACATTGGGAAAACCGGAAGCGCAGAGCTTAACAATTTCCGTGCGATCCTTAAAGTTCACCACCGGAGATTTTGCCGGACTCTCCGATACAGCCAGAATAACCTTGCTGAAAATACAGGAGCTGCGCTTCAGAATATCAAGGTGCCCGAGAGTGAAGGGATCGAATGTGCCAGGATAGACAGCCAGCATATTGGTAATTTCCTTTTAAAGCCTGTAGTCGGTGAGAATTTTATCAAATTTTTCCCGTACCATGACAGTGGTAATTCCGTGCATGGCAAACTTGTTATGGACTTTGGTTCTCCATTTGAGACCACCATTTCCTTCAGGGTGTTCCTGCCTCAGATATTCATCGTACACGGATACCGTGTATTGTCCGAATCTATAAGGTCCCACCCTGCCGGGATTGTGATTGGCATACAGTCCCAGAACCGGAACGTTAAGAGCACTGGCAATATGCACGGGGCCGGAATCGGGAGATATCAGCATCGATACCTGGGAAATCAGTGCGGCTAGTTCTCTCAGAGTTGTTTTGCCCATCAGGCTGGTTACCCGGTGCTTGTCTATGTGAATTCCGCTGATTATGTTATCAGCCATTTGCAGCTCGTACTCCGATTTTCCTCCGGCAATAATGACGTTAAAACCGCGGGAAATCGCATATTTGGTTATTTCGATGTAACCGTTAAGCGTCCAGTTTTTAAATTCCTTCGACGAGCACGGAGTTAAAAGCACTGTTTTGCCGGTAATGAAATTTTTTGTCCGTGCAATTTCGGCTTCGGTAAGAAAGAAATTCCATTTTGGCTCAAGATCCGTGCAGCCGATTGCTTTGGCAAAAGCGATAAAACCGTCCAGAACATGGATACAAGGAGGTTCCGGGGATTTTACGGTTCGGTTTGTAAAAAAACGCTGGCCGTCCATCGCTCTTTCCTTGTCAAATCCGTACTTAACCCGGGATTTCAGGGCAATCATGGAAACCATACTGGCCCTGAAGGCACTTTGGATATTCAGAACCATATCGAAGTTTTTATCTTTAAGCTGTTTTCTAAGCCGGAGCATCCCACGAATTCCGGTTTTTTTGTCATATACAGCCAGATTAATACCCGGAATTCCTTCAAAAAGGCTGGCTGCGGCCTTGCCGATTACCCAGGTTATTTCGGCATGGGGAAAATTTCTGTTCAGTATCTGTACCAGAGCAAGGGCGTTGATGCAGTCACCGATGGCAGAAAGTCTGAGAACGCAAATCGAAGTTGGTGTGGTATCCATGGTGTTAACCCGTATTTCTGTTGTTGTGTGTGAAAGTTGCGAGTGAAAGCTATATATTAACAGGAATATCCCTCCAAATTCGTGCAATGGGACAAAAAAACATTTATTATTTCGGGTATGTTTTCAGGTAATGGGTAAGTGTTATGGCTTTACAGGAAAAAGCGGTAATCGAAACTAAAAAAGTTACTTATGTATACAATCCGCAGTTTTTCAGAAAGGGAGTGACAGAACAGGAACTGGAACAGTACTGCGATATCTCCGAGTACGAATCCGGAGGAAAGGTTGTTCAGGTTTTTATCGGAAGAGGTCGGACTTATCTGGTGAATGACCCAGAAGGCAGACGTATCATCATTCGTCATTATTATCGCGGCGGCATGATGGCAAAACTCCTGAACGACAAGTTCTTCAGTTTTTCCGCCACTGCCGAAAGATCTGTTCAGGAATATGATCTGCTTTTGAGAATGAGAGCCATGGGATTGCACGTTCCGACCCCGATTCTGGCACGTGTTACCAGATCAGGAATGTTTGTCAGAAACGACATTATCACCAGGGAAATTACCGGGGCCCGCAATGTTGGCAAGATTCTTTCCGAAAGACCGATGACTGATGCCGAGATTCTAAAAATGGGAGATGCCATCGGAACCCTGTTCAGAGCGGGAATATATCATTCAGATCTGAATATTAATAACCTTCTTCTCGATGGTGCTGATAATCCGTGGATTTGTGATTTTGATAAGTGCGAGATGATAAAAATTACACCTAAGCGTTATGATGAAATGGTTGCTCGTCTTAAAAGATCCTTCGACAAGGAAAGTCAGGAGCATGCCGGGATGATGTGGACTGACAAGGATTTTGAGAAACTTGTACGGGCTATCGAGATAGTGTACAAGGAAAAGTACTGAATAAGACATCTTGTCTGTCAAAAAATCCCTGACACCATCAGGGATTTTTTCGTTCAGTTGCAGGTGATACCGTAAACTTTTCTGGCAGCTGCCTTCACAGTGTTTTTATCACCGTTTACCGGTCCCACAATCAGACTGTAGACATAACCGCCACCCATTTTTTTTCGGTAAATAATGGATGCCTGTCCTTCAAGAGCCATACGGGCCTTTATTGATTCGGCATCTCTGGAAGTGCGGTAGTTTTCCTGACAGTAGAGATAGGTCATTCCTTTCTGACGCTTGTCGTTGACAACCAGTTGCTTGTCTCCGGCCTTTGTTACCATCATGATTCCGGAATTGTCAGGACCTGAAACGGGATTACTGCCGGGTGTTGCCGCCGAGCTTCTGGCTTCTTTGGCATCCTTTGCTTCCTGAGCCTTTCTTTCCTTTTCAAGTCGGGCTTTTTCTTTTTCGAGCCTGATACGCTCTTTCTCAAGACGTTCCTTTTCCTGTCGGAGTTCCTTTTCTGCCTGCAGTCTGGCCTTTTCTTCGGCAGCACGCTTTTTCTTTTCCGCTATTTTGCGGTAGTATTCTGCCTCTTTGGCCTGACGTTCGGCTTCGTAATTCCTGGTGATTGTGACGCCGGAGCCAGAATCAATTTCCTTATGTTCCAGAATTTCCGTATAGGAGTAGGTATTGACCGGCCTTTGCTGCCGGGGCTGTTCCTGATGTTGCGGTTTAGGAGCCTGCTGTTTCGGCGTTTTGGATAACCATAGCCATGTCACGAAAGCCATAAAGAAAAACAGGATTACCGAGACAGTAACAATGACTGTCAGGGAATGGTGAGATTTTTCCGGGGTTTTATTTCCGGAATTCCTTTTACGGCTTTTATTTACAGCAACTACCATTACATTTTTTCCAAAGTTTCTATTCCCAGCAGGCCAAGTCCGGTTTTGAGAATTTTAGCAGCGCATTCAGCAATGGCCAGTCTGCTTGCCTTGATGTTATCGGGAACCTCAGATCTTGTTATCGGACAGGATTCATAGAATTTCATAAACAAACCTGCAAGCTCATACAGGTATGTGCACAGAAGATGTGGCATTGCCTTTTCGGCAGCGCCGTTTACCACCTCGTTAAATTTGGTAAATTTAAGAAGCAGATCTTCTTCTTCGGGGGAAGTAATTTTTATTCCCCCCGGAGTGGCATCGGTTTTCCGGAAAATCGATCTTACCCGGCTGTACGCATATTGCAGATAAGGTGCGGTGTTGCCGTCGAATGTGAGCATGTTATCCCAGTCAAAGATGTAGTCAGTAGTGCGATTCTTGGACAGATCCGCATATTTCACGGCTCCCATGGCTACGGTGTGGATAACCTGACTTTTTTCCTCCGGGGAAAGATTGTTATCACGGTCGGACATGAGTGCAGCCGCACGGTTTTCCGCTTCATCAAGAAATTCCTTAAGCTTTACGGTACCGCCGGTTCTGGTTTTAAATGGTTTGCCATCCTTCCCAAGCATCATTCCGAACGAACCATGCTCGGTCAGAACATTTTCCGGAAGATAACCAGCCATTCTTGCGATGTCCCAGGCCATCAGCAGGTGCTCGTGTTGTCTTGAATCGGCGAATACGATGATTCTTTTAGCTCCGAAATGTTCAACGCGATATTTTGTGCAGGCAATATCGGTGGTAGTGTAAAGGTATCCGCCATCGCTTTTCCGTACTATCACGCCGCGAGGATTTCCCTCCTTGTCTTTGAAGCTGTCAAGGTAAACTACAATAGCTCCCTGATCCTCCTTTGCAAGGTTGCGGGATATGAGGTCATCCACCAGTGGTTTCAGCATGGGGTTATAGAGACTTTCCCCCATAACATCTTTCTCAGTCAGCGAGATGTTAAGTCTGCGGTATATCTCCTGATTTTGATCCATGGTAATCTTTACCAGTTTCTGCCACATTTCCCGGCAATATTCATCACCGCTTTGCAGTTTAACAACGTATTTACGGGCCTTTTCCGCAAATTGAGGATCTTCGTCATAGTATTTCTTCGCTTCGCGGTAGAAGGCTTCCAGATCCGAAAGCTCCAGGGAACTGGCGTTTTCATTTTCCTTCTTTTCAAGACAGGCTATGAGCATGCCAAACTGGGTTCCCCAGTCTCCGATGTGGTTGGCTCTGATTACGCGGTTTCCGAGAAATTCCAAAATGCGAACCACGGCATCACCTATTACTGTGGATCTGATATGGTGTACGGCCATTTCCTTTGCCACGTTGGGCGAAGAGTAATCAATCACCACTGTTTCCGGGGTTCTTGACGGCCTTACACCCAGCATGGGATCCCTGAGCATGCTGTTAACCTGATTTTCAACAAATGACTTGTTGGCAAAAAAGTTTATAAATCCGGGACCGGCGATTTCAACGCGGGAGATTTTGTCGTTTTCCGGAATGCGTGATGTCAGGATCTCGGCAATTTCCCGAGGATTTTTTTTCATGGGTCTGGCAAGCATCATGGCAATATTTGACGCGTAGTCGCCATGTGTCTTATCCTTGGTATTTTCTACCATGATGCGAATCTGAGTATCCGCAGACAGGATGTTTTCATTTTTTAAGCAGGATACAATATTGGTAAGAAGATTCTGAATATACTCTTTCATGAAAAAATTCCATTTGTTGATTCTGTGGCACCAGGTACGTTAACGGCTCACATGGCAGAGCGATGATCGTGACTTGATGTTTTTACGATTCTGTTTAAGCAATTTTTATGAAGCAGGCTACAGATTATGGGTAAAGTATAAGCATTTTTCAGATATTTGCAATCAAGGAGGATTGCTGTGCATTATGCATGCGCCGAACATGTGAAACTTTTCATTTTTTTGCTTTGCTCTTTTCCTACCGGCTGTGATGAAAATTTCAAGAGTTTTGATATCATGACGATGTCATGAAGACTTTGGTTCGGTGCTGCCAAAAAACGGAGTATCCGGGATTTACAAAGTTGTTGAGGGATCCACGTCAATTACGATCCGGCAGTTATTAAGGTGTCTGATTTCGTTTTTGTGATTTATCAGAGTCGTAAGAAATTTCTGGAGTTCGATGCGGGTTTCTGATTCTATAACAATGTTAAGATGATATCTGTTTCCTATTCTTTCCATGGAAGCTGCCATTGGCGGATGTATTTTTGTGTGAGGGAAAACGGTGCAGATTTCCAGCAGAAAAAAATATATTTCATCCATAAGATCCGAGAGCGATTTGTGACTTGGAGAATTGCCCCTGATAACGGCGTGACTGGTAATCGGGGGAAGTCGCAGTTTTTCTCTGCAGGACAATTCTTCTTTTGCGAAGGCGTTGTATCCTTTGTTTATTAGAAGCTCCAGCAGGGGATGATTCGGCCAGTAGGTCTGAAGAAGCACTTTCCCTTTTTTAGTGCCTCTTCCTGCTCTTCCGCTTACCTGAATGATCAGCTGTGCCAGCTTTTCCCGGGATCGAAAATCCTCGCTGACGAGACTGCTGTCGACATTGATTATGCCTACAAGAGTGACTTCGGGAAAATCATGTCCCTTTGCCAGCATCTGAGTCCCGATGATGATGTGATGCTTCTTGTCATTGATTTCCTGAAGATACCGTTCCAAAACTCCTTTTCTGTTAACGCTGTCGCGATCAATGCGGACAATACTTTCATCGGGAAAATGCTCTTTAAGGCAGCTCTCAAGCTGTTCGGTGCCGTTCCCCGTAACCGTAAGATTTCTGCTTTTGCAAACAGGACATTCCGTGGGAACTGGATATCTGGTTTCGCAGTGATGACACAGCAGAATATGCCGGTCCTGGTGATAACAAAGGCCGGAATCGCAGTTTCCGCACAAAAAAACATATCCGCAGTCATGGCAGATGATTTTTGGAGCGTAGCCGCGACGGTTAAGCATAATCAGAACCTGGTTGTCCTGTGCCAGTTCAGCCCGGATTGCTATGAGCATTGAATCCGAAATACCGTGAAACTGTCCTTCACGGCACATGTTGATGGGAATTATTTTTGCCGGTTGGGCATTCCCTGCTCTGCTGAGAAGATTTATCTCGTGATATTTTCCGATCCTGACGTTGTAAAGACTTTCCAGTGACGGGGTAGCCGATCCGAGAATTATCGGAATATTCTCCATCCGGGCTCTTACCGTTGCAAGATCCCTGGCATGGTAGCGAAAGCCGTCTTCCTGACGGAAAGATCCGTCATGCTCTTCATCAATAATAATTATCCCCGGGAAACGCATGGGGGTGAAAACGGCGCTTCTGGTTCCGATCAGAATGGCGGCGTTTCCTCCTGAAAACAGCAGAAAGGAATTGAGTCTTTCTTTTGCGGGCATTGCCGAGTTTATACAGACTATGGGAACTGAAAAACGCCGGTAAAAACGTTTTACGGTCTGCGGCGTAAGGTTGATTTCAGGAACCAGAACCATTGCCTGAAGTCCTTTGCTGATGACTTTTTCGATTACATTAAGATACACTTCGGTTTTTCCGGAACCGGTAACGCCGTTTATGAGGAAAACATTGAATCCGTTTTTTGCGCAAATTTCGGAGACTGCCCTGTTCTGTTCTCCGTTCATGATGAATTCGTGATTAACGGTAATTTCTTCCTGATACCACGGTTTCTGACGATCTCTTAAGTTAATTCGCTTTATGAGCCCTTTTTTTTCAAGCCCTTTAAGAACTGTGACGGGGATTCCCATGTTTTTGAAATCCGCTGTTGCCAGGGGTTTATTCCGCAGACAGTTCCAGGCATCTCTGCCTTTGCTGCTCCGACACGGGATTTTTTCCGGATTGGCAGCGTCAGATTTTTCCCAGCCCTCTATTTTCGGAAGTGTGGCGGGATAATCGTTTTTCAGGAGCGGCGGGAGGGCTGAAAAGAATACTTCTCCTACAGGATAATGATAATAGGATGCTGCCCAGAGCAGTAATGAAAGTATGTTATGATCAAAAACCGGCACATCGTCTATGAATCTAAGCACCTTTTTTATGGTTCTCTGACAGTTTTGGTTATCTGAAATGTCGTTTTTCCGATGTTCCGAAATGACCACGCCCAAAACCTCCCGTGAGCCCACCGGTACAAGAACCCGGCATCCTGTCATGTTTTTAGGGCATTGCTTCGGCGTACCGGAAGAGGGGGGGGGGTCTGAAAAAATCAGCCCCAGTGTGTTGTTATCGGCAGAGTTATGATCATCCGTGATTTCGTCAGGGGTAGCATATTCCAAAGGCTGGTAAATGTGGATATTTACGGCAACTTGCAGATACATTATTTTTATTACACCTATTGCACATTCTCTCTCAATAATATATCATGCGACCCGTTTTTTGACTTTTACTTTAACTATGTGTGGTGTCAGGCGCGAAAGTGGTCTGATGGCGACACAGCCTGAATGAGGTTTCCCATGAAAAAAGATATTCACCCGGCATACGATTTTATTACCGTTAAGTGCTCCTGCGGCAACACCTTCAAGGTGCGTTCAACTCTCGGCAAGGATCTCAGCATTGATGTATGCTCTGCATGCCATCCTTTCTTTACCGGCAAGCAGAAGATTGTCGACAATGCAGGACGTGTAGAGCGTTTCAACAAGCGTTTCGGTATGTTTGGCGCCAAGAAATAAGTTTGTATTTCCAGTATTCTGAGCAAATCCCGGGCTGAAATATGTTCCGGGATTTTTGTTTTTCATTATTCTAAAAGTTGTCCCACTGAACATTTTTTGTTTCATTTTCCCAAATTTGTTGCAATATTGTTTATTCTTTAACCATTGCGGGGCTTTTTTCGGGGGCTTTTATGCGATCCCCGCCCGTTTTTGGAGCAGATAATTCTGTTTTTTCAGGTCGTTTTCGTCTGTTTCGGACTTTTCATATACAATAACAGTTACAGTCCTGTTTATTGGAGTTTTTTCTTATGGCTGACAGTAAATTACATGAAGAAGCTTTGGAATATCATGAACACCCGGCACCGGGCAAGATTTCCATCAGCATTACCAAACCCGCGGAGACCGCTCATGATCTGACTTTGGCTTATAGCCCGGGGGTGGCTGAGCCGGTGCGCGAGATTGCAGACAATCCGGAAAATGCCTACAGATATACCATCAAAGGTAATCTGGTAGCTGTTATCTCCAACGGAACGGCAATTCTTGGTCTCGGTAACCTCGGACCACTGGCGTCAAAGCCGGTAATGGAAGGAAAAGCACTGCTGTTTAAGAAGTTTGCCAATGTCGATGCCATAGATATTGAGGTAAAACACAAAGATATTGATGATTTTGTCAATACTGTCGCCAACATAGCCGATACTTTTGGAGGTATCAATCTTGAGGATATAAAGGCTCCGGAGTGCTTTGAGATTGAAAGACGTCTTAAGAAGCTATGTTCCATCCCGGTTTTTCATGATGACCAGCATGGTACCGCCATTGTAACAACCGCCGGTATTCTCAACGCCCTTAAGCTTCAGGGAAAGAATATTGAGGATTGCAAGGTAGTATGCCTTGGTGCCGGTGCTGCCGGTGTTGCCTGTTCCGACTTGCTTCTTGCCAGCGGTGCAAAGAGAGATCATTTCTTCATGGTAGACCGGCATGGTATTATTCGTTCTGAGCGTACCGATCTCAACGGAGAAAAGCCTCGTTTTGTAAATGATACCGGTCCCACCACCCTGACGGAGGCTCTTAAAGATGCCGATGTTTTCCTGGGAGTTTCCGGATCAAATCTGGTAAGTGAGGAACAGGTTAAGAGCATGGCCCCGAAGGCTGTTATCTTTGCCTGTTCGAATCCGAATCCGGAGGTGGCTCCGGAAATTGTCAGGAAGGCCCGTCCGGATATTATTTTTGGTACCGGACGTTCGGATTATCCTAACCAGATCAACAATGTTATTTGCTTCCCGTTCCTTTTCAGAGGTGCTCTTGATGTCCGCGCCACTGAAATTAACCTTGAGATGAAGAAAGCTGCAATGAACGCAATCCGTCTCCTTGCGCAGGAACCAGTTCCGGAAGAGGTTGTGAAGGCTTCCGGTGCGGACAGTCTGGAATTTGGTCCGGAATATATCATGCCGAAGCCGATGGATCGCCGTCTTGTTAAGCGTGTTGCCAGAGCGGTTGCCGAGGCTGCGGTCAGGACCGGTGTTGCCAGGATTCCGATGCCTGAACACTATATGGAATGATATAGTTTCTGTTTCTGATTTATTGTAAGGCCATGGTTACCTGATTGATGCCATGGCCTTTTTGTATGCCATTTCTGATCTGTTTTTCAGTTTTCCCGGTCTTCATCTCTGTTTTTGCCGATAACGGATGCACTTGTTTGAGTTTTCTTTCGGGTACTCATTGCTATCCTCTTTGACAGTCGTCATTGCGATTTTTATGAAAATATTTTTGGCGGTGATTATAATTCGCGGTTATCCGGAGGTGTTCTTCTTAAAAAGGAATCTGGTGAAAATCCAGAACTGTCGCGCAGCGGTAACTTTGCAGCTGATTCTGATAATGACACTGCCTTACGGCGGGAAGTCTCAGAGTCTTAAAGGAGTCCGAATACTTGCCCCGGTGTCTGTTAACTGTTCACGCGTAATGAATAAGGGCTAATCAATGAAAGTTAAATATTTGATGCTGGGAATGCTGTTTCCCGCAGTTGTGGTTTCTGCCGAGACCTTAAAAATCGAGGATGTTGTAGTTACGGCCTCCAGAATACCGGAAAGCGAGGCATCGGTTCTGGCTCCTGTTGAAGTGGTAACCAGGGATCAGATAGAAAAGATGGAGCTTCATACCGTTAAGGAGGTTCTTGATCTTCTGCCGGGAGTTGATACCGTAAGTTATGGCGGACGCGGACAGTCTGCAAATTTTTATGTTCGCGGGGGAAAGGCCGAACATGTGCTGGTTCTGCTTGACGGTAATCCTCTGAATTCATCAGGCATTGCCGCAGTGAACCCCAACTTTCTGCCTGCAGATATAATCGAGAAGGTTGAATATATAAGAGGACAGCGTGCAACCGTTTACGGGGCTAACGCACTGTCAGGCGTCATTAACATTATTACCAGACCGGCTTATAAAAATCATCAGGAACTGAGCTATTCTTTTGGGACGCACGAGGCTCATGATCTTGCCGTAAATAATGCTGTGGCGATTTCTGACAGTGATGTTATCAAGGTCGCCGGGGGTGTATCCAGCGCGGATGGCTATAACGTGCATCCGCTGTCCGGTCTTAACGATGGGGATGAGCACGGATATAAGAACAAAAATCTGGAATTGCTGTATGCTCACACCACTGATGCGGGAATAGAAATATCAGGAAGCTACAATTATATTTATAACCGCGGAGACTATGATAATTCCAGTTTTTCTGACTGGGGTAATGTTCATGAAATGGATCGCAATCAGGTGGAAAGGAATATCTTTAATGCCGGATCCAACTATAACGGGGAGCTGTACCGTTATGATTTGGGGCTGATGTTTTCCAGAAGCAATGATTATAACTATCCCAAGGGGCAGTCCCTCTACGGTCCTTCATCATCAGTTTTCAAGGTTCAGGCCTTTAATGGTCATTTTGTCAACTACTGGAATCCCCTGGGGGATCTTCTGGCCGGATTTGGTCTGGATTATGACAACAATGTGCTGGACAATGATTCCAATACTTACGGAACAAAATTTGGAAACAGGGATATTTCATTGGTGAACAGAGGGTATTCCCTGCTTGCAAAATATAACGATGAGATGTTTCTCGGTGAGGCATCGGTTCGTCTGGATGATAATTCCAGATTTGGTACCAGAACAACTTTTGATGCCGGTATGGGCATAAAGATTATTCCTTTACTGTCGCTCTCGGTAAGAGGCGGAACCGCATTCAGAGCTCCGACTCTTTCCGAGCTTTACTACCCGGCAACATTCGGTCCTGCCGGTAATATTAATCTCAGACCTGAAAAGTCTTCAAACGTGGAGTTTAATATCAAGGGGGCTGCCGATAATTTTGGTTATTACCTGAACGGATATCTTAATAATGTCAGAGACATGATAGCCTGGGTCAATGGATATGAAAATGTTTCAAAGGCCAGAATTCGCGGACTTGAAGCAGGTCTGGAGTATTCGTTTGACAAATGGCTTTCTGTAAAGGCTACTGCCGATTTGATGGACCCTGAGGATCGGAAGACAGGAAATGACATAGCCTACAGATCCCGTCAGACTTACAAGGCTTTGATAAACGGAGAAGCTCATAATTTTGATTATTTCGGCAATTACCGTTTCGTATCGCACAGAAATGTCGGATACGGCCCTCGTTTGCCAGGGTATGGAACAGTTTCTCTTGGGGTTGGTTACACCTGGAATGACAGGGTGCGCTTTGGAGTGAAAGCTGATAATCTTTTTGACAGGAAATATGAAACACAAAGAGGATACCCTGCTGAAGGAGCTGTTGTAAGCGGAACCATAACGTTGAAAAATTTCTTTTAACTTTTAATAAAGCACCACAGAATCAGATAGTTATATTGATTCTGATGCTGTTGTTTCTGAAACCATCTTCGGGAATTTCCGCAGATGGTTTTTTATTTCCATGACTTACCAGGTATTGCACGGGCTGTGTGACGATGCTGTTTGCGGAGCATCCTGGATAATTTGTAGCTGGAATTTGTGAAAATGGTGCCGGTAAATACTGTCTCCGACTGATCCATGGGGATAATTCCTAAAATGCACAGGCCGGTCACAGGTTGTTGAGAGATTTGTTAACACCTTATTCTCAATAATTGTGTACAGTGGGAACTGACAGATGCAATTGCGGTACTCGGATAGCGGCCGTCCCGGAATGCTACGGTTTTAGTAACATGGCGGCAGATTCTGAACTGCTGTGTATATGTGACCTTCAGAATGATTTTCGGTGTTCCGGTTACGTGACGCGGGCTCCAACACAGTTTTTATCAGGAAGTCATATCTGTTAATAACCTGTGTGTTATCAGATGATAAAGTGTTAATAACTTTGAATGTGGTTATATTGCTGTGAATAACTGTAGAATATGAATTGTGTTTATGAAACAGCAGTCAGGGATTATCATATGGATGTTTGACATTCCCGATTATCCCCGGATTGTCGGAGAGGAATGTTCGGAAAGGAATACTTGTCTGAGGTATAGAGATGTTCAACGTACTGTTTTTTGATTCGGGAGTGGGAGGTCTGTCCGTTTTCCGGGATGTGATAGCTGAATATCAGGAAATTGAACCGTGTTTTTTGTTTGATAATGCCTTTTTTCCGTATGGTGATAAACCCTCTGATTTTATCAGGAACAGAGTTACTGATCTGATACGCAGAATAACAGAAATGTACCATTTCGACATGGTGGTGATAGCCTGCAATACTGCCAGCACCATAGCGCTTCAGTCCGTGAGAGCCGCCATCAGCATTCCTGTAGTGGGGGTGGTGCCGGCCATTAAACCGGCGGCACGCCTTACAAAGAGAAAAATAATCGGACTTCTGGCAACCCCCGGGACCGTTGCCAGAAGCTATACGCATGATTTAATAAGAGATTTTGCCGGCGGAGTTCAGGTTCTCAGTATAGGAACCACTGAACTGGTGCGAATAGCCGAGGATATGCTTGCGGGATTGTCATGCAATCTCGGTGAGATTGCAGAAGTACTTTCCCCCTGGACATCTCTTCCGGAATACAGGCAGCCCGATGTGGTAGTGCTGGGGTGTACGCACTTTCCGCATATTAAAAACGAGATCCATTGTATTATGCCGCAGGCGATGCTCATTGATTCCGGCAGGGCTATCGGGAGGAGGGTCCGATCTCTTTTGGGGGCAATGCCGAAAAAGATGTATCCTGAAAGAGAGACGTCTGTTGCAAATGTGGCTTTCTGCACGGATATGAGCATGCTTTCAGAACAGAACAGGCAGGTTTTTAACAGATTCGGCTTCCAAAAGTGTTTGGAATTCAGGCCGGATGCCGGACAGGACATGTGAAAGCAGTACATGGGAGTGCTGCATCTTGTTTTCTGAGATCAGAAAACATATCCGGGATTATGGTTCAGGAGCATCATCCTTTTTGGCAGGCTTTATAACCTTTACCCGGTTTTTTTGTCGTATCACTGCCAGTTCCTCCGGGGTTGCCACTCCGGGATTTATGGACTCAATATCTGCATCTTGCGAAGTGCCGGGATGTACCGGGCCGCGTACCTTGATGTTAATTCCGGAGTATCCCCTTCCTTTGCGACCATTGATGGCATTTGCTTTGCTGCCAGGTATTAGTGAGATGTCGTTTTCTGAATACCCGGCGCCGGATTCTTTATTGTCATAATCATTTTTTTTGTTAAATACAGTGGGGTTTTCGGAATGCGGGGACTGAGTTTCTCCTCCGGATGCGGAGTGTGAGGACTCCGGGATGTCCGGTCTTGCAGCTTCCTTGCGTGCGGTGGTGTATTTCCCGGACATGAGAAAAGTTAAGGGGGACAGAACTCCTGATATGAATATCAGAGAAGTGCTTAATATGACAAATATGCCGGAATCTTCTGCAATGTCGTCAATGAATCTTGTAACAAATATGATGTAGAGAAGGGAGATGATGAATGCTATGAAGCATGATTTCAGATATTTGGTATATTTCATTGCAGTCCGTTAACCCATATGAACAGCACAGGATGAACTTTTTCGTCTTATTCTATCAAAAACCTTAAAACAGTAATGAGCTTCGATGTTCAAGAGAGTGACAATTGTCAGGTGTTGTGATTTTGGCCGGCAGTCGGGTATAAGGTGGATTCTGCAGGAGATTTTCCGAAAATCAGGCCGCAAATACTGAAATAACGTCAAAAATGGAATTTGAGGAGTGTCACATGCTGAAAAAACGGTTACTATTTAACCTTTTTGGTTAAAAAATGACCAGAATAATGAAAAATGTAATAAATTTCGAAAAAAGTGTTGACGGGGTTCAAAAAATCTCTAAAATACGCACTCGCTGACAGGGTAAAGCTCAGCGAAGTTCTTTAACAAACAGTTTAGACAA
>CACYPY010000035.1 GCA_902776415.1 uncultured Ruminobacter sp.
GTGGTGGTAGTAAACATATCTGTATTCCTTCATCAAATATGTTCCTATTATACCTCATATCGACTCGAGTTTTGCACAAGTTATTTATAGACTACTCCTTACCGAAAAAACTCAGGTCAGCGTCAATGTTCTCAGAAATGCCCTTACAAATGAAATCGGCGCCAAGGGACTCGAAATATTCAACCGTTTTGTCAGCGCAAAAAATCTGTCCGGCAAAAAACGTCTCACCATGCAGAATCTTATAAACATCAAAAATGCGGTCACCAGCTACCGTAACTCCCTTGCCAACGGCGGCTCGGCCATCATCAAATCCAACAAACGTCTTGATCTGAGTCAGATTAAGTCTCTTAATCATAAGAACACCTATCTTACCGATAACGCAGGGATAGAACGGAAACTGTCTAACTTCGGAACTCTCAGCAACTGTCATAAAAATGTCAGAGACGAAATTCGGGCGACCGTCGATCTTCTCAACGGCATCCCCAAGGATTTCAGCGGCAGTACCCTGAAAGACGTGCGCGCCTTTGACTCTCTGGAAAAGATTCTCACCGACACCAGGGAAAAGCTGAACCTTTGCAAGGAAAAGCTTGACGTCCTTAACAGCAAGGTATCCGGCAGGAAAGGAAAGTTCTCTGATGCCACCGTTAACGACAGCACAAATCTGAAATCCATAACCGACTCCCTGAAGGCAAAAATCAATAGTATTATTGACGGTCTTGACAGACGAATCACCGACTGTCATGTGGCACAAAACAATAACGGCAACATATATAAAAATGTCAGGGATGGCTTTTCAGTCAAAATACAGGCGATTATCGAAACCGCCAAGGAAGCCGAAAAGAAAATAATTGCCGACCGCGATGCCAGCCACGATCAGAAGCATATCGCCAAATGCAACACCGCGCTTAACAAGCTTAACAACATAAAAAGCACCTACAGGGCACACCAGGCCCGGCTTGACAGCTACCACCTCCAGGACGGAGATACGGTGCCGAAGAGCTTCCTTAAGCTTTTCAAGAAGATGGGCAAGGATATGGGAGCAGAAATCAAGGAGCTGGTTAATCCCCTGCATATCGCCAATTACAGTCTGGACAAGCAATGTGTCATGACCAGGTTTGCCAGCATCATGGGGGCAAAGGACTGCTGGAAGCAGGAGATTGTCCGCGACATCTCCATGGCAACGCCCGACGGCGAAAAAGTATTCCAGTCCCGGCTGATCCCTGCAAAAAAAATGAATCCCGCCCTCTACGGTCAGGGCGTAAACGGCAACCCCAGTACCGCACTCCGGTCTCCCGACCTGACCAACTGCTTCAAATCCGAGATTTGCGACGCGAACGGGCGCAAGCTCTTCTCCGGCTACCGGCACGGCATACTTGATTCCATCAAGTTGAGCAGCAGTGACAACGCACGTCAGGCCAATGCCAATAATAAAGCAAAGCAACTCCTGACCACGATTCTCCTTGACAGGTTTTCAGATTCCCTGAGACCCGGTGCCACTTCTCAGAGAAAGCCTCTGGAAATTAACCTGACCTCAGTGAATCTGGTGAATCCCATTGCCGTTCCCAAGTTTTTTGACGAAGGAACCATGTCCCGCAAGCAGAAGGCTGCTCTTGAATCGCTTACCAAAAACACCAACGGACAGTCCGGCCCCATCAAGCTTAACATTAACGGAGAGGATGTCTGGGTCAAGGTTAATCTCCGGACTTTCATAACTCCATGCAACAAGCACTCCCACGGGATTGCCGGCAAGCTTATATGGAGCAAAGCCCAGGATCTTGGCAGAAATTCCGAAACCTTCTCTCAGCTGTTCGGACCCGAATTCATGAGACATAATTCAAGTCCCGACCGCCTGAAATCCGGGGTTCCCTTCGCGGAGCAGTTCCGGGAATTCAAAGAGAGCATCAATCCCAATTCGGATGTAGGAAAATTCCTGAACAGGAATAATATTACCGAAGCTGAAAAGAAAAAGGTTTTTGTCCTTGCTCACGAAATCAATATTCTGATGCAGAGCGATCACTACCGCGACAGCAAGATCGACGCCTTCGAGCTTCCGGCACGCATTGCGCTGCTGAACGATATGGTTGGCAATGTCTGCTGCTACAACTGCAAAAGCGGCAAGGATCGTACCGGACACATGGATATTGTAACCAAGCAGCTGGCAGTTAAAATGACTGCTTTGGAAAATCCAAACCTTACGACCAGCGAGTTTTTGACAAACAGCAGCTGCATTATTCGTCATCTGGACGGCCGTACCTACTCAACTGCCAATGATATGCAGAACTTTGATCAGCTGATAAAGAATTCCGGCAACCTGGAAATCCATCAGATGAATACCGGTCTTATGGGCTCAAAGGTTCACAAACTGACCGGCATTACGGATCACCTGGGTACTCAGGAACTCTTCAAGTTCTATGCCGGTGCCAGCAAGTATGTCAAATCCTGATAACGGCCGGGAGCAGAAACTGCGGTGACATAGCTCATGTTCGGACATGTCCCGCGTTGCAGCAGGACGAGAATTCTGATTTCTCTCCTGCTGTTTTTGATCGCCGGCATTACAGACCATAATTTGTCACAAATCTGAAGCTCTTCAGGTTTGTAGGTTCACTGGCTTTCCCTAACTTCTTTAATTTTATAGCCTCGCTATAATTCCAAGTGGTGATATACACTATTCAAACAGAAGCTGATCGATGTAGGGCTCATCCATACCTCCCCAAAAAAACAGCAGTATCTGTTTTTGCTTCCGTATCCGGATATTTTTACGGTCTCAATATTCTCTGCCTTTGTTCCTCCTCTGCTGCTGTCGCTTTTTCTTTACCAGCTGTTTTGGTTCTCCAGGCTCAAGTTTTAACCTGAAATACGAGGGAATCCATTTCAGATCTTCGGATTAAAACGATTTGTCATGATTTTTGGAAATGAATTCCTCCGGCTTTCCCCGCTGGCGTTCTATCAGCAGTTTGACATCTTTCCGTTTAGCCTGATATCGATCAGCACTCCTTATAATCCGGGCATAGCATACCGGCCCGTTGCTGTACATGGTACATTCAAGGGGCATTTCTGTTCTTTCAGCCTTCGTTTCTGCCCCTGCCATTGCAGACAGGAAAGTTCCTGTCCGAGCTTTCCATACTTCATCCGAATGCCAAAATTAGCCGGGAAATTCCCGGACATCAGGGCAGTGGTCATCAGGGAATCATTCGTGAGGGATGAACAAAAAAGGCGGAGGACGAAACCCTGACCGGAAAGGAACAGAACGGCTCGGATAACAGAAGCAGGAAATGAAGATAATGATACAAGACGCACTCCCGCAGCCCTGTTTCCGGCGGCCACCATTGCGAAGGCCGCGGCACTGCCTTTCAGGGCACAAAAAAACCACCACTCCCTAAGGAATGATGGTCTTCCTTTTAAAAACCGGACTTAACCGCGGGCAATGGAAGTCAGAACATCGCCGGACTTGCCGATGGCGGAAATGGCACCCTGACTGTAGGAGCTCACCTTGGACATGAAGTCCTGAACGAAAATCATATCCTGCTGAGTGTCGCTGCCGATTACGGACTGCTTGTCCTGCAGAGACTGAATAACATTCTTAAGGGTTCCCACCTTCAGCCACTGGCTGTTGGAAGCGTTATCAATAATCTCCTGGATATCATTGCAGCTCACATGTTTCCAGCCCACCCCCTTGTGAATGGCCAGAAGATCTCTGGTGCTGATATTGGTGTAGCCGGGATAATGCTTGGTGGTGGCATTGGTGTTGTAACTGTGCAGAGTCTTTCTGATACCACTGATATCCTTAATGCCCGAAACCAGAATCTGATCTCCCGGATTTTTGCCGGCAATGGTCTGCTTCAGGTTATCTATGGCCTTCTGCAGATCCTCCGGGAAGGGAAGCTCAATGCCGTGTTTCTCGCAGATAGCCTTGATCTCGTCAAACTTGGCAATCTTCTCGGGAGTAATCTTGTCATCATCTTTGAGATCAGTTATGGCAGAACGAATGGCCACAATGGCCTCGGACATTTCCTTGGCCTGACGCTGCTTGTCCTTGATGCCGTCAATCTTGGCCTTGGCATACTCGCGGTTCTCAATGGCAAGATCATTCTGAAGCTTCGCAAACATAAGCTCAACACTGGTAATGGCCTCGCCGCCGGCGCTGCCGGACTTGCCAGTTCCGGAAACCTCTTCGCTGTTTCCAGGAAGAACCTGATTGGAATTGTCAAAATTAACATTACCGGTCATATTCGTATTCTCCTAAGTTGTTTAACTGCTGTCTGAGCTGATAACGAACCTGCTTCAACAAGGTTACAAAAAAAAATCACTATTTTCTGATACCTCCGTCTGATCTTGCATAAATACCGCCGTCAGGCCTCTCAGAATGCTCAGCTTGCCGGCATCAGGATAGCCGGCGGAAGCTTCCCGCACTTCCCATTCCGTTTCCGGTCCTCATCATGCCAGGACTGAGCTCCGAAGTACGAAATATCCGCCTCCTCCGCTGCTCCCGGGATCAGAATTTAAGGGTCTGATCCTTTATCATGGACTGGCTGTTAGTCACGGTATGCTCCAAAGAGGCAATAAAGCTGACTCCGAAGCTGTCGGTGGCACTGTAATGCGCTTTGGAAACCTTGAATACAATGCTGTCAAGCCGGAAATCCTGCTCTCTGAGCCGATCAACCGCGGACTCGAATTTGCCTGAAGGATTGTTCATTCCGGCAAGACTCCGGTTGATTCCGAGAATAGCATCCTTCTTTGCGGTTCTGTTAATCTCAAAGCCGGAGATCCGGATTCCCCGGGACTGCATATTATGAAGCCTGGCCATTGCCTTTGAGATCTCGTCTCCGGAACAGCCCAGCTCTCTCATGGACTCTTTCAGAAACTCCAGATTCTTCTGCATCTGTTCCGCAGCCGAACCTGATGACTCGGCCGTGATCCTGGTTATTCTGTCAGCTCTCCGGATCCGGTTTTCCGTAAGATTGGTGTCATACCGGACCTCATTGTCGGTGGTGCAGGATATCCCGGCTTCGGCCTGTACCAGGTTGTTGGTGGAATCACCGAACTTAATTCCCATGTTTGTTCTGATACGGGCAGAGTGTCCCCGGGTCCCCAGAAAGTTCTTAAGCTTCTTTGCAAAATCTTTGGGATAGTCATAGAGAGGGATTCCCTTCAGAACCTCGTCAGCCAGCGCATCTGCGTCCTTTATGAGGGGATTTACCGCATTCTTCTTGCAGACATCGGCAATGCACTCGGCAATATAGCGATTCGGATCCTCCCTGTAGCGGGTTCTGTTATCCAAAGCCAGCCACTTCTTTTTTCCGGCCTTTCCAGCATAATCCGGATTGGTGTTAAATTCGCTGGTCAGATACTTTCCGATAACATAATCGCCCACGGCCTTCTCCTGATTCATCAGACTGGAAACGATAATGTCACCGAGCGTGAGATTCGCGTTGGTTTCATCGTATTTTTTCTTCTCCTCGGCGGTCATTTGAGCAGGATCCTTGTTTCCCAGCAGTGTCTGCTGCAACGAGAAAGTCACTTTGGCCCCCAGTGACACGGTGCCGTACTTATGCCGGGAATGACGGTGATAATCAACGCCTCTTTCGTAGGTACTGGTATAGCTCCCCTTCATTTCCCCGCTTATCTGGGCATTTGCAGGTTCCCGCACCGAGGTTACCTCCTGATTGCGCATATCCTGATAGACTCCGAGAACATCGCCCTTGGTATGAATCCCCCCGTGAACATTTCCGGTCATTCTGACGGACTGCCCGCTGCTTTCCCTGAAAATATCCCGGGTGAGGTTTCCGGTGGCGGCCCGGGCCAGAAATTCCGCGGCCTTTTTGCGGTCATCAAAGGTCAGCACGTAAACCTTTTTATATCCGCCTCCGGCATCGGCTCCGAGAGAAACCACCTCGGTCTTGGCAACCTTTACGGCTCCGTCCAGTTTTAAAGTCGCGTCAAAGGCTGCTCCCATGGTAAAAACATACTTGCCGTCGGCGGTATGGGAAACCCGGAAATCGGAATTGGCATCAAGAGCCAGCCCGGCCTCCGCCTTCAGCATGGAAGCTTTGAAATCAATATTGATTCCGAAACCTCCGGACAGCCGGTTGTCATGAGTGTGTGTCAGGGTCTGTCCCGGGGGAATGGAGTTCAGAATGCTCTCGGCATAATCGCGCCCCTTCACAAGCTGATTCCGGTTTTTGAAGTACTGCCCGAGGCGTGATACCCCGGGAATGGCACTGAAAAATCCCTTAATCATCCGCACCGGAGAAGATTTTTTGATAGCCCTGAAGGCATAGCGGATCCGGGCCGTGTGAATGCTGTTTCCGGCATTGTCGCTGTTGGAATCCAGGGACAGATACGACTGCACTGTCTTCCGGAGCGCCTCGTCATTAAAGAGCGCCCGGTTACCGTCCCGGAATCTGGTCTTAAGATATGCCACTGCTTCGTTTACCAGATCGGCGGAGGTTTTGCCGCCGGAGGTCTTCCGTCCTCTGATGATATCGAACTTCATGTCGGCCAGAGACTGATAGCCATTGTCATATGCCACCTTATGAACCGCACTGCTCATCATGAGGCTCCCGAAAACATTGTTCCGGAAAATGGAGTCCAGCCGCGAAATCTGACTCATGTCCGTAGCCTTAAGCAGCGTAAGCCCCTCTTTAAGTTCTGCCGCCTTCTGAGCATGGAGCGCCACTGTATCGCTGATAATGCCGGAAAGCAGAGTGTTTCTGCCTTTGGCATATCCCGAACTGAAAAGCTCCTTCACGCTGTCGGCAAAGGTCTCCGAAACAGGCTTCTCCTCTGCGCCGCGGAACTCGGCATTCAGGTACGGCGTGAAATTCATAACCGCCTCGACAAGCTCCCTGGTTCTGGCGCCGGCAAGCTGATCCTTTACGGTGTCAAACAGCGTCCGGAGCGTTCCGGCAGTATCGGGATTAGGCCTCCTGAGAGCGGAAATCGCGTCCCTGATGGCTTTTTTGACTGCTTCATACTTCGCCTTGCCGGTTTTTTTGTCCTTCACAAAAATGTTGTGCTCCGGAGTAAACAGGTCCTCGGTAATTCTGAGAGAAGAAAGCATCTCTGCCATTCTGTCCGGAGCCGCTGAAGCGGCGCGGCGGCGGCAGAAGGCAGTAAGCGGCAAATCCCCGATTCTTTCAAAACCGTCGGGATCCGCATTAAGCGGCCCCTGTTCATTCTCAATGAAATCAAGATCGTGTCCGGTTATCCGAAGTCCGGCAAGTGTCGCCTCAGAAACCGGATTCTGATTTTCGGGATTTCTGGTGCAGTAAACCCGGAGTCTGGCATAATGCATGTAGATCTCCCGGAATTCCGTGGTGTTTTTGTCAGGCACGGCATTAAGAACATCCCTGATGGCATCAACCCGGGCCGGATTACGGAAATCGGCAACGGTAAGACCATGATAGTTCTGGCCCTCGGGAATCAGCTCATTAATGCCCGGAGGCGGACAAATACCGGCCAGCACGGTTACCAGAGCGCTGAGCCTGGTGCTGCCTCTTGCCGCGGCCGCCTCCCGGAGGATCCCCTCGGGAGTCAGGTTATTTGCCGGAGTCGCCGGATCCATAAGCTTCCTCCAGGAGATGATTTTGCTGATTCCCGAAGAACTTACCGTATTTTGGATCCTGCGGATATTGTCGCTGTTTTCCTGCTCCATTTCCCGAACCTCGGTCTTGCAGCCTTCGGCAAATGCCCGGGCCAGCACGACAATATGATCCCGGAACCAGTTAAGGACTCCGGTTTTTTCCCTTACGGCCTTGTCATAGGAATGCCGAAGATCCGGATTTTCATTAAGGAGCCTTTCAATATCCACATTGAGAGCCTCGGACATCTTTCTGGTCAGATGCACCTCGGGAAGCTTTGCGGCAGCCTTCAGAAATGAAGCGTTGTTCATCATGGTATTGAATACCCCAATGAACATGCCGGCGCCGGTGTCCTTTACGTTGGCTACAGTGGGATCAAAACCGTGATAACGGGAAATGGATACCTGATCCTGTTGGGGAACGCCCTCGGAAACAATACCCATGCTCCTCAGGAAATCGTGAGATTTGCTGAATTCGATTTTTATATTGTCCAGGCTCTGAATCGCAACCTGTTCGGCATTTTCGACAAGATAGCGGTGAAACGCAGCTCTGAGAATAATGGATTCCTGATTCCGAAGATCGTTATGATCTCCCAGCCCTCTGACAAAGTTCCGAAGATCGTCCGAAGGATGACAGATGGCCTGATAGGCATCCCGAAAATCATCCATGGTCATCTGAATGGCGGTTTTGTTTTGATCGCCAATCACGCGGCGAATGCAGTTCAGGGCATCCTGGGTCAGATCCAGAGTAATCGGATAGTGCTCCAGTATAATACGATCCCGTGCCCGTTCCGGAGTGCTGTAGACCTGAGGGGTAACAGCCTTCAACAGAGACTGCACCAGGGAATCATCCCCCCGGAATACCGGATTGTGAAGTCCTGACGAAAGCCTTTCCAGAGCCCTCCTGAGATCAGGCCCGGAAGCTTCTCCTCCGGCAATGTCCAGACAGGCCCCGAGAATTTCCGGTTCACGCAGCATTTCCCTGAAGATGTCTTCCGAGTAATCAATGGCTGACAGGATCTTCATGCACTGATCCTGATGAGCCATAAGCCGATCCATAACACTGCCAAAAAGTTCCCTCTTCCCCTGAAGAGCCGCAGCGTCCAGAGGCTGCCCCTCTCCGTCCATCCTGAAAACATCGGTCCTGCCGAAGGAATTTCTGAGACAGAGCAGGTTCTCCCGGAAAATCCGGCCCCGGACATTGGGATTCCCGGGATCCGCATCATGCTCGAAAATGCCGGCAAAGGCCGCACGATCGGCCGGACTCAGCATGGTATCGGCCTTTACGGTAGCCTTTGCAACTGCCCTGAGATTTCTCATAATCCCGGAAAACAGTGTCCCGGCATCGGCTCCGGTGATTTCGTCCCGGCCGGCAATGTTGTTCAGCTCGTCTCCGGGAACCTGTAATCCGCGGCTTTCTTTGAGAGTATCAAGGATATCATGGGACAAATCGGTCAGAATCGACTCGTACTCGGGATATTTCCGAAGAGCTTCCTCCATGGTCATGTTGCCGGACAAAACCTCGCTTCTGACAAACTTTTCGGATACCCGGGGAGCGGCAAACAGTTTTCTGAAGCTTTCCTTATCCGACGGCAAAAGCTTCCCGATGCCCATGGCGTCCGCGGGTTTTCCGATGGTTACCGGCTTTTTAAGACTCTTGCTTTCCCTGAGTCCGGCAAAAAGCCGTACCTGATTGTCTATCACCCGGGAATAAAAAGTCCTGAGCTCGGCAAGAGCGGACTTTTTGTCCGTATCATCGCCGGCAAGTTCTCCCATAAGCTCGATGCATCTGTCAAGATCCTGATGCTTCTTAACAGCCTTGTCGGCCTCCGCTCTGTCGTATCGCTCCGGACACATAATCCGATCCAGCACATCATTCAGGGGATTCAGAAGAGCTCTCCCGGCATCGTCAGGATGACCGTCAAAGAAGATTGAGGAAATCAGTTCCTTCATCTTTCCGTTCAGAAAGCTGTCCATGTACTGTGCCCGCTCGCTGCTGCTGAACAGAACCCGCTGTCCGCCGCTTTCCTTTTCCGAAAAGTCGCTGACCAGATCAATAAGCCTGCTGACCGAAAGCGGGCGGTTTTCTTCCATGAGCCGGCTGATGCGCTCGTATTTGGCAGCCACCTCGACAGGAAGGTTTGCGGCAGCATCCTCTTCCTCAATGATATCCAATCCTTCGATTAAAGGCAGATCGGGATTGGCCTGAATCACATCATGATTCGGATTTCCCTGAGGATTGTTGAAAACCGGGGGCTGATTCTCATGAATAACATTGTTTGCCACATTATTGTTGATTACACCTGTCATAACATCTTTCCTGTTCAAGCGATTTCACAAGATTAAACCTCTCCACTCCGCGCCGTACATCGGTTCTGAGCTCCCCGTAAACGGTCCGGCACTGTAAATAACGCACAAACAACGGCAAAGTTACAATTTCCTGAAAATCAGTCTCCGATGTCAAAAAATCTGCCGGAAAATCAGCAGCGCCCCGGCGCATTCCGGTTCATTTTTCGATTTGTACCGCAGATTTCACAGTAAATAATCCCCTGCCGGTGTAACATCAATAGTATGACTTGTGTTAACCGATATAGGACAGCTGTTTTTTTCACCAAAAAACGCTGCCCCTCCGGAAAACATGGCAATCAACACAGCAGCAGGAGTGCATTTCATGATAGAAACTCCCTCGCCGGGCAGCATCCCGGCCCCGGACTCCCCTGATTTTTCCGGGACGGCCGCATCAGAAGTCAGACAGAGAGAAGTCTCTCCGGAAAGCATCATGAAATTCCGGGAAGCTCTTTCCGAAAAGCAGAACGCTGGTATGCCGGCGTCAGAATCCGGTACTGCCGGCAACATTCCGGCTGAAGACGGGACATTTTATCAGGCGGCTTCGGAACAAAAGGCGGGCTCTCCCGACCCCGCAGCGCTTTCCGGAAAAGCAGGAGAAGACATGGACAAATTTTCCGACAGCAAAGTTTCCGGTTCCTGGGATGCTCCGGGAGAGCGCAGCACCTCCGGAACGCAGGAGCGGAGTTCTTTCCGGGGGCCGGATCCGGATTTTCGGAACAGCGCGCGGGATCTTCTTCAGAGCCGCCTGAATCCCGAGGGCAGTCAGAAGACGATTTCCGACAGCACTTCCGGAGAATCACCGCGGCGACAGATCTCGGAGCTTTCCGATATCTTTTCATCCGTGTTTTCGGGACGATCCGACATTGCCCCGCCAGCCGGTCTCCGGAATGAGGCTCCGGGGACGGCACCCGCTCCGGAAACAGCCCCCGCCCCATCTTCCGGAGAGGAGCTCATGAAGATCGCGGATTCCCTGGTGGAAAAAATTCTGGTTTCCGATCCCCGGAGCACTGCCGGATCCCAGGTCATGATAACCATGAATGACCGGAGCCAGCTTTCCGGTACCGAAATTGTACTTACCAGAAGCAATGACGGCACGCTGGCAGTGGTGATCAATTCCGCAAACGACAGTCAGTACCGAAAAATATCGGAAGCCCGGGAAAAACTGGAGCTGGCCCTGAAGAAGCTCGAACGCGGGTCATTCACCGTTACGGTAAATCCCCCGGATCGGGAGAATGCCTGACAGTTTCCTGAAAATGCCGTTCCGGGAATCATTACCGGAAAGTTTGACAGACGTTTTAAACGGATCCTCCGGGAATTAAAAAAACGGAACAGAATCCGGCGATTCCTGTTAGAATTTCCGGAATTCCGGCGGCCGTTACCGCATGCATCGGGATTCCCGGCCCCGAAACCGTTTTTTTTTTGACGGAACCGCAAGGTTCCCGATATCCGTTATAAGATGTTTGAGGCTTGACAGTGATCAATATCAGCACTCAGAAGGCAGCCCTGATTAACGTTCTGGCCCCCCGGGCTGACAGCGAAATCGTTACCCTGAACCCCGGAGAGAACAGCATCGAAATCCGGGCCGCCAACACCCCTCTCGTCATCATCAACTCCGATCTTTCCGAATACGCCCTGGCTCCCCTGAGCTTTGACTACGCCATGCCGGAAATCGGCAATGCGGCAATTCTGGGCAATCTCCCTCATGAAATTCTGGGAGCTCTTCTGGAAAAGAAGCTCGGAGAAAGGCTCACAGCCCTGGGAGCCGCCGTCAACAGCAGCATTTCCGTTACCGGCTACGAGAAATGCGACGCCGCCTCCCGGTTCCGGGAGCATCTGGATTTCACCCTGAAAATTGAGGGGGAGTCCGAAGAAATCCGACAGCCGCTCCGCCTCTATTTCAAAAACGATTCCGTAATCAGACTCTTTATCGAAAAAATAGGAAGGCTTCCTGTTACGGCGCCCTCCCTTAATCCCGATACCACGGAGCTTTCCCTGGATATTCTGGCGGGAAAACAGTATCTGACCGCGGAAGAATTCGGCTCCCTCCGGCCCGGGGATACGGTTATCCTCGATTCCTGTTTTCTGAAAGAAAGAAAGGTGGCCGTACAGTCAGAAATAATGCGCTGTTATGCTATACTGAATGACGGTGACAGTACCCTGACCGTAAGCGAAGAGGAACTTGTCTGGAAAAACATGGAGAACGACAGCATGGCGGAAACGGATGCGGAAAGCATTGACAGTCTCAGACTCCGGGTTAATTTCAGCCTGGGGACGGTAACGAAAACCCTGGAGGAGATCCGGCAGCTGACTGCGGGATCCGTTATTGATCTCGGCACCGGGGATCTTGACAGCATTACCGTAAAAATTAACAATCAGGCCGTTGCCCGGGGGCAGCTGATACAGGTGGGGGATCACTATGGCGTTCAGATTACCGATATCGGCACCGGCCCCGGACAGAAGATAACGAGCGGGTCCTGATACGCCTGTTGTGACCGTCTCCGGATGTGCCGGTTCGGAGATGTTCTGAACATTCCCCCTTCCGGCAGCGGAAAACACAAATGATCGAAAACAGTTTTATCAACAGCCCCGTTAATTTAATCATGATCACCATGCTGATGGGGCTCCTGCCGTTCTTCCTGACGCTGGCCACCTCCTACATCAAGGTGGTGGTGGTGACCTATCTCATCAGAAACGCCCTGGGCGTTCAGCAGGTGCCTCCCGGAATGGTGCTTTCCGGACTGGCCATGATCCTGTCGGTTTTCATCATGGCACCGGTGGGGCATCAGACCTACACCCTGCTGGAGCAGCAGAACGTAAGCGCCCAGTTCTCGCCGAAGGAGTTCGTGACCGTGGTCTCCAGCTGCTCCGGCCCGCTGAAGCGTTTTCTGATGAACAACACGGACAGGAGGATTTACAATTCCTTTGTTTCCGTGGCCGGCAGAATCTGGCCCGAAGAGGTAAAGCAGGGGGTGGAGAAGGACAGTTTCGTTTTTGTAATCCCGGCTTTCGTGATCTCCGAGCTTACCAAGGCCTTTCAGATAGGTTTTCTGCTCTATCTCCCGTTTATTGCCATTGACCTGATTATCTCGAACATTCTCCTGGCCATGGGCATGATGATGGTCTCGCCCATGACCATTTCCCTGCCCTTCAAGCTGATGCTGTTCGTGGCGCTGGACGGCTGGCTGAAGGTGAGTCAGGGACTCCTGCTCAGCTATGTCTACACCTGATGCGGATTTTTCCGGGCTCCACTGAATAACTTACAGGAAATGCAAAAATGGAAATAACCATAACCGAAAAAGGCAACCATGCACTGATGACTGTTTCCGGACGCATCGATGCCATAACCGCTCCGGCTCTTGACGCCCGATTCGCCGAATATCACGAGAGCGTCAGAACCAGGCCTGAAAAGATGCCGGTAGTGCTCGATCTTTCTCAGGCAGAGTACATTTCCAGTGCCGGACTGAGATCCGTTCTCAAGATGGCAAAGACCTGCAATGCCGAAAAGAACCGCTTTCTGATCTGCGGTATCAGACCCCCGGTATACGAGGTATTCCGGATTTCCGGTTTTGTCAGCATTCTCACCATCGCAAACACGAGAGAGGACGCCCTCGCCATGCTGTGAACCGTCAGCAGGGCCCTTCCGGGTTTTCATTATTGTTTTTTATCAGGGCATACTCCCATGATCACCATACAAATACCGGCCTCCATGGAACAGATTCTGGTTCTCAGGAAAAATATCAGCGAGGCGCTTCCCGAAAAATACCGGGAACTTACCTTCAGGGCGGAACTTATTACCGAGGAGCTTCTGACAAACATCTGCAAGTACGCCAAAAATGACGGGGAACTGGAGATTTCCTTCGCCTGCGGCATGTCCTTTATTGATCGCCATCCGGCATTTCTCATCGAACTGGCCGATACCGGAAACGAACATAATCCCTTTACTCACCTCAGACAGGATGGTATCGCGGGCAGTCTTGAGGAAAGAGCTGTCGGAGGGGTCGGGCTGCATCTGGTGGAGGAAATGGCATCGCATTTTGTTTATTCGTGGGTGGACTCAAAAAACAAGATCCAGATTTTTCTGAATGCGGAATAACGGCCGGCACAGTGCGTCCGGATCATCACTCCGGACACTCCCGAACACTCTTCTCCCGGACGGCCGCGGAAACAAACATGAAGCTACGTACCAAATTTATCATTCTTGCGATCCTGGTGGCGCTGCTGACCGCCATGTCGCTTTTGGTCTACATCGGCTATGTATCCCGGACCACCATCATGAGCCGGGAGGAAAACTATATCCGCGTTTCCAGCAATATCGCCTTCAGTGCCATTCTGGGGCAGTATGACAATGCCATCACCCGGCAGATACTGGATGTCTACCATATCAAGAGCAACCTTCGGGAATCCGCCACGATATTCACCTACTTCCAGGGCAAATACCTGCGCCCCGGGATCCCTGATGAGGAAATAGCGGATTTCCTGAAAAAAAACCAGGAAGCCTTCAAAGCGGAAAACATCTTTCTGATTACCTATCATCAGGGAAAATTCTGGGGTTCCCGGGATGCTCTGGCGCTTCTTGATGCCGATACCGTCAACAAGGACATTCTCAGAGATCTGATTATGGGAGATAATCCGCGCAGCGGAACCTACGACATCGCCAAGCTGAATTCAAAAACCTATCTGGCCTATATCTTCACTCCCGACAACAACCGGGAATTCAATTTCGCCATCATCAAAAATATCGACCATCTGTTTGCCACTCATGGCAACGTTGAAAACGAAATACTCATATTTTCCCGGGAACTGTTCCGGCACGTCTCGTCCGACGAAGTAACCTCGTTCTATCTCATAAATGAAAATTCCGATATTCTGGAAACCAATGCCGATCCGACTCTCGTCGGAACCAGAATGGAACCTCTTATCGGGGATGTCAGGAACCGCCTTTTCAGAGACAGTGCCCCCGTAACCGAAATCCGCTGCTTTTCCGAAAAAGGCGCCTTCTCCTGCTACGGCTATATCAAGCCCCTGAAAATGTACCTGGTCTCCCGCCAGGAAATCTCCGGAATTCTGGCTACCGGGAACCGGATCGTGTACGGCATGACCCTGATAACCCTGACCGTACTGTTCATTATCATCCTGTTTTCCGTCGGTTATATCAGAAGACTCACGGAATCCCTGAACAGCATCGCCAAAACCGCATACAGCATCGCCCGGGCGGATCTCTCAAATCCGGACATTCTGAAAAATCTCAATATTGTCAGGTATCCCTCCAATGACGAGGTCGGCAATCTCAGCCTGGCCATCTCGAACATGAGCAATTCCCTGATCACCAACATCAACGCCCTCCTGGACAGCACCGCCCGGGAAAACCGCATTAAGGGCGAACTGGGAGTGGCCTATGACATTCAGATGGGCATGCTGCCGGGCAGGGAACGCATCCCCAGGAGCGATCTCTACGAGATCTCCGCCTTCATCCATCCGGCCAAGGAGGTGGGAGGCGATTTCTATGACGTGTTCCGGCTCGGGGAAAACCGGCTGGTGATCACTGTCGGGGATGTTTCCGACAAGGGGGTGCCCGCCGCCATGTTCATGAGCATCTGCGTAACCCTGCTGCGACAGCTTTATAAAAGCGGAGACAGCATTGAAACGGTGTTCCGGAATCTCAACGGCTGTCTCTGCGAAAGAAACCCCAATCTGATGTTTGTAACGCTGTTTTCCATGGTTGCGGATATCCGTACCGGTGATTTTTCCTTCTGCAATGCCGGGCACTGTCCGCCCCTAATTGTCCGGAAAAGCGGGCTCTCCGTACTGGATCGGCTTTCCGGGCCGGCCCTGGGAGTTATGGATGACGCCGCATACCAGCCCGGATCCGGACACCTGGACCCCGGCGACTATCTTTTTGTCTACACCGACGGCATCAGCGAAGCTGAAAACGCGGAAAGAAAATTCTACGGCGAGGAACGCATCCGGAAGCTTCTGGAACAGCGCCGGTACAGCAGCGCCAAGTCCCAGGTATACACCGTGCTGGATGCCATAGTGGAATTCCGGGGCTCCGCCGATCAGTCCGACGACATAACCATGCTGAGCTTCCGCCGCACCGAAGACGGTGCCGTTCCGGATGAGTCTGAAACAAAAACGGGAGACCTTTCATGAACCCCGCCATCGTTGATCTGGTTACCCAGTGCTTTTATCTTATTATGATGCTGTCCCTGCCGCCTATTCTGGTAGCCTCGGTGGTGGGCGTATCCCTGGCGCTGTTTCAGGCGATAACCCAGCTTCAGGAGCAGACCCTGACCTTCGGCGTCAAGCTGATAGCCGTGGGGGTTACCCTGTTTCTGACCGCGGAATGGTTCTCCTCCGAGATTTCCCACTACGGACAGATCATTTTCAGTTATTTTTATACCCTGTAGGACCTTAAGTCCATGGAATACATTCAGGCGTTTCTGAGCGACAATTTCTGGTGGCTGCACATCTCGGCAGCCCTGCTGGGCCTGATCCGCATTGTAACGTTTATCGGGGTCTGTCCGCTGTTCGGCCCCTCCGTGTCAATGGCCGTAAAAGGCTCTATCGCCCTCGCCCTGTACATCCCGCTGCACCCCCTGATGCTGGAGCAGGCGGCGGCCATTCACCTGGTAACTATCGGCGATTTCATTTCCCTTTTGCTGATCGTGGTAAAGGAGGTTATGATCGGAATTCTCATGGGCTGGCTGACCTCCCTGGTATTCTATGCGGTGCTGTCCGCCGGCACGATTGTGGATAACCAGCGCGGTGCCTCCATGGCGCAGACCTCGGACATGCTGAGCGGCGCGGAAACCTCCCCGCTGGGTTCCATTCTGTTCATGTCCCTGATTACCCTGTTTTTTGTATCCGGGAGTTTCATGCATTTTATGGAGCTTTTCTACAGCTCCTATGTCAGCTGGCCGGTGCGGGATATCATTCCGGATTTCTCGGACCGCCGGCTGGCGCTGTTTTCCATAAGCAATCTGACCTGGATGATGAAGGAGACCGTGCTGGTGGCTTCCCCCTTTATCCTGATCTCCCTTACCTGCGATATTTCCCTGGGGCTTATCAACAGATTCGCCCAGCAGCTCAACGTGTTTATTCTTTCCATGCCGATAAAAAGCGGAGTCTGCTCCTTCCTGATTATCTTTTACTATCCGGAATTTCTGGAGAACGGTGAAATGTCCTTCGGAGTCATGCTGGAGTCCCTGAGAAACCTCCTGACCCTGTTCGGAAAATAACCGCGGCACGACGGCTTTCCAAAAACCCCTGTTACCGGAGGGGGCGGTCTCCGGGGTGCCGGAGCAGCACCGCCAGAAAAACCGCTCCGGCCAGGGAAAGCACCGCGCACAGCCCCTGTCCCCGGGTAATGCCGGAAAACAGATAGCCGGTAACCCGATCCGGTTCCCGGAAAAACTCCGCCAGGAATCTTAAAATGCCGTACCAGATCCCGAAAAGAGCCGCAAGGCATCCTGCCCGGCCGGACAGCCTGAAAAAACGGCTTCCGGAAAGTATCAGCAAAAGAAGCACCGGCCCCTCCAGCACCGCCTCGTAAAGCTGCACGGGGTGCCGGGGGAGACCGTCTCCCGCAGCCTCAAAGATCACTCCCCAGGGCAGATCCGTCGGGGTTCCCCAGAGCTCGCCGTTCAGAAAATTCGCAATTCTCCCCAAAGGCAGAATAAAACAGGAAAGAACCGCCAGGCGATCCGCATTAACCGTGAAGCCCCGGGGATCCGCAAGATACACCGCAAGAAGAAGCCCTGCGGCTCCGCCATGAAAGGACATGCCGCCCCGGTAAAGAAGCGGAATTTCGGAAAGAGCACCGAGATAATACCCGGGCTCGTAAAAAATGACATACCCCAGCCGCCCGCCGATGACAGCCCCCAGGGCCGCGGCGACCGCAATATAAAGAGTATAAAGAAAGGTATTTTCGCAGCAGGGAAAACGGCGGGTGCCGGCAAAGGCGGCTGTCAGAAAACCCAGAAGGTAAACAAAACCGTACATGGCGGCATACCGGAAATTTCAGGCACTCCCCACTTTCCCGCAAAAAGTTCCGGAACTGAACCGTGCCGGAACCTTCGGGAAATCAGATGGCCATGCCCCTTCTCCTTCTGAATGAAGAGGCTGCCCTGGGCTGGTTGCTGTACATCTCGTCCTGAAGCACTGCCATGCGCTGGTTATTCTCGTATTCGTGCTCCTTTTCATACTGCTGAAGACGCTCGCGGGCCTTTTCTTCAACTTCTTCGCTGGGCTTAAAACCGGATTTTTCAATTGCTTCGCTTACCGCGGCAATTTTTTTTCCGGATTCCTCAAGCTCCCGCTCCGCCTTTTCAACAAACTGTTCAATTTCCTCATTGGTCAGCATTTGATACTCTCCTTTGGTTAAATTCAGGCATTCCGGCACTTCCGGCGGCCTGTCGGGGATGATCCCGATTTTCCCGGCAATAAAACGGGCAAATCTCTGACTCTGAAAAATACTACCCGAAACAATGAAGGAGAGCAAGGAACCCCGGACAATTTAGTGAAAGGGATTTAAAAAAACGTATTCCGTCCCGTTCCCCGCTCCTTCTCCCGAAAAACATCATTTCTTCTGAAGTTCCCGGCAGCTGTCCTGATCCCCGAGACTGCAGGCCTCGGAATAGAGTTCCCGGGCCCGGTCCGGATCCTTGGGCATACCGTAGCCGAGTTCGTGCATCACCCCCAGATTCTTACAGCCCTCGCCGTTCTTAAGACTGCAGGCCTTCTCGAAATACTTTCTGGCGCCGGCATAGTCCCTGTTTCCGACAAGTCCCTTCACCAGATTGTATCCGGCATTGACGCACCCCGTGGCGTCATCCATGCCGCAGGCCTGATTATACAGGTCATGCCCCTTTGCCAGGTCCTTTGCGTGGCCCCTGCCGAGGGAATAGCTGATTCCCAGGAACCGGCAGCCCATGCCGTCCCTGAGAGTGCACCCCTTCTCGAAATTCCGGGCGGCCGCAGCATAGTCCTGCTTCACGCCTTCGCCTTTGTAATACAGGGAACCCAGAACCGTGCAGCCCCGGGGACTCTCCAGCCCGCAGGCCCGGGAATACAGATCCGCAGCCTTCCCGGGATCCGGTTTCAGCCCCGGAACTCCATGGCGGGTATTACCGCCCCGGAGACAGCTTTCGGGATCCCGGAGATCACAGCCCTTTTCATAATACCCGGCCGCCTTCGCGGGATCCCGGGGCAGGCCGTTACCGTCAGCCAGGATATTTCCCATATTGCGGCAGCCTCCGAAATCACCGAGACTGCAGGCCCTGTCAAAATACCTGACGGCGGTACTCATATTCACCGGGACGCCGTAACCGTTTTTGTAAAATCTTCCGGCATGCCGGCAGCCCTGTTTGTCATTCATGCCGCAGGCCTTTTCGAAATATGCGAGAGCCCGGGCATAATCCCGCCCGACCCCGGTGCCGTCCTCACAGGCATTTCCGATATTGACGCACCCGATACCGAAACCGAAATCGCAGGCCTTCTGATAATAGGATGCGGCCACACTCATGTCCCGGGCTCCGCCAAGACCGTTTTCGCTGACAATTCCCATACCGTTGCAGCCGGCACCGTCCTTAAGACTGCAGGCCTTTTCAAATGCGGCCCGGGCTTTGCCGAAATCCCGGGGCACCCCGTTTCCTCTGAGGTACTGTTCTCCGATACGGAAACAGGCACTGCCGTTTCCGGCATCGCAGGCCCCGCTGTCATCAGGGGCCGGGGCGGCAAGGGACGGCGTCAGAAATATTGCCAGAAGCACCATACTCACGGCAGAAAGAAAATCAGTCTTGTTCATAACCACTCCGGAATTCGGAAGTTTTCGGGGATTCGGGGAAATTACGGCTCCGGAAAGCACACTCCATAAAGCGGGAAATCCCGGGAGAGCATCCCTGAGAGAAGCCTGTTTCCATTGTAAATCCTGACGGGAATACTGGGGAGAATTCCGGAGCCGATTCACCGGGAAGGTCACAAACTTCGGTATGGCCCGAGTCCGCTTACGGGACGGGCCTCCTCCTTTGCAAAGACTTACAGGTGGCTGGAGGAATACAATCCGAATACCTGAAGACACAAAAGCAGCACAAAAGGACGGTTTGTGCCGGAAAACAATTCTTCCGGGATGTTAAGCCTTCCGGAAATTCACTGATCATGCCATGGCATTACAAAGATCATTTACCGTGCAGTCCGGGACTCGGGGCAAAGGAAGTTATTGTCAAACCTCCGGGCATGTCACGTCCCGGTGCTGTCCGTATCCTCTTCAAGGACACGGAAGTCAGCCAGATTCCGATCCTTCGGGGATATCACCATTGCCGCCCGGATAAGCCTGAGATTCTGGACGGTTTCGCCGTAATGACGGGATTTAAGCTGATTAAGGGCATCATTCATGGCGGTTTTCAGAGGATAATCGTCCCGGATTCTCTTAAATTCAATCACGAGCTTCACTTCATTGGTTCTGATTTCCAGATCCGAGAAACCTTTGGCATTGGGGTTTCCCCGGGATTTTATAATCCCGTCCCGGGGCAGAAGAATGTAGATAAAATCCCGGATGGAGTTTTCGTCATTGAAGGCTTTGGCATTTGCCGAGATTCCTTCAGTGAGAGCGGCATTAAAAAGCCTGAATATTCCTTCTGCATCCCCGGCATTTACCATGTCGGGAAGGCCTTCCAGTCTGCCCTGGGTTACAAGAGACGGACTGAGGTGATTAATGTCCAGCATCAGTTTGAGAAGTGATTCGGCCACCTCGTCATTAGGAATGGCCAGTCTTGCGTATTCGGAGCTGGCTCTTCTCAGCGTAAAATATCCGGCCTGAGTCAGCAGCATGGCCAAGACTCACCAGATTCTCTCCGTCATCGGCGTTTTTAACCCGGTAGCTCAGTTTGCTGAAAAGATCCAGATTGCCCTTGTCCTCCAGATACTTTACCAGGATGGTGGGTGTCCCGCCGCTGGTGGCATACCAGTAGTTGAGAAATCCCTTTTTGGGATCTCTGAGAAAAGATAACACCGACCAGGGATTGTACACCGTTTCCGCGGAATCGATGGAAAACTGGAAGCCGTCATAAACCGTCTTCATTTTTTCATAAACATCGGAAACGGACATATCAAGCACGGCGGCGGCATTCCTGACGTAGGG
>CACYPY010000036.1 GCA_902776415.1 uncultured Ruminobacter sp.
CATCAATGCCGCCATTGCCAGTCTGCAGAGCGTTCAGGAAACCAAGGGGTCTGACATTCAGCAGGATATGATTTTTGTGCAGGACTTCATGTCCAAGGTAAGCTCCTACAGCCAGGGTGCCATCAGTGCCATCAGCAAGTCCGGTGACGTGCTGACCGCTATTGCCAGAGGATAACGGCAGCGCTTTTTCCAAAGCTGAATTATATGAAGCCCCTGGATTATCCGGGGGTTTTTCTGTCCGGTGAAGCCCGGGATCCCGGTCGGACCTTTCAGACAGACCTTCATATATTTCCGTAGAACCGGAATTTCCGCAAAAAAATATAAAAAGCTGTAACCATTGGAGGATTCTGCGTTGTCCCCCGTATGTCCCGGTTTTTCCGAATACTTGAGACCGGGCGGAATAATATCCATGAACCAGAAGAAGGATAGTAAAAATGTATAACTTTAATGCCTCTGCCGCTCAGGCTAATCAGACCTCCGAGACCAATGACAGGTATGGTGCAGAGGTGATTACCAGTGTTGAGCTGATGTTTGCCAGGCTGCAGAACGAACTTGCCGTGGAAAACCGTGAGTATGCGAAGGACCGCATTGAAGGTATCAAGGCCAGGCAGAAGTATCAGAAGGATATTTCAGATCTGATTGTGGCGCTTCGCGGCAAGATTGCCAACGTGGACAAGGATGACACCAGGGTGAAGATCGACATCTCCGCGTCCGAAATTAACAAATGGGCGGACAAGGGAACCATAATTTCTCCCGACAAGAACGGGAAATGCACCAAGGCCGCCATCAATGCCGCCATTGCCAGTCTCCAGAGCATTCAGGAAACCAAGGGGTCTGACATTCAGCAGGATATGATTTTTGTGCAGGACTTCATGTCCAAGGTAAGTTCCTACAGCCAGGGTGCCATCAGTGCCATCAGCAAGTCCGGTGACGTGCTGACCGCTATTGCCAGAGGATAACGGCAGGCATTTTTTGAGGCATTGTGCCAGAGCCTCCCGGAGCTGTTTCGGGAGTTTTGTTTTTCGGATTCCGGGGATTGGATTTCCCGGAATGCCGCAGTTATGAAATGTCCGGACCGAACTGAAAATGTTCCTCCGGAGACCTTCCTGAAGAAATAGCGTGCAGTCAGGAGCAATCCGTCCTATAATGGGATTATTATGTGACAAACTTCAAATTATTATGACCGAAACAGTATCCTCCCCGGCATCCGGAGCGCGTTCCCGGATCGCCGTTGCCCTGGCTCTTCTGCAGGGCTTTCTGATAATCCTGCTCTGTCTCTTTGCGGGGAAGCTCATCGCCGCGTATCTCCCTTTCGTGTTTCCGGGAACCATTATCGGACTCTTTATCCTGTTCCTGCTTCTGAACATGAAAATCCTCCCGGTATCGCGGGTTATGGACGCGGGGGCGGTGCTGATGGCGGGAATGCCGCTTTTCTACATCCCGGCGGCCACCGGAATCGTGGAGTATCTTCCGGAGCTCCGGGAGTCCCTGCCGGTGATTCTGGTTTCCGTTGTTCTGGGTGTTGTCCTGATAATCCTGGGCACCGGGGGAACCTTTCAGTATCTTGCCGAAACCCCGCAGGAGAAGGCCAGAAGAAAAAATCTTTTCAGAAGGGCCCGGAACATCAGAGCCCTAAGACGTGAGCGTGCGGCCGCTGCCCCGGAAAACAGGGGAGCCGGCCATGACTGATATCACCGCAGCCCTGAGTGAGCTGCTGGAAGCTGCCGCCGCGCATCCCGTGATGCTGGCAGCCACTCCGGGAACCGTTCTCCTGTATCTTCTGGCAGTCAGGCTCCATAAAAAGCTCCGACTGGGACTTTTAAATCCGCTCCTCCTGACCATGCTGGCGCTCATTGCAGTCATTCTGGTCTCGGGAATCGAGTACGGGGAATATCAGAAGGGCAGTACGCCCCTGAGCTTTCTTGCGGAAACTGCCATTGTTTCCCTGGCTCTTCCGCTGTATCAGAAATGGCCCATCATTAAAAAGTATGCTCTTCCGGTGGTGCTTGGCTCCGTGATTTCCATTCTGATAAGCTTCCTGACCGCCTTTATCGTGGTGAAGTGCTTCGGACTGGATCACCGCTATACCGCCACGGTGGCAGCGAGATCTGTAACCATGCCCATCGCCATGGACGTGGCGGAACGTCTCTCCGGTTTTCCGGCAATCACCGCCTCCGTGGTATGTCTGGCGGGCATCGCCGGGGCGGTTCTGGGCTTCCCGCTTCTCAGGCTGTTCCGGATTCGGGACCGGAGAGCCATGGGGATCGCCATCGGAGCCTGTTCCCATGCGGTGGGTACTTCGGAAGCCGCCCGGCATGGCATTACCGAAGGGGCGTTTTCATCGCTGGGGCTGATTCTCTGCGGCATTCTGACCACTCTGACCTGCGGTTTTGTCTGGCAGGGGCTGATGTGGTTGGCGGGGGAATAGGCGCAAATTCGGTAATTTTCGGCTGTTTTTTAACCATCTTCGGGGATTTTTTGCGGCAAAATCAATAAATCTCTTGCTTTTCTGGAATTTGCCTTTATAATTCCCCATGTCTTCAGGGGGATATTCCAAAACCCCGAAGTTATCTGTAATGGGGCCTCTGGTTCTCCCGTATTCTCAGGTAGCATAATTGGTCAGGTTCGGAAGGAAGCAGCCAGGGTTATCTTGAGGAGTACCGGGATGTAGCTAGGGGTCTCTCCATTTTCAGGGTCGTTATTTTTCAGCTGCCGAGTTTTGCTTTTCGCAATTATCGTTTATCCGCAGGTGCGATGCCTTGTTTGCCTTTGGTTTCCTGTATTCTGTTTTTCGTGTCCGGCCGTTATTTCTCTTCCGCAGGCTGGTCTGCAATAAAACAACAATCCGGAACGAAAGCAGTTACGGACTGTTGCGGTCAGGTCTTCGGAAAGGCGGCGGGAGAACGGCTTTAATTGCGGGGACTTCCGCCTGTCAGGAAGCCTAATCTTCGTAACTGTAAAATTCCTGCCGGTATCCCGGTCTTCTCAGAATGGCGATGGCCTTTTCGGCATGCTCCCGGGTCAGGCCGTATCGGGATACGGTTCTGCCGAACCGGTCCTTATGATTCTGGTACCGGGTACGGGTGGTTACCACGTTCCCCTGAAGAAAGCCCCAGCTCCAGAACGATTCGTCATCAAGAATCACATAGGATCCGATGCTGTGGTATTTCAGGAGCCACTTCCGGATTTCACAGGGACGGGCCCGGGCTCCGCTTTCGCAGGACATGGGGGTGATGCCGCTCAGGGTCAGGCCTTCCTTTTCGAGTGCGGACAGAAGGAGCGGCAGATTCCGTTCTCCGGGAACGGGGCCGAATTTTACATGGCTGTACCAGGCTCCCCGCCAGGAGCTGGAAAGGATAATTTCGGCATTGGTCTCCCGCACAATATGGCTGAGATTCCGCACCATTTCCGGATCAATGATCACCCCGGCATTTCGGCGCTCTCCGTCATCATTAAGCACGCCGTCAATATCCAGAAAGATTACCTTGAAAAACGGGATCGCTTCCTCGCTGTCAATGAAAGGGTCGGGGACCTTAATGCCCTCGTAATACTCCCGGCTGGCGTGCAGCATCCGGCAGAGGCGATGGGAAAGCGGCGGGTAGTCGATATAGTATGGGATGCTTTCCGGGTTTGCGAATTCCGGATTATCCTCTCCCATCCAGACAGAATTATCGGGAAAATCGTAACGGTAATCCCCGGTGCTCAGAACCGCATAGCGGATCCGGCGGTCGTTCCGGGAGGCGAGATATTCTCTGATGAGGGAGACAAAATCCTCGCTGTTCCGGTAAACCAGAACCTCGGAGGGGCAGACCCAGAGTCTGTCTCCGAGATCCGGCAGTGATTCTGCCGTGAAGGGTTCGTTCATCATAAAAATTGTCCGGGTTCCCTGAAATATCCGGTAATCCATGAGATGATTTATGGCGGATGATGACATAACCTTCCGCGCATATTCGAGCTGCATTTCATTGTAATCCCGCACCAGCTTCTCCAGAGCTCCTTCCCCCCGGAAGCGGAACCGGTACCTTTCAATAATCCGGGATCTCTTTTCGGGAAGGGGGAGGGCGGCGAATTCCGCATCCTCCGGCTCGGCGGCCAGAAATGACGATATGTCCAGAAAGATAAGCTTCAGGCTCTCAGAGTCGTAGCTGTCGATTTTTGATTCTTTCTTTTCCATCGGTAACTCCATTTGCACAGGAAACATGCAGTATAAAAGATGATAAATTCAGGTTTGAAACGATTATAGTTATATTATGACAGAAAATGCAAGAGTAATCCTGAAATATGCCTGCATGTTTGATATTGAACAAGTCGGGATGGTAACACACTGTAAAAAATTAAATACCTGCATTATGAATCCTGTTCAGGAAAAACGGGAACTGGAAGCATTGGTGAAGGGGCTGGGCCGGAGCCGGGGCCTCGAAATAACCCCCTGATATTTCGGTCTTCCGGTCTCGGACAGGCTCCTGTCAGCTGTTTCATTGTTTTTCTGAAAACGTTCCGTCTGTCCGGCATCTCCGGGGATCTTCTTCACAAAAGAGCGGTTTTTTAAAATCTTGTTTTGACCAAAGTTTCTTCCGCGGTTAACTTGCAGTCAGGAGGATAGTCCGGACCGCGAATCCGGATTCGGGTCTTTGGGAATTCCGGAGCGGAGGTTTTATGACAGCGGATTATCGCAGCGTGTTTACCGAAAACGGGGCCCTGTACGGCAACGACTACATTGTTCCTGACCCTTGTACCACGGAGTTTCGCCTGCGTTTCCGGGCGGAAACGGAATGTACTCCCCGGGTCCTGAAAATTCTGGAAATCATGATTCCCGAGGATGCTCCGATCTGCTGCGAAGGGTATCAGATGCTTTCCCTTACCGCAGGAACCTTCGGGCATCACCGTCAGGTCGGACGCATAGACGAGGTTCGGGACTACCGTCTCTATGATGGCAGGGACGGCATTCTGGGAGCCAATTTTTTTGCATTTCATGCCGATGATGTCTGGCATCTTATGGGTACCACCTCCTGTACCGAGACCTCGGTATTCTTCCGGAAGAACGGCGGGGTTCTGGAGGTTTACTGGGATCTCGGGGATATCACCGTGGCGGCCGGAGGGGATTACGAATCGGAGTATATCTGCTTTCTGACAGGGGACTCCCGTGACGAAATTCTGGACGAGTATGCCAGGAGAATCAATATCAGAATGCCGCCCCTGTCCGGTTATCGCAGTGCCGGATGGTGTTCCTGGTACGCTTATTATGCCGGAATTACCGAGAGCGCCGTCAGGGAGAATCTGGACTGCATGGCACAGGACTGGCCGGAGCTGAGTCTGGTGCTTATCGATGACGGCTACCAGCCATTCATGGGGGACTGGCTGGAATCCTCGGAGCGCTTCGGTTCCGGAGTAAAGCGGATCTGCGAGGATATCCTGGCCCGGGGCAAATGTCCGGCTCTCTGGATTTCCCCCTTTATTGCCAGCGGGGGATCCCGGCTGTTCCGGGAGCACCGGGACTGGTTCATTCGCGGTGCGGACGGAAGTCCCGTGCCGGCCGGAGACATTACCTACGGCGGCTGGCGGGATACCCCCTGGTATCTTCTGGATACCTCGGTTTACGAGGTTCGGGAGCACCTTGCCAGAGTATTCCGGATTTTCAGGAGAGATTACGGAATATCCTGCTTCAAGCTGGATGCCTGCTATTTCGGAGCGGTGCCGGGAACCCGGTCCTCCCGTCCCGGAGTTACCTGGATTTCCCGGTACCGTCTGGGACTTATGGCCATCAGGAGAGGCGCCGGGGACGATGCCTGCCTTATCGGCTGCAATGCTCCCCTGTGGCCGTCCCTGGGGCTTCTCAACGTCATGCGGCTGGGGGATGATGCCGAACGCCGTCAGGATCGGGCAAATCTGAACTCTGAAATGCTGCGGTACCGGTACTGGATGGCGGACATGTTCTGGACCATGGACCCGGATGCGATTCTCACGGCGCCTCTGGAGGGAGCAAATCCTCCGGAGGCGGCGGTGCGGGTCATGACGGCCCAGGCATATGCCCTGGGCGGGTTGCTGATGCTGGGAGATCCTTTGCGGGAGACGCGGTTCCCCGGGGGAGAACGGTTTTTCAGGAAGCTGTTCGGGAATGTTCATGACAGGCGGCGGGCGCAGCCGCTGAACCGGGCTCTCACGGTATTCCGAAACGAAAAAGACGTCATTACCGTGTTTGGCGGGAACAGCGGGGAACCTCTGGCGGCGTATCGGGGCAGGTACCGGGTTTTTGCCGGAAGCCCTGCATCTGAGGCGGACTTCGTGCCTGCGGGAGATGCCGAAATTCTGCTTCCGGAGGGGGCGGGCCGGGATTTCTGATGCCGGAACGGAGCGGTTACGGGGTTCCCGTTTCTGCGGGGAGCAGTTTTTGTTCCGTCTTGCGAATGCTGCTGATTTTGGATAAAATCTGCCCGATTTTCGGAAGCGGAACCGTAAGTTTCCGTCGGAATGGATAAACACGGTATGCAGTGGATTGATATTGTAATTCTGGCAATTCTGGCCATCAGCACTCTGGTCAGTGCCTACAGAGGTTTTATCAAGGAGATTCTTTCCCTGGTAGCCTGGCTTATCGCCTTTTTTGTGGCCAGCAACTTTTACGAGCCCATGGCAAAGCTCTTCACCTTCACCGATGACTCCAAGGTGCAGATTGCCCTGGCCCTGGTGGTACTGTTCTTCGGAACCCTGATGATTATCGGGCTGGTCAATTATCTGGTAACCACCCTTCTTAAAAAGACGGGGCTTTCGGGAACCGACAGAATGCTGGGCATGGTATTCGGCCTGGCCCGCGGTGTCATCATCGTGCTGGCGATGGCCATGTGCTTCCAGCTGATCCTGAAGTACGGCTTTTTCGAGAAGATTCCGGGGCAGCCCTGGTATGCCAACGCCGTGGTGCTTCCTGAGGTTAACAAGATGGCGGTTAACGCCCTGCAGTATTTCGGACTTATGTAGTCCTCTCTCTCCCCGGGAGAACCGGCTGCAAGGGAGACTTTTTTCTGACTTGCAGCCGGGCTTTTTGTTCTGATGCCCCGGTTCATTTGCGGTACTTTTCCATTCGGCAGCTGTGAACCTTTGTTTTTTCGTTATGGTTCACGCCCGCAGGAATGATTTCGTGCCATAGTCTTCAAGAATCCGGGGATAACGGTTTTTCCGAATTTGCGCAATTGCTCCTTCTGCGTCTTAATTGTTCCGCTTGAGTTCGACAGGTGGTGGCACTCTTTGAATTTTTTTCAGAAGATGTTCGGCCCGGTCTGCTGTATTTTGAGATATGTGTCACAAAGCCGGGCCGCCATTTTTTCGCGGGACAGGACCCGGGGCCCGCAAAAAAATAATGAAATCATTTCCTTAAAAACCCGTTATAATACCTGAAACAAGTCACGCTATGGTAACGGTCGTACGCCTGAATGTCCGGACGGAAACCCCCTCGGGGTTCCTGAATCCGGGGACAGCCGGGGACCGTTTCCTGTTTTTTAATATACAAAAGGATATCAGCATGTGCGGCATTGTCGGCATAGTGGCCACTTCTCCAGTTAATCAGTCCCTTTACGATGCTCTTACCGTTCTTCAGCACCGCGGCCAGGATGCGGCCGGCATTGTTACCATCAATGACGGCAACTTCAAGCAGCGCAAGGCCAACGGGCTCGTGAAGGATGTGTTTGAAACCAAGCACATGTACCGCCTGAGAGGCTCCATCGGCATCGGACATGTACGCTATCCCACTGCCGGCTCCTCCTCCGCTGCCGAGGCCCAGCCTTTCTATGTGAACAGCCCGTTCGGCATTACCCTGGCCCATAACGGCAACCTTACCAATGTCCGGGAGCTCCGGGAGAAGCTCAGCGAATTCCGGAGACATACCAACACCACCTCCGATTCCGAAGTACTCCTTAATATTTTTGCTCACGAGATCGACGAGTGCAGTTCCGGCACCGTTCTGACTCCCGACGAGATCTTTGCCGCCGTGAAGAATGTCAATTCTCTGGTGCGCGGAGCCTATGCCGTGGTATCTCTGATTATCGGTGCCGGCATTGTGGCCTTCCGGGATCCGCACGGTATCCGGCCGATGGTTATCGGCAAAAGAACCGGAGAAAACGGCAAAACCGAATACATGGTGGCATCCGAGAGCGTGGCCCTGGATGTTACCGGCTTTGAGCTGATGAGGGATGTGGCTCCGGGGGAAGGCGTGTTTATCACCGAGTCCGGAGAGCTTCATACCAGAATCTGCGCCGACAATCCCTGTCTGAATCCCTGCATTTTCGAATACGTGTACTTCGCCCGTCCCGATTCCATCATGAACGGGGTTTCGGTTTATGCCGCCAGAGTGCATATGGGTACCATGCTTACCGAAAAGATTCGCCGGGAATATGCGAACCTTAAGATTGACGTGGTAATCCCGGTTCCGGAGACCAGCTGCGACATCGCGGTGGAGATTGCCAGGAATCTGGGCATTCCCTACCGTCAGGGCTTTGTAAAGAACCGTTATATCGGCAGAACCTTCATCATGCCGGGCCAGAAGCAGCGGAAGAAGGGCGTGCGCAACAAGCTTAACCCGATTCCTGCCGAATTCCGGGACAAGAGAGTGCTTCTGGTGGACGATTCCATAGTCCGGGGCACCACCTCCGCCCAGATCGTGGAGATGGCCCGGGAAGCCGGTGCAGCTGAGGTGTATTTCGCATCCGCCGCTCCGGAGATCCGTTACCCCAATGTTTACGGCATTGACATGCCATCCAGCAGGGAGCTTATCGCCTATAACCGCAGTAATGACGAAATCTGCCGTCTTATCGGTGCCGATGCCCTTATTTACCAGTCTCTGGAGGATCTGAAGCGGGCTGTCATGCTGGAAAATCCCGAGCTTCAGCGCTTTGAGACCTCGGTGTTTGACGGTGACTACATTACCGGCGACATTGACGAGGCCTATCTTGAATTTCTGGATTCCGTGAGAAACGACGATGCCAAGGCTGACAAGGCCTGGACCGATTCCACCGAAAACCTGGAAATCTATAACGAGCCGTAACAGACTCCCGTCAGGGTTGCAAAGCCGGGAATTCCGTTCAGGAGCCCGGTTTTTTATTTCCCGGGCGCAAGGACGCAATCCCGTCAGAAGGGCGGAAATACTGATATTCGTGAAATTCCCCGAAAGCGGGATTTTGCCGGCATAATCGGGCGTTTTTCATTGACGGAGGAGCTGTCCTTGGCTATGTTACAGAAAGCGCTCCCGTCTGGTAGCAAAGGAGAATGCGAACAGTGATGAAAACCCCGGGTGGCGCCCGACATGGAGGGAGGCGGCGGCAATGCGGGGATCCATGAATTCCGAGACTCCGGCTTTCAGAAAAATTCTGTCCGAAGACAGGGATTTCCATGTTTCCGGCAGTGTTCTTAAAACGCTGTCCCGGTACCGGATGGCCAGAATGATGCTGATTTTCAATGCGATTATTATTGCCGCGGTTTTTGGCTTTTTTGTCTGTTCTGACAAGTTTGCGCAGCTTGTCAGGGTGAGTACCGGACATACCATGACGGGATACTCCGAGGGCATCGGGGTGGTAACCGGGGTTCAGGAGGAGTCCGACCCGAAGGGGAAGCAGTGGTGCCGGATTGAGGTGGCGCCCGGAGATGACTCCGGAACGGAGGTCAGATCCGGGAGCACCGTTTCTCTCGGTTATTTTTCATGCTCCGTCAGAAGAGGGGATTCCCTGGGCCTGATTTATCCCGAAAACGATTTTTCCCGGGCGCTTCCGGCGGATCCTGTCTATGCCGGATGGGAGGTATACGTAAATTTGTACACTGGCGTGATTCTGGGGCTTCTCATTAACTCGATCTACTGGGGGCTTATGTTTTTCGGGATTGCCGGCAGGGATTCCGAAGTTCCGCGGCTGGCCATGCCCCGTAATCCGGTGCATCTGCCTCTCATCAGACTTGGCGATTCGGAGAAGGTTCGATTCAGAAAAGCCCTGGAAGAAGAATTCCGGGAGCTTTCCCAGGAAGGTTCTTCCGTTCGGAGGCATCTCCTGGCGGGGCACTGAAGCTTCCTGACGGGAAAGACCCTGCCGGAGACGGCTGCGGGCTTTCCCTGAGAATGGGCTTCCGTGAGTTCCGGAGCTATTGCTACGGCATTCGGGAGGACGCCCTGAGACAGCTTTTGTCCGGGCAGGATCAGAATGGCGCTTCTGAAAGTACCGCGACTTCCGGAACTGCCGGGGATAGAACCTTTTTTTTGCCGGACCATGGATTCCGCGGGGCCGGACTCCGGCCCCGCAGGCGGTCCTGGTATTCCGGGATGCCGCTCCCGAAAGCTATGTCCTTATACCGGAGGGGAAATAGGCAATGGCCGCGCGGTTTCCGGATACAATTTGTAACAATTTTGCAGGCTTTGTCAGGGAACATGTACCCCGCATGCTTTGTCACAATAGAGAACCGAATTCAGAATTCGCTGGAGTTCCAGCATAAGGAATGATTTATGATTATCAAAAACTGCAAGTCTCTGATACTCGCCGCCTGTCTTGCCGTAACTCCGGCTGCCATGACCGGGTGCACCGCTTCCGGTGAACATCTGAGCGCCTACAAGAATCTGCGCACTCAGCTGAGCTATTCCCAGACCTTCAGAATTCCCTCTGACGGCCACGAGGTAGTATATCTGGGAGTCCGGGATCTTTCCGGCGTCAGCATGGAGGGGGATGTTTCCCATTATCTCCGGGAGGCCTTTCTGAGTCATCCCGGGTTTACCATGACCACGGATCCCAAACAGGCCACTCTCAGAGTCTATGCCACCTTCAAGCCCGTGCAGGGGGTCAGCCGGAACGCCACGGGCGGAGTTCCGGTGGGAGCGGTTGCCGGGGCCACGGTGGGTTCGGTGATTGCCGCCAGCCACCGGGATCTCTACTGGAGACCCGAGGGCAGTCTCCTGGTGCTGGGACTCGGTCTTATCGGCGCGGGGATTGGCTATGCCGTGGAGAGCGAAATCAAGATTGATCGGGTGATTATGTCCATGGATCTGGAGGTGGAGCATTCGGACCGGCCTTATTCCGTCAAAAACGGGGACTACGATACCTACAGGACCACCGTTACCTGCTCCGGCGCTCAGATGAACATGAACTACCATACCGCAAAGCCGGAAATGCTGAGAACCATGGCAGACGGCACGGTAAACATGCTGTTCTTCAGATAATGCAAGATACGGCGCGGCCCGGGGCCGTGTCCCGTTTCCGAAGCCCGGCACTGCCGGGCTTTTTGGTGGGCTCGGCAGAAAACGCGGTTTTCAGGGGCATGTCACAAAAAAGATTCCGATTTTTCCCGGAGTTCCGGATCCGAAAACACACAGACGGCGCCTTGTGATATCATTACGCTGTTTTTTAACGAGGTGAAAACTAACATGAAATTACGCTCACTTGTTCTGACATTAACCGCCGGAATGGCTTTGGCCGGTTTCGGAGTTCCCGCTGCCGCCGCACAGTTCAGCGACAGCCAGAAGGCAGAAATTGAAAGCATTGTCTATAACTATCTTCTCAACAATCCCGATGTGATGATCGAGGTGGGAGAAAAGCTCAAGGCCAGACAGGAACAGATCCAGGAGGCTCAGCGAGACAAGGCGGTTCAGGCGATCATAGCCAATCCGAATATCCCGCAGTCCGGAGCCGAAAAGCCCAAACATACCATTATCGAATTCTTTGACTACAACTGCGGCTACTGCAAGCAGGCCAAGCCTCACACCATGAAGCTTCTCGAAAAGCGCAACGACGTGCGCTACTTCTATCTGGAATTCCCGATTCTCACCGAGGTTTCCTATACCGCCGCCCGGACCGGCGTGGCCATTTATGCCATGAATCCGGAGCTCTATGTGAAGTACAACAACGATCTCATGACCCGGAAGTCCCGCCTGCAGAACGAGGTGGAGATCCAGGCAGCCGTGGAGCAGCTGGGGCTTAAGTGGTCCGAGGTGCAGGCTCTGGCCAAATCTCCCGCCGTTAACGACGTGCTGAGCCAGATAAGAAGCCTGGCGGATCAGATGCAGGTCACCGGCACTCCGTCATTTATCATTGACGGCAAGCCGATGCACGGCGCTCCGAGGTCTGTTGACACCATCGAGTCCTTCTTCAAATAATAACTTCCGGAGTTGCGGCGCTTCCGCATCCGGACTTGTTTTCCCGGCCCGCCCCTCCACAGGCGGGCTTTTTGGCAGGAGAGAAAAAGCAATCATGATATCCCGAGAGGATCCGGATTTTACCGCCCTGGTCAAGAAAACGGCCGGGATCTTCTGGCCCCGTGATGAGGCCGATAGTGCCGACGGCATTGCCGGAGCCATTCTGGCCCTTATGGACACCATCGCTGACAAAAACGGCCGGCTGGAATCCACGGAGGATCCTGTTTATCAGGACGGACTCCGGCTTCTGGCCTCCAGAATCGAGGACTATCGCCGGGACAATTCCGGAATTTCCAACGCCGAGGCCTGGCTGGAAATCTACGGCATTGCCGGAGCCATGACTTCTGAAAACGGCCACCGGAAAAATCCGCTGGAGGCTTTGGCACTGGCTCTTAACGGCATGTATCCCGATAACAGCTACGACGATACCGGAAGGATTGTCAGAAGCTGCGCTCCGGCGATTGTCGGACTTCTCGGAAAGAGTTTTGCCCCGTCGCCGCTGTCCGGAGCGGGGGAGAATCCCGATGCGGAGGTTTTCCGGCAGCAGGTCCGGGATCGCCGCACGGTCTCCCCGGGAGAGGCCGGGATGATATTCGGAGCTCTGAATCTCCTTCTGGTGAATCTCCGGGCGACTCCCGCCGGCGGGATCTGAGAAAACCGGACGTTTCGGGGAAGAATGTCTTAGCTCCCGGAATTCCGGGCAATTCCGTTCCCGGGGCGTTTTTCAATCGGCAGCAACTTCGGGCCTCAGGGTTCGGTTTTTCATGACGGCATACCGGTTCCCTGAAGCTGTTCGTATGTCCGGTCCGGTTATTCCAGGTGTTTCGGAATCTTTTTTTCTCTGCTCTCCTTATCCGGAGCAGGCAGAGGTGCGGAGTTGCGCAGATTCTCATAAAGCCCGTCAAAGGATAGCCGTTACCCGCCCGGCAGCAGCATTGACAGCATATACCGGATGGAGATCCATTACGGTTCCGCTTTGTCTTCATAAGCGCGAATGAGAGCGTCATGTCCGAAAACCTCGGGCATGGCGCTTTAACATTTTCGGGGGCGGAGTTTTTTCAGGATCACAAAGTGCGGCCATATTTTTATGAAAGATTTTTCAAAAGCATTTTCCGGTCTTTAAAATGGGTGGCAATTCATCGCATTTCAGATTCAGGATGGGAAGTCATGCCTCATAATTTCAAAAGGATCGCCAGATCCCTGCTTCTTGTGCTGGCAGTGTGCCTGGCCGGCACGGCGAGTGCCGATACCGGAGTGATTCATAAGAAGAACGCCACCATCTATACCGGGAACTTTGCGGTAACCGAAAAGAATGCCGCTTCTGCCGTCGTGCAGTCCCCGGAAGACAGCATCGGGATTCTCGGGGATTACGCCGTGGTTTCCGGAGAGAAGAATCCCCATCATCTGGCCTATGTCAGAAAGAATAACGGGCAGGGCTACCTCATTCTGGACCGCATCTATGTCAAATGTGCCCGCAAAACTCCCTGCGAGATCCCGGAGGAGTACCGTGCCGTGAAGCTTTCCTCCCGGCTTTACGAGGTTCCGGTATCCGATTATGAATCCTGGCAGACGGCGCTTAGGGAGCTTCGGAAGCTTTCCGGAGTCATTAAGGTTTCTCCGTCATATTCTTACGGCATTAAACCGGTTCTGAGATAGGGGGCAATGATGAAAACAAACAGATTCGGCATGACCGGAACCGCGGCCGCCATAGCCGCTTACATTTCCGCATCCCTTCTTGCGGGAGCGATGATGACCGGCTGCGGCGGGTCCAAATCCGGAAGCGGGGGAGCAGGTGATGAGCTTGCTCTGGAATTCACCGGCGGCGATTATATTACCGGAAAGCCTTACCGGGTAACCGCAAACAGAAGCCTGAGCGATCTCCTCTGCGAATACGGCACCCTGTCAAAGGTTAATCCCGTAACTCAGGATGCGGCCGGGGAGAATGAATGGTTCTATGTTCTTCCGGAGGAGTATTTTACTTCCTATGACCTGGACTACGACGGCATTAAATCATATACCGAGAACTGCCGGGCCACCCTGACCGGCGGCGGGGATCGGGATATCCAAAAGGAAATTTCCGTAACCGATCCGCTGCTTCCCGACGAGTGGCATCTTTACAATGTCGGGCAGAATCCCTATGGTGTTACGAGGCCACCGCTCAGGGGGATTGATCTTAACGTGATTCCCGCCTGGCACACCGTTCTCGAAGATCGGAAGGAACAGCTGGACGGCACCGGAGTTTATGTGGTGGTTCATGATAAGCCTGTGGACCTGAATCATGAGGATCTCCGGGATCGGATTTATGACCCCGAAATTCCCGGAAGCAGGGATGTTATCAATACCGGACTTTCCCTGGAAGATCTTAAGGAGAATCCCGGAATGCATCACGGCACCTCGGTGGCCGGAATTATCGCCGCATCCGGTATGAACAGTCTGGGGGTAAGAGGAATAGCCTTCAATGCCAGGATAACTTCCATGGATATGGATGATGATTCCTGGTCGCGCGTTTATGAGTACGTGCTAATGATGAATAAGCCCAGACTGCTGAATGTCAGCTGGGGGGTAGAACTGATAACCTTCAATATTCCGGAAGTTGCGGAGCTGGAGGAGGCACTCTACGAAGAGAATGTGCCGGTGATTCACGCCATGGGCAATTCATTTGAAGAAGGGTATGACAGAGAAAATAAGCCGTATTCCGGCAGTGTTTGCATGGATATCGGAATTAACTGCGAGTTTATGCAGACCGACAATACTTCCCGCAATCCGTTTGTTATCAATGTCGGCTCCCTGAATTCCCTGGGCATCAAGTCGACTTCCACCTCCACCGGCTCGAACATCTGGATTACCGGCTTTGGCGGGGAAGAGGGCGCTGAAATTGGCACGCCTTTTGATACCAGCGCAGCCATAGTTACTACCCTGACCAGCTATGATACCGCTGACTGGAATGATCGCGATGCCAGAAGTCCCTGGAGAAACGACAGCAATAAGTACTATACAAACACCATGAATGCTACATCTTCGGCCGCTCCGTCGGTTTCCGGAGCAGTGGCCCTGGCACTTCAGGCAAGGCCGGATCTCACGGTTTCGCAGATCCGCTATCTTCTGGCCAAAACCGCCCGTAACGACACGGTGCTGCCCACGCTGGCACTGACGGTGACAGAGGATGTTTCCGACAGGAGCTACGGCGAGCATATTGTTTATGATTACGGCTGGCAGACCAATGCAGCCGGATTCAGATTTTCCAGTCATTACGGTTTCGGAGTTGTGGATGCGGCGGCTCTGGTAAAGGGAGCTCTCGCCTGTGACAGCGATCCGGTCTGTGCCGGCCTTAAGATTCCTCCGGAGACTTATGTATCCGGAAATACGGATCCCTGCCGTTACTCCGATGACACCGGAATGAATATTACCTGCACGTTCTCGGACTTCAGAGACCCTGAGGATGCGGATACGGTTCTCGGAAGCTCCGAACTCGTCGTGGATGCCGTAACCTATGATGTTTCCGGATTAACCTACCTTCCGGAGGGAATGAAGGATTTCTGTGAGCTTGCAGCCTCCCCGGAGGATGAGGGGGTTACGGAGCATAACAGGCAACGGAAAAAAGCGGTTTTCGATGCCAATCAGCTTCTCCAGATCCTTGCGGAATCCCAGGAAGGAACCAAATCACTTATCAAGCCTCTGTATGCCAACTGGGATTATAAGTCCGGCTTTATTGTTCCTGATGATGAAGAAGATGAAGATCCGGAAGCTATGGGTATACGAATGTATCCCCTCGATCTCGCTACTTCGACGTTTTATATGGAATCACTGAAGGAGACTTCCGAAAAACGCTGGACCCTGAGCCTTAAGAGTCCCTGTCAGCTGGATCTGGATGCCCTGAACAAAAGCATGCATCTCACGGTCTACGGCCGCAAAAAGCAGGAGTGATGACTCAGGTATCTATCGGCACGATTACAAAGGCTCAGGGGGACTTTTGGGAACAGACAATGACTGACCTTAAGTTTTTGTCTTTCCTGAAAACAACACAAAAAAGGGGAACCCCAAAGTTCCCCCTGTGCCCTTATGTTCCGGTGGTGTTCTTTATTGTCAGACGCCTTTTGCCTTGCGGTAGGCGATGATGTCGCTGATGCTGACCACAGTCATATTGTGGTTCAGGGCAAAAGCCACCACCTGCGGCAGACGGGACATGGTGCCGTCATCGTTGGTAAGCTCGCAGAGCACTCCTGCCGGGGTCAGCCCGGCGAGTCTGGCCAGATCCACAGAAGCTTCGGTGTGACCGTCTCTTTCCAGCACGCCGCCTTCTCTTGCGGCCAGCGGGAACACATGCCCGGGGTGATTGAGATCCGAGGGAACGGCTGCGGGATTGGTGGCGGCTTTGATGGTGGTCAGCCGGTCATGAGCGCTGACACCGGTAGTGACGCCTTTGGCGGCTTCAATGGTAATGGTAAAGGCGGTGCCGTAGGAGCTGGTATTGTCCTTTACCATTTGCGGGAGCTCCAGGCGATCCAGCTGACTTCTGGGCATGCACACGCAGATGATTCCGGAGCAGTAGCGGATCATCATGGCCACCTGGGCTTCGGTGATGGTCTCGGCCGGAAAAATTATATCCCCTTCGTTCTCGCGGTTTTCGTTGTCCACCACAAGGGCTCCTCTGCCGGCTTTAAAGGCCTCCAGAGCCAGTTCCACGCGCTTTATCGGGTCGCTGTCAAAAATATCCAGCATATTGATTTGACTCACGGTATATCTCCATTCTGAGTACGTAAGTCAGGGCAGTTGTCATTGCTTGAGGAGTTTATCTGCGAACTTCTCTTTCATCCGGACTTTTACCGTCGGCCTGGTAATTGCAACCAGTCATGCTTGCGCTCGTGGGCTGTACCACCGGTGGGGACTTTCACCCCGCCCTGAGAATGTGTTTAATCCGAAAATTCCTGCCGCACCGAAGCGGGGAAGGTCTTTTCTCCTGCGGTCATATTATACTTGCCGCCGCATTTTTTACAAGAAGGATGCCCCGGTCCTGACTGCTCACCGGGGATGTTTTCGGAAAATATCCGGATCTTCGGATCATACCCCCCGGGCATAGGGATCCCAGATAAACTTGTGAAGCTGGAGCTGTACCCGGACTCTCGAAATGTTTATTGATGAGGCCCAGGACAGCATTTTTTCCACGATTTCCCGGGGATCCGTTCTTCCGAATACCGGAGAGAGATATATGAGACAGCGGGGATCATATCCTTTCAGAATCTCGGCGATTCTGTCAAAATCTGCCTGTCCCCCGATAACGAACTTCAGCGCATCCCAGGGCCTAAGTACGGTGATGTTCCGGAGATACATCCGGTTTTCCTCGCCGGAGCAGGGCAGCTTGTAGTCGCAGCAGAATATAATCCTGCCGTCCGGATCCAGCTCCATGAAAGGCCTTAGATCAATGGAGCCGTTGGTTTCGATATTGATGCGGAAGCCGGCATCCAGAAGACCGGCAATCAGGATTCCGATGTTTTTGGCATAAAGGGGTTCGCCGCCGGTAAGGGTGACGTTCCCGATGCCGCGATGCCGTCTGATTTCCGCGATAATGTCCCTTACGGGCAGGAGCATTCCCTGTTCCCGGCTTCTGGCATACTCGGTGTCACAGTAGGAGCAGTGCAGGTTGCAGCCGGAAAGCCTCAGAAAAACCGCGGCTTCACCGGTAAGGGGACCTTCCCCGTTAATGGATGCGAAAATCTCGTTTACCCGGAATGCCGGAGCGGGAGACTGTCCCTCTGACGGCACGGCATTTCCGGATGACCGGGGCCCCGGAGCTTCCGGAAAAGACACATTAATCCCGTTCATAAACCGCCACATTGTCAGGGCTTTCCTGAACCTCTACCCGGTAGCACTTTTCACCGAGGGTTTCGGAGACCCAAAAAGCGATGTTTTCCGCGGTGGGATTGACAGTTATGACCTCGTTGAGCACCTTGTGATCCAGAACGTTCTTGACACGTCTCTTGATTTCGGAAAAGTCCATAACCATCCCGTTCCGATCCAGCTCGGGGCTTTTCAGGTAAACGTCGATAATCCAGTTATGACCGTGCATGCCGGTGCATTTGCTGGCGTAGTCCAGCTTCAGGAAGTGGGCGGCGCTGACGATGATGCGCTTTTTGATTTTAAACATGCTTTTTAAACCTCTTCCGGGGTTTCCAAAGGGTCCCGAACCCCGTTTTTGTGAAAGGCTTCGAGTCTGTCTATGCAGGTGCCGCATTGTCCGCACGGCCGGTCGCCGCCCTCGTAGCAGCTCCAGGTAAGCTCGTAGGGAACTTTAAGCTTAAGTCCCAGCTTTACAATATCAGCCTTGTTCATGTTGATAAACGGCGCATGAAGACGAACCTCGTGTCCGGTTCCTTCATAAATGGCGGTGTTCATGGCGGCGACGAATTCAGGGGTGCAGTCAGGGTAGGCACGTCCGGCCGCATCGTCCCTGTGGGCGCCGTACCAGACTTCGGAAGCCCCGAGACTCTGGGCGCAGGCAGCCGCTGCCGACAGCATGAGGCCGTTGCGGAAGGGAACATAGGTGGAAACGGTTCCGGATCCGCCGAGCTCGTTAAGCTGTTCCGAGTAGCTGGCGTGCACGATGTCGTTTTTCGAATGAGAGAGGAGGGCACTTTGGCTTTCCGCAAAGATTCCGGAAAGATCCAGAAACTTCAGGGCCACACCGTACCGGCGGGCAATATCCCCGGCGGATTTGATTTCCCGCTGATGCTTCTGTCCGTACTGAATACTGAGGGCGAACACCTCCTCGGAACCGTGCGTTTTTACAGCCTGCGCAAGACAGGTGGAACTGTCCAGCCCGCCGCTTAGTAGTACTGCCACTTTCATAAAATACCTCCGGATGTGCATTCTATCACATTATGGCCGAATCTTTTTCCGGATCTCCCCGAAAGCTCCGGAAGGAAATTTTTTCCGGAAGGCTTCTTCACGGCACAAAAAAAACGGGATATCCGCAAGAATATCCCGTAGCTTCAGGATGCGGTAAAAATACGGACTAGTCGCTTTCGAAGAGCTCGCGTTCGTCTGCGGCGTCAAGTCCGGAGCCTTCGTTTTCTTCGGGCTCAATCCTGCCGGAGTCTTCAGGAAGTTCAGGCTCATCACTGCTGTGGAACGGAATTCCGAGTCCGTCATAAAGAGCCTGGATCACCAGATTCTTTTCCTTTGCAAGAACCGCACGTCCGTGTCTGGAAAGGGGATTGACGTTTTCGTCAGCCTCGTCTCCTTCGGAAGCGTCATTGCCTTCGGTCCCGTCATTGCCGTCTTCGGCGGTGCTTTCTGCCGGGATTTCGCCGGGAGCGGGATTTTCGGGAGCGAGCCCCAGAAGTTCGGCTTCGGCCTCGGACATTTTTTCGGTCTTTTCGGAAGCGGTCTGTTTCCTGGCGTCCTTGCCGTTCCGGGAGTCAGACTTTTGGTCGCCGGTTCCGGAATCTTCGCCGCTGTCGGAAAGATCCCCGAAAATATCGTTCTCGAGACTCTGCTCCTCCTTGCTCAGCACTTCCTTGTACCAGGGAGATGCGGCATTGTCAAAGTCGTCCAGAAGATCAATGAAATTTCCTCCAGGAAGCTTCATGGTGTTTATCTCCTCCATGGAGAACTTCCGGCCGATATTCTTTTCGTCGTCATCGGAGATGGTGATGACATTGTTCTTCATCAGGGTGTCTATGTAAATCCCCAGATCGGAATATACCCGGGAGGCTTCCTGTCCCAGCTCCTTCCTGATGTTCTGAAGTTTCAGGTTCAGGTTGCGGAGATCCATGGAGTTTTTGTAGGTTTCCTTCAGGAGCTCGTTTCCCACCGGGAAGCGGCGGGTTTTCCGTTCCTCGGTAAACCAGGCGATAAAGGTCTCCAGGCGTTCCTCCTCCTCGGAAAACACGATGTTTACTTCGTTTACGGCGTTGTTGATAAGTCCCTTGAGACGGTTTACGGCATGGGTCTTTTCGTTTTCAATGCTTTTAACGGTGCCGGTCTTGTAATACTGACTCTCGATGACGTCGATTTTGCCGGCCTTTTCCGAGGTGCCTGCAGTAAGGATGATTTTGTCCTGGTACTTCACATAGTACGGATAGCCGTAGTAGACTCCGGCCCCGAAAAAGCCGATAAGAAAGATCGGCAGAGCCACTGTCTTCCAGTAGCGTTTGATAACGCCGCGGTCGGTTTTGATCCAGTGTTGCTTCCCCATCAGGGCCTTTACGGATCTGCCTGGCAGGGTGAGCACTCCCAGGATAATGCCGAAATGCGCTCCCAGCACTCCGTAGGGAAGCGCTATCAGGGCGGCTTTTGTCAGGGCGTACCAGGTGGTTCCCTCGGCAAAGGACAGCCCGTAGTTCATCATGGCCGCCCAGATCCCCATGGTGTCTCTCAGGGATGCCAGAAGTCCGGTGAAGGAATCGGGAGTCTGGGTTACGGAAACCGCCATGGTTTTGAAGGCCGTTTCCCCGTCCAGGTGCGGGCGGAACTGCAGAAAAGCCATAACGAAGCAAACCAGCCCTGCCAGAATGGCCGCAAAGCTTCTTCTGTAGAACGGGAAGACGGAAGGATACCGATCCTCCTTGTAGAATTTTTTCAGGGGCGGCATCATGAAAAGAATGGTGGCCGCCATGGTTACCATTGCGGAAACCGTCAGGGTCTTCAGGGCCTCGGGGCTCTGTATCAGAAGTCCGTACCAGGCCATAAGTCCCGTCAGCACGAAAACAAAGGATTCCGAAAGCTGCTTTTTGGTGGCGTATACCAGGCGTTCGCTGATCTTGCGGGCTTTCCAGCCGCTTCCCAGCTCTTCGTTGAGGATGACTCTTTTGTATCTGGTGTAGACAGCCCGCGGCAGGTACCAGAAAAGTACCGTGGCGACAATCAGGTAAACCGAACGGGTTTCCAGACTTTCGATGCCGCTGCCGATGCGGTACACGAGCCACAGGATCAGGCAGACAGCGGCGAACCGGATGCACCGGAACGGCAGGTTTTCTTCGGCAAGGGAGGTGAGGGGTTCAAATTTAGTCATATGTGTAAAGTCTGGGATGCCAGAACGTCTCTCTTTGTTAATTCCCGGTATTTTACCGCAAATTTCATGTCTGATGAAATTTGTAAGAGCTTTGCATGTCCGGCAAAAGCGGCGGCGCTGTGGCGGAAGGAACCTTTTTCGGAAAAGCTGATAACCTGCCGGTCAAAGGCATATACCGACATGTCCCTGCTTGATCTTTGTCAATGTAACATTGATTAAAATTCTTTCGGTGATGGTTTTTAAGGTATTTTTAGATAATTAGTCAATAAATAATTGACCACATACTCTCGTGAGAATATAATTTGCGTAACGACAGGTTTTTGAATACTGACTGCACTGAGAGGTGTCCGCCATGCAGGAAATGAATGCCATAATCGGCAGCAACACACTGATGCTTCTGAAACAGAACGGGAAGAAACAGAATGAACTTGCTGATTCGCTGGGAGTGAGCAAGCAGGTCATGAGCAATATGCTTTCGGGTTCCCGGATGATAAATGCTGTTGAACTGCGGCAGATTGCCGATTTTTTTCAGGTGTCAATGGAGAGCCTTATGGATCCCCCGGGGGACACGAAAGCTTTTGATTCGATTCATGCACTTATGGGCGAAGCAAAGACTCCCGCTGCAAGAAAAAGCCTGGAGATTGCAGATGAAGTTGCAAATCTCGTTATTTTCTACGCACGGATTGGGAATAACTCCGAAAAAACGGAAAAAACAGGGGAGGATTAACATTGTTCACCGGGCCTGAAAATTCTCTTTATGTGAAGGACAAACCGAAATATGAAGCAATCCGTAAAATGGCAAACGGATTTAATTCTAACTATACCGGCAGCAACATCATCCAGGATGATATCTTCCATGTCATGGAAAACTACGTTTCCCGGCAGGGGATGGCTATGGATTTATTCCGGTATCCCTTTGGAGATGACGATTTCTGTGCCTGCGCCTTTATCCGGGAAGGAAGACTCTTTCTGGCGCTGAACTCTGCCATGCCGCTTGCAAAACAGATTTTTGCTGCGGCGCACGAGTTGTATCACCTGTACAGATATTTTGAGAATCTCGTTCCGGTTCCCCGGCAGACGGGGCTCTTCCTGGATTCGGCAACAATTGATGAGAATTCGGCCAAAACGGAGGGCATGGAGGCAAATGCGTTTGCCGGACTGATTCTGGTTCCCTCCAGATTTCTGCATGAACAGATGGATATTTTTCATATTTGCAGGGAGAGCACTGGAATTAAAGATGTTCTGATGCTGATGGAGATATTTGCAACACCGTACAGGGCAACAGTTTTTCGTCTTTTTGAAGAAAATGTCATAGCTGAAGATGATGTCAGACTGTTTTTCCGGATTCCGGAAAATGACGTCCTCTCACAGATCAATCTGACTGGCAGGGCTAAAAGGTGGATGCGAACTACAGAAGACGAAATATCATTTGGAAGTCTGAATGAAAACATGGACAGAGCGCTAAGACTGGGGACTGTGGACAATAGGCGGATTTGTCAGGACAAAGGCCGTATCATGGAAATCATTAACAGCATTACGGGGGAGGCAGACAGAACGCACTTTCCCGGAACTGACCGCTGATTTCCATTCGGTGATATTGACAGAATTCGATTGTGGCAGTGACCATGTGATTGATTGCCGAAGAGGGGAAATGATGAAAGTCCCTGAGGTATGAAGTTAATTTGGGTAACATTTGCGTAAGGTTAAAAATGCTTGAATATACTGAGAAGAAAACACTTGAATACCTTAATGGTATGCCTAAATCCATGAGGAAAAACAAAGGACAGTTTTTTACATCTGTTAAGACTGCCAAATTTATGGTGGAAATGTTCAATATTTCTCATTGTAACAACAAAATCAGTGTCTTGGATCCGGGGGCTGGAACAGGGATACTTTCAGTTGCTTTTATTGAGTATGTATCACAGAATTTTTTAAATGTAACAATATCTTTGACTTGTTATGAAACAGATCTGACTGTTTTACCTGTTTTAAAAGATAATTTATTATATGTCAAACATATTTTGGGTGATAGGTTTGAATATAATATTCTTGAATGTGATTATATTCTGTCTCAAAGGTTTGAGCCTGAAGTTGGCGAATTGAGATTTGAGTCTGAAAAGAAATACGATTTTATTATTTCAAATCCTCCGTATCTGAAAATAATGAGAAATGATCCGGCTGCCAAAGCAATGGATAAAGTGGTTCATGGAGCTCCGAATCTTTATTTTTTGTTTACGTCAATGTCATTGTTTAATTTAAAACAACATGGGGAAATGGTTTATATTATCCCCAGGAGCTGGACGTCCGGTGCGTATTTTAAATCATTCAGACAATACCTGCTTTCAGAGGGGAAAATCAAACACATTCATTTGTTTACGAGCAGGAATAAGGTGTTTGATGCTGAGCAAGTTCTGCAAGAAATAATTATTATTAAGATTGAAAAAACTCAAACGAAACCTGAGTTTGTAAAAATTTCGTCTACTGATGGCAGTAATGATTTTGATAATGTAAGATCATTAAATGCTCCTTATGATGTTGTTGTTTCTGGTGGTGATTCATATGTATATTTGCCAATTGATGAAAAAGATATAAAAACCATACAAAAAATTAATATTTACCATTCGACTTTAACAGATTCAGGTTTAAAAATGAAAACCGGCATCGTGGTCGATTTTCGTCAGGAGAAAGAATTGAGAAAATCTCCGGGTGAGCATATTCTTCCTTTATTTTACAGTCAGCATATTCGCAATGGCCGAGTTAATCATTACCCTTCAGGCAAAGAGTATGATTGGATAGCAGACAGCAAGTCAGGTCTTATTCAAAAAAATAAGAACTATGTTTTTATAAAGAGGTTTACAGCCAAGGAAGAACCCAGACGACTTCAATGCGGTGTTTTTTCTCCCGGTGATTTTCTTGAGTATGAGTATATAGGTACACAGAATAAGATTAATTTTATTGATAAAACGGATGGATCGGAAATGGATTCCATGACAACTTATGGGGTATACGCACTGCTGAATTCAACGTTATTTGATTCATACTACAGAATTTTAAATGGCAGTACTCAGGTAAACAGTACAGAAGTTAATAATATGCCTTTTCCTCCGGCAAGTATTATAAAAATTATTGGGGAAAAAGTTCTTGTTTCCGATGATCTGTCGACTGATAATTGTGACCGCATAATTGCAGAGGTGGCATATGGCACATGTGACTAAAATAGATGAAGTTCGGTCATTTTTATCTGAAATAGGAATGCCTAAGCCACAACAGGCGGATATTTGTGTGCTTAGTGTTTTGGCAATGGCTGGTATTAAACCTGATGATGACTGGAAAAACGTTACCAATAACTGGAT
>CACYPY010000037.1 GCA_902776415.1 uncultured Ruminobacter sp.
GCTAAAAGTTGAATTGAAGACAGAGTTTTAGGGCTATTGGTTGTGTAGAATGGAGAAAGTCTAGGTTTATAATTACTGCGGTTTTCAGAGAAGTTTACGAATCTCGGAAAAACAGGATCAGCCTCAGTCTTCCGCTGCTCCCCGCAGTCTTTTTTCAGTTCTGACTGCGGCATTGGCACGGTCTCCGGTACTGAGAGCACTTCCGGATCCCGTAAGGCTCTCCAGCGAATACTCCCCGTCCGGAAGCAGCCCGCTCCGATCCAGATAATAACCCCATTCCGAGAGATCAACGGAGCGAAGGTCCAGTTCTCCCAGCCTGCCTGTCGGAATTCCCTCGCAGGTGCCGCCCGCCATTGCCTGCACTTCCGGCCGGGACATTACAATCCGGGCCAGAGGAGACGAATAGCAGCAGTATCTTCTCCTGTGAACCAGACACTTCTTCAGCACCTTCACGGAACAGGAGCTTCCCTGATACACGCAGGATTTCAGGCCTATGCGAAGAGCTGTTTCCTGTTCCCCGGGCTTGCAGGATGTCATCATCTTAAAAGCGGTATTGGTCAGCTGCCATGCCACATAGGCCGTCATGGCCCAGTTGGCACAGGCCATAATGGTCTCGTTAAGCTGCACCGTCATCACTCCCGCTTCATTCACTCCTTCCGTAAAAACCGCGTTCCGGAACTCCTCCCCGAAGGTTTCCGCCACAAAATCCGCCAGCTTCCGGGTCATGGCATCCGCGAAACCTTCAATAGCCGCCTCCGCTGAGGCCTTTCCGGTATCAGCCACAATGGAATCGAGAGCAGAGCTGATAAGCCCGGTACTGTCGCGGAGTGCCTCTCTCCGGGCCCAGCTTCCGAAGACCGGATCCGCGGACCGCACCGCCCCCAGCGCCGTTTTGATGCTCATGGTGTAGGCAGTAAGCCGGACATAGTCCGTAATATCGGTAACGGCTCCGTCAGTACAGCACCGCATTTTGCCGTAATAGCCCTCGCGGCATTCCCTGCTTTCCCCCCGGAAGATCCGGCATTCCGCGGTTTTGCCGGCATCGGTGCCGGTACAGGTAATGTCGTCCTGCATGTAATTCATAAGCTGCAGGGCCAGCATGGCTCCGGTAAGATCCCCGGTCTCTCCGGTTACCGTGCCTGTCAGGGAGGTTCCCGTGCCCAGTTCCTTTCCCGGACAGTTTATGACAGTTTCCCGGAGTTTTCTTCCGGCGGTATATTCCCGGGGACAGTCCCACACCAGAGTCTGATGGGAACAGAATTCGTCAGAATCCCTGCCGGGATCCAGGCACTCCCGGGCGGCCAGAACGCACCCCGCTTCCGAAAACCCCGTGCAGCCGTCACTTGCCATCCCGTTCTCATCCCGGTAAACGGAACAGACCTCCCTTTCATGATAGATCCCGTCCTCCGGCACCACGACATCCCGGAATGTCCGGACACAGCCTGATGCCACAGAGTCCTTACCGGACACTCTCCCGGAATTCCCGCCGATGTCATTCCCGTCCTGAAGCTTCGAAAGATACTGATTTCCGGCCCCGCGGCAGGGCTCCTGCCGGGAGCATTTCCAGATCTCCTCCCGGGAGTTTCCGCCGTACTTCCTTTCACAGTAACGGAAAAGCTTCAGGGCCGGACAGGAGTCTTTCATTTCCGGAGTGTCGCCGCTCCCGTTATCCTGCTCCCGCACCGTTCCTTCAAGACAGAAGGGATCCCAAAGCTCCGAAAATTCCCCCGCAAACTCCCGGGGCTTTTCAAAAAAGGATCTGACCACCGGCATGATTCCGGCCTCGTAATATCCCGGAGCCACCTCAGCGGCATGTCGCTGACACTCAAGAAACCACTTCCGATCCCGGGGGAGCCCGGAGAGACAGTCCAGCCCCCGGTATTCGTCCAGTGCCAGCGCTCCGGAATTAAACCGAATCCGGAACAGCATGTAGCCTTCGCCGTTTCCGGTCACCGAAACCCGCTGCCGGAGTCTCACATGAAGAGGTTCTCCCGGCCGCAGTTTTCTTTTGAAAAGGGGCCAGATATCGCGTCCGGGATACTCGTGCCTGCTTTTTCCGAGCTCGCATTGCCCCGGGGTTTCCGGAGGAAAAAGATCATTCGGAAAGGACAGGATCTTTTCCATAACATCATTTCCGCTGTTGCCGCCCTTCTCGCTGCCTCCGGAATTTCCACGGTCCCCCGCATTACTGTCTGAACCGCCGTTTTCTTTCCGGCCGGTGTTCCCCCAAAGCTGCAGATAATCATCATAAAACACCTCGGACAGCGTAAGATCCCGGACAGTTTCCGGAAGCCTTACCGTAAACCCGGTTTCCGCCTCGAAAATGCTGCAGTTTCCGGACAGGCTGTTGTCCCGGGTATCCCCCATCCAGAACTCATAACAGGCCCCTGAATCATCTCCGGGAAGTTCCGGACAGGGGCGGAAGCTGATTACGGTACCGGGATCCGGTTCCGGCATTTCAGACCGGAAGGCATGTACCACATGACAGGAACGGGAATCCTGTCCGGACACGGGACAGTGAATTTCCCGGAATGACAGCCGATCCCGGGAAAGACAGGATGAAGAGTCTTCCGGGGATGTCCCGGCAGCATCAGTACCCGGAATTTCCGTAGCCGCGGTGTAAAGCCGCCGTTCCCGGGAGAGCCGGCGCTTTTCTTCAGTGCCGATATCCCGTTCCATAAGATCCGAAACCGGGAGAAATGCCAGTTCCGCAGCCGGACTCCGCCCCCCGGACATTCCTGCGGTCCGGGTAAGCTCCCTTTCCCGGGCCTTAAGCGCCTCCGAATCAAAGCTCGCGCTTCTGACGGAGTTCCCCAGAGCCTGCCCTGCCCGTGCCGCCCGATCCCGTGCCGGATCGGCATCAGAAGCAAGGGAAGACAGAGGAATCCATAAGAGAATCCCGAAAGCCAGCACTGTACGGGGAAGTTTCCGGAAACTCCGCGTGATTATGCCGCGGGGAAGAAGTCCGATGCTGTCTTCGCTTTGTCCTGCGGCAAGGCTCCGGAATAAATACCCGCTTCTTTTCTTTAACTCTGTCATGGTTCCAGTCCTTGTATCATTTTCCGCCGGTCCCGGACGGTCCTGTCCGGCTCCGCCGCCTTCCCGTCATTTATGAGTAACCGATCCCGGCCCGCTTTCCGGACTCTCCCGGGCTTTCCGCTCCGGTCAGCCGCCCCCGGCCCCGAGGCAGCAGTTCCGGTAGCGCCACACCACATACACTGCCTCATGAACTCCGGGCGGGATCCTCATGTCTCCCTGCCAGGCGGTAACCGGTTCTCCCCAGAAATGAGATCTTCCGGACTCGGGCACGGGATAAATCATGCTGAAGCGATAGAGAGTCTTGTCCATTGTCAGGGAATGCTCTCCGGAGCAGAGGGCCTGATCCCCCATGGTGTTACGGAGCAGTCCCCGCCGGTGGAGCAGTGTCAGCATCCGGGCAGCAAGCAGGGAGGTGTTTTCGGCAGTCCCGCCGGAGGTTCCTGTCCAGCCGGTGAGAGGATAGAGATAGCCCCAGGCCCCGGCACAGTGCGGAAGCGCATTATTCACCTTCCCGTTATATGCCGCCATGGCATCGGCTCCGCAGGAGGACACCCCGGCGGCACTGGCAGTAAGCCGGGATTCCGGAAACTCCCGGAGTGCCCGCAATTCCGACTGCCATGCGGGGTCCAGCTCCGAGGCGTAAAGAAGATCCATGTCCAGATATTCGCTCCGGCCGCAGTTGAGATCGCTGAAGAGGTTCAGCATCGCAAAGAGCGGGAAGGAATAGAGATGGGCATGCAGAAACCCGATGTCAGAGCCGCCGTCAAGTCCGGAGCCCAGGGAACCCAAAGTGTTTTCCGGCACGGGAATCTCCGCCCCCAGCACCGGAAAGCATCCCGGCTTTCTGGTGAATTCCGCCAGAAATGCCGGCTCCCACATGCCCATGACCACACCGTAGTTCATGGCTCCAAGACTGTCCCGGCAGCCGCAGACCTTTTTCCGGGAGGCGTTTTCGGGAACGGGAGAGGATCCCTGTCCCACGGCGGTGCCGCCCAGATAAACCGGCAGAACCTCTGACCAGGGCAGATCCGACAGCACCTTTCCCAGAATATTCGCCCGGGGACACCCGATTCCCGAATACTCCCCGCGGTTTCCGGCCGCAATTGCCGGGAAAGCGGTCGCAAGTACGGTAACTGCTCCCATAATAAACACGGCCGCACGTTGTATGCCGATCACCCCCGAACCGGACCTTCCATGCGTTTTTCCCTCATCCGGTCTTTCTTTTCCTGCTTTTATCCTTATGTTTTCCTCAGTCATCCTGTTCCTCATCCGTTTTCCCGGAAACATCATCGTGTGCGGCACTTCCCGCCCGTTCTTCATCTTCGGAGTCCCATCCGGATATATGCCGGATTCGAAGGTGGCGGGTTCTCCGAATCCGGGGCCTTTCGGCATCACCACCGGGTACCGGAGACTCTCCCGGAACTCCGGTGCCGGCACCGTTGAATACCGGAATCCGGCCGGAGGCAAGTCCTGAAGCAATCCGGAACAAATCCCCCGAAAGACGCTTCCTTACATCCGGGAGATTCTTGCGGATCCGGATCCCAATCCCGGCGGCAACGCCCCGGGGGGCAGCATTCCGGCCGGCATCAGATATCCTTTCCGGAATATCAGGTGCGGCGGGGGCCGGGAACAATCCGTTTTTCCCGGAGATTCCCGGGTCTCCGCATGCGGCGGTTCCCGCAAAGAAAAACAGCCCCGGAATAAGACAGAAAAGACACCGGTTTCTCGCTGTCCTTCCCCGGTTTTCGGTACTGACCATCCCCTTCACTGCCATGACAGCTAAAACAGACGCACTGCCCGGTAGACCGCCGAAGCCCGGGACAGCGGAAAAGGCCCCAGAATCCGGGAGTCCAGGGAATCCTCCCGGGAGCCGTTAAGAAAGACGGTGTTTTCCGGAATGCGGAAGGTTTTACAGAGCAGACCTTTTGCCGTGCCGGGGGATGCCGCCTGAGTTCCAAACCCGGAAGACCGCCCCTGAAAAAATCCGTTTGAAAATATCCGCCGCCATTTTGCGGGAATCCCCGGGAGCAGCCGGCACGCCCCGGAGTTTTCGGAACCCGCGGCTGCAAGACAAAGCCCCTTTTCCGAAAAACGCACGAGATCCCCGGAAACGGCACCGGCCTCCTTGATAAGGAGAGTCCCCTTCCGGAAGCCCTGCCAGTCCCCGGAAAGCTCCACCGCAAGAAGACTGTTCCGAAAGTCCCCCGGGGAAGCCGCAAGGTTTTCGAGAACATCGTTTTTCCGAAAGAGAAACACCCGGCCAATACAGGTCCGTTCCTGAAAATCCGCGCCGATTCGCCATCCGGTTCCCGCCAGTGCTGCCGCCATAATCCCGGAAACAAACACCATTCCTGCAAAAAACCTGACGGCAAGGATTCCATACTGCCCTTCTGACCGAAATTCTCTCCGTCTTTCAGCCTTTATTACCGATCTTCGTCTCATGCCGCTTCTCCCGGTTCGGAATCGGGTTCACCGGTTCTCCTCCGGTCATCCGTACCCGCTTCCCGATCCCGGAGCACGGCGTTCACGGCATCAGCCAGAGAGAACCCTGCATTGCGGTACGAGCTTATGGCAGTTACATCCTGAGCTCTCGTGGAATAGAGAAGCTGCCGGAAAGGATCCACCACCAGTCTTCCGATGGCGGAACCCCCGCCGCTTATCACGAAGATCTCCGAATAGGCTCCGGGTTCGGTGTGCACTGACCTGAGAAGGTCATATCCCCCGGGAGACAGCGGGAGCCGGGAATGTTCCCGGAGCCTGTCCACGGTTTCGGCCTTTTGTCCCAGAAGATACATGTGAGCACTGTTTTCCATAATGGCCAGACCTGCCGGAGAATCGTAAAGATCATTCACGGACTGGGTTACGGTCACTGCCGCTCCGCCGTACTTCCGGAACCGCCGGTAACCGGTCTCGATAAAGGAGGCGGTATCACCGTTTCTCAGAAGATCCCAGGCCTCGTCAATGATGAGGATTTTCGGCCGATCCCGTTCTCCGAGATACATGTCCTGCTGGATCTGGTAAATGAGCTGAAGGAGCACGACCTGCTGAAGATGTTTCCGGCCCTTCAGCTCCTCCAGCTCCAGCACGGTGAGTCTTCCGGAAAACGCCATGCTGTTGCCGCCCGCAAAAAACCTCCCGTACTCGCCTCCGGAGGTAAATGGAAAAAGCTGGGTTCCCAGATCCCGGATGCGCTGATCCGGGGAAGCGTTAAGACTGTCCGCCAGGAGATCCGGGGTCAGTGCCGTCCCGTGCTTCATGAAAAGCTCCCGGAGCGTTCTTTTCAGGGAAGCTCCCTGAAAATCCGTGAGCTTTTCGGTGGGAGCCAGCATGGCGGCCAGGAGTCCGTTAAGCATGTCCGCCTCCTCGTCATAGTTCCGGACGCAGCAGAAGGGATTCAGGGAAACGCCGGAGCCGAGACCGAAAGAAAGAAAGGTGCCGCCCAGAAATTCCGCCAGCTTTTCGTAGGAACGCCCCACGTCAATAACATAACAGACAGCGCCCCGGGCCAGAAAACTGACCAGAAGCTCGTTCACCAGAAAACTCTTGCCGGATCCCGACTGAGCCGCAATACAGAGATTGAAATTGGTGGCGGAGTCGTACAGGGAAAGATTCATAAGCTGACCGCTTCGGGAAATCAGGTTGAGCACGCTCTGTCCGGTGCCGGCACTGTCGCCGAACAGCGGCAGAAGCGGCAGGATCTCCCGGGTGGTGAAGGTGCGATAGCGCATAAGTCCCCGGGCAGACTCGGGGTCGGCTCCGAAGGGAAGCGCATTCAGAAACACCGGAAGACAGACATAGCGATCGGGAATCATCTCAAATCCGTTTTCACGGAAATAGGAACGAACCTGGGATCTGACACTGACCGCCTCGTTCTCATCCCCGGCAAAGGTTATAAGACTGAGACACAGCTTCAGGGGACGGGAACCGTTTTCCATCTCCTCGCAAATAAGGTCCAGGCCCCGCTTCTTCACGGCCAGCCGGGGCATAAACTTCATCAGGGGGCCATAGGCCTGATTCACTGCCCACTGTCTTCTGGCACCGAGTCCGGATCTGAGTTTCCCCGAATCCCCGGCCATCACGGTACCGGTCATGATAAAGGGCACCCTGATTCCCCGGGTTCCGGTAAGGAGATCCGACTGATAGCGACGGGCCTGCCCGAAAAACACGAAATCCGGATATCTTTTTACGGAAAAGGTATTCACATAGTAGCCGCCAGCCTCCAGATGATCCTGAAAAACCCTGACTCCGGAATCGAAGTCCAGAAGCTGATCTGCGAGCAGCATCTCGGGATTTACCGCCATGGGCCCGCCCGCAGTCCATGATGACTCGGGACTCTTGTTGAAAAACGGGGTCAGGGCTTCGAGAAATTTGCTGTCGGAAAAAGGCTCTGCCCGGATTCCTGCAGTTTTCAGAACCTCCTCCAGAGATACCCGGAGCCGTGAAACCTCCGCAATGTCGGCATCGTCGGGACGGATCCCGCGCAGGGGAACACTGACCGTAATGACAAGAAGGAAGTTCCGTACCGGCGCGGCCATCCCGGGGAGCGGTTTTCGGGTGCCGCTTCTCAGAAAATCGTTCTTGTTTTCGATAATGCGTCTCAGAAAGCTTTCCGGAGGCAGCGATACCGCAGTGGCGGCATTTTCCGAAAGAAGTCTTTCAATGGCGGGGGAGCCCGCCAGCGAAAACTGTACCCGGGTGTTTGCCGGAAAATCGGAATTCAGAAACACCTCCAGGCGATCACTGATGCTCTCGTCGCCGCCGCACATGGGCTCCGACACAAATCCGAAGCAGAGGTCCGACGATCTGCTGCCGCTCTTCAGGAACAGCGCGTTTTCGGAATCATAGGCCAGCACCGGATACACCGTACTGAGCCTCGCCGTATAATCTCCCGGCATGGTCTTCTGTCTCCTCATTTTTATACCGCCCCGTTCGGGCTCCTGACATGGCACATTGTAGGAAATGGTTTCGGAAGAATCGCAAATAAAGCCTTAAAAGCCTGAGAGCCGAAGATGATGTCAGGCTCATGAACTGTGCCAGGTTCGGGACTCCTGCCGAGGTCGACAATCTCGTCACGTAAATCAGGAATTTCTGTGCGATTCCGGGCAGTTTGTGATATATTTTGCGAAACTGCATTAAATACAGTGGGAAACACTAAAGAATTGCGAAAGCTGTCCGCTGTGTAAATGCGGCATTGATTGTGCGCATCTCCTGACAAAACAGCACGGAGGAGGATTATGAAAAGCTGCAGAAACGGAACTTTTCCCGGAAAGGGAGCCCGTGGTTTTACTCTGATAGAACTGGTGGTTGTGATTGTCATTCTGGGCATACTTTCCGCCGCTGCGGTTCCCAAATTCATGGATATGCAGAAGGATGCCAGAGCTTCCGTGCTTATGGGTATGGCCGGTGCCGTCAAATCTGCCAACAGCATGGTTCATGCCAAGTCCATAATTTTGGGGAACGACATGACCTACAGCGAAAGACGCAAACCCCATCCAAAATGGGTTGATGACTGCAGCATAAACATCTGTGTTGAAATTGACGGGGTCTGGGCTTACACCAAAATGGGCTATATTGACCGTAATTCCGTGGTCTTTATCCTGGACGCCGATATCAGCGGGCGAAAAACAAAAACTGTTACAAACTCTGCGACAAAGCAAGATATCGTTGTCCCGGACCGAGGATCGACAGAGGGAGCCATAAATTACGTATGCACGGGCAAGACCGCAGTGTGCAAGGATTATGATTTCTGTCAGTGCCGGATTGACAATGATCCGGCAAGCGGGACCAGAGATACCCAGTACTTTGTGCCCCGGGGGTTCCCGTATGATGTGACAAAGCACACCGGCGGCGGCTGCTACTTTAAATATTCCACTGCCGATGTGGATGCCGACAACAACAATATCCAGTACCTTCCTCAGTATGTAGTAAAAACCGACGGCTGCTGAAAAGCCCTGCACTGTCAGTCTGATGCAAGGAAAAACGGTCTTTCCATCACGGGAAGGCTGTTTTTTTTACCATGCAAAGACATACCATGCCGCAGAAAGTCATGTTTCCTGCGAGTCTGAACCGGATTGACAGAATCTGTTCCGGGATTCCTGGGAAAAGTGTGATTCCGGCTCTTTCGAAAACTGCCTCTGTCTTTCGGAAACCGGGCCCGGAAGTACTCAGATTATTGCAATCTTTTTCCCGACAATCTGTTTCGACGCTTCGGAAATTGCTGGCAGCAGCCGATAATCAGGCTGTTCCAAAGTCAGGGGAAGCGGCTTCCCGGACTCATATAGCTGAATTGATTTTGTTTCCTCCGGAAAAACACCGTAATTTTCAATATTCCAGTCAATAATGATGGCCTGGAAAACGGTAACTCCGCTGTATTTCAGCGACGGCAGTAAAAGCCTGTCATTAAGTTCCTGCATGGCTTTCGGGGTCAGCAGCAGTTCTGGATGACCATACATACAGCTGTGAATATATTCAGGACTGACAAGAGATATCCCGGCCACGGCCGAATCAGGCCGGTACCCTCCGGTGTTGCAGTATTTAAAGCACGGACGATTCCCGGAATTTTCAGCGCTGACGAAAATTCCGGTGCTGCTGTCAGAGAAGCACGTTGCCGTCACATTCGGTATTTCGCATTCTGAATTATTAATTTTCATTTCATTCTCCCGAACATCAGAACCAACATGGTCTGATTTTAATTGAAATCAGGAACCTTATGAATTCCAAAACTTTTTTCTGCCGGGCTAAGTTGTGCCACGACATAAGAATCAGAGAACCGTAAAGCAGCTTAATTTCTACGCCACCGATGAAAAACTGATCCGGCTTCCGGACCTTCACAAATACGTCATCATGTTCGCCTGCGGAGAGTTCTTCATTGAAGAGGTGCCATAACACTGAAAAGCTTCCAGGGGCTGATAACTTTCCGAAACGTCCGAAAGAAGAACGGATTGGAATGGTGCTCTCCGGGAGCCTGAATCCCCGGAGCAAAGTTGCGTAATTGTTATGGGGAAACCTGATTATTGGCGGACTTTGTGAAAAAATCACTCCTGTAATCTGAAAAAACGGGAGCTACCGATGCTGAAAGCACTTCCCACATCACAAACATCTCTGCCGGCAATTATTGACAGAAATCTGATCTTTATAGACAAGACCGCATTTATCAGTACCTATGAAAAAAGCCAGCACGCCGTTTCCCTGTTTTTAAGACCCCGGCGTTTCGGGAAAAACATGTTTACCGAGATCCTGAAATATTACTATGACGCGGCACTGGAAAAGGAAAGCTCCGGAATTGCAACAAACAATGGCGTGGACAGCACGTTAAATTCATTTCTCGAAAATATCATTATCGGCATTTCGGATTTCTTTATGCGTTATCCTGATTTCGTGCCGCAGAAAATTCTGGCAAAAATTCCGCACGATAAAAAAGTTAACCCGAAAGAATATGTTATAGGTTATAATTACTTTTATTAGTATCAAGATATTAATTATTCAGAATGTCCGCATCATCACAGTTTGTTTGTTTCATACAAATTCCTGATCAGTTATTTTTTTTACCCGCAACAAAAACCTCCCTGTTTACGAGTCATGAATATCCGCCATTCCTGATGCATTACGCGCCGGGCTTCATTTCCGGAAGGCATTCCGAAGCATAAAAAAGCATGAAGGTGTATAATGTCCGGGTTTAAGTATTAACTCCAGGAGCACTGTTTTCTCATATGAAATATCTGAATCCGGGGCTCCGGCGCACGCTCCTGCATGCTGTCGCCGGAATCCTCCTTCCTGTTGTCGCCGTCCTGGCTCTTCCGGGCTGCAATTCCGAAAACGAATTCCGGGAAATCACAAAGATCGAAGACCTCTGCCATGCCCGTGTCGGCGTCCAGATCGGCACCACCACGGAGCTGGCCATTAACGAATACCTGAAGAAGCATGAATGCCCCCTGGCAGAGCGCTTTAACGGTTCTCCGGATGCGGTGGCCGCCCTCAATCAGGGCAAGCTGGACGCGGTGCTCTCCGATGAGCTTCCGGCCCGTAAATTCGTGGATGAGAATCCGAATCTCCAGCTTCTTGACACCCCGTTTCAGACCGAATCCTACGCCGCCATTCTCCCGAAGGGTCAGGAGGATCTTCTGGCAAAATTCGATGCCATTATTGACGACCTTCTGAAGGAAGGCGTCTATGATAAGCTCTACGATACCTTTGTTACCGGAACCGGCAGTTTCCATTACACTCCCGTAACAAAGGAGGGACCGGAGCTGGTTATTGCATCCAGTCCTGATTTTCCGCCCTATGAGTTCTACAAGGACGGCAAAATCACCGGCATTGAAATGGAAATGGCGGCCATCATCGCCGACAGGCTGCACATGACCCTGAAAATCGAAAGCATGGAGTTTGACAGCATCATAAATGCCGTAAGCTCCGGAAAGGTTCATGCCGGTTTTTCGGGATTCTCCAAAACCGCAGAACGGGCAAAAGTCATCAACTTCACCCATGACATCTGCACCACCAGAATCATGGTGATCGTTCCCGCCTCCGCCGGCGCAACGGCTTCCCGGGATCTGACCTTTACGGATCGCCTGTATGACAACTTCATAAAGGAGGATCGCTGGATGCTCCTGGCAAAAGGTCTCGGCGTCACCATTCTCATTTCGGTGTTCGCCGCCCTTATCGGCCTTCTGGGAGGCATGGTCATGGCAACCGTCAGGGTGATGCACTGCAGAACCGGACGTTTCGTAATTCCAAATATGATGATCAGACTTTTTGTAAACGTCATCAGAGGCACCCCGGTAATGGTGCAGCTTCTCATCATTTACTATGTGATATTCGCCGCCGTGGACATCGACAAGATACTGGTGGCCATCGTGGCCTTCGGTATTAACTCCATGGCCTATACCACCGAAATCATCCGTTCCGGCATTCAGGCAATTCCGGAAGGACAGTTTGAAGCCGGCTATGCCCTGGGACTCCGCCCGTTTACCATCATGAGACACATTGTGCTGCCCCAGGCCTTCAAGAATGTTCTGCCGGCCCTGGCCAACGAAGGCATCTCGCTTATCAAGGAAACCTCAATCTGCGGCTATATCGGTCTTATGGATCTCACCAGAGGCGGCGTGGTTATCAGAAACACCACCTTTGAAGCATTCCTGCCGCTTCTGGCCGTGGCTCTGATATACCTGGCAATTATCGGCACCCTGTCGGCCGGCGTGTCCCGACTGGAAAGGAGACTGAAAAAGAATGAAAGATAACGGCATTGTGATGCAGATTGACGGCATCTCCAAATCCTACGGCTCCCACGAGGTGCTGAAAAATGTCTCCCTCTCCATTTCCCGGGGGGACGTAATCGCCATCATCGGCCCTTCCGGGTGCGGCAAATCCACCTTTATCAGAATGCTGAACCTGCTGGAAAAGCCCACCTCCGGGAAGATATTTTTTGAAAACCAGGAGCTGACTTCCCTGTCTCCGAAAAAACTTATGGACGTGATTCCCCGTATCGGCATGGTTTTTCAGCAGTTCAATCTGTTCCGGAACCTCACCGTAAGGGAGAATATTACCCTGGCCCCGGTACTGCACGGAATCTGCCCGAAACAGGAGGCTGACGAACAGGCCCTGAAAATGCTGGACAGGTTTGATCTGGCCGCTCATGCCGACAAGTATCCCTCCCAGCTTTCCGGAGGCCAGATGCAACGGGTATCCATTATCAGAACCATCGCCATGAAGCCCTCTCTGGTGCTTTTTGACGAACCTACCAGTGCCCTGGATCCGGAAATGGTGGGAGAGGTTCTGGGCATGATGAAGGAACTGGCGGAGGAAGGCATGACCATGGCAGTGGTCACTCATGAAATGAAATTCGCCCGCCAGGTATCAAACAAGGTGCTGTTTTTTGACAACCTGGGCATTCAGGAGCAGGGAACCCCCGATGAGGTATTCGATAATCCGCGGGATCCCAGGCTCCGTGAATTTCTGAGCAAGATAAACTCCTGACTCCGGGTTTTCCCGCGAAATAACAGGACCGGACGGTACTCGCTCCCGCCCGGCCTTTTCTTTCCCGTGTGTGGCAGCTTCCGCCTCTCCGGCTCTCCCGAAACTAAAACCAGCCCCGCTTCTTTTTCTTTTCGGCTTCACTGAGAATCAGGCTGTCCCGGGATTTGTTGCTCTTCCTGTACAGCAGCTTATGATTTCTGGAGGAAACCACATCATCCGGAACACTGACATAATCATTGCTCTCCCTCCGGAGCTCCATGGCATTATCCTTTCTGATTATGCGAATCGTCCAGAGCGAAGTGGAAATCACCCCGGCAATAAAAAATCCCAAAAGGATAACAAAGGTGAAACCGTCCCTGAAACTGTCATGAGTTCCTTCCGCGACCTCCGAAATAAAATATGCCGCACATGCCAGCATCACCATGGCAGACAGCGCCGCCGTAATATTTCTGGCAAAAAGATATTTCACGGAAACGTACCGCACAAATGCCGCCGTCCCGACAAACAAAAAAAGCAAAGAGTCCCCGACGGCCCTGCCGCTGTTGCTGCCTCCGCCGGCAAGAATCCCCAGCGCCAGCCACATTCCCAGACAGGATGACAGAAACCACGTGGCCAGCTGACAGGTGTAAAACTTCGTCCAGCTCACCGGAAATTCCTCGGCGCTTCTTCCGGTCTGGCCGTTCATGGCAAAACGGAATTTCCTGTTTCTCCAGAGGAGATCCATAGTCCAGATGGGAAACAGCGCATAACTTACTTTTACCGGTTCCATTCTGTAGTCCCGGCGTTCGACCATGGTATAGTCGTATTTTTTGGCATTGGACAGAAAACTGTCAAAGGATGTGGTAACCCGGCGTCTGATACTCACATAGCTGTCCTGGGAATCCATGTTGTAGATAATGGCATTAAGGCCGGACAGCCAGGCGAAGCTGAACGGCTGCGCCGCCTCCGTCGGGTACGGCTCCAGGGCCTGGGAGATCCGGTCATCCACATCGGAGCTGCCGTCCTGCGGCACGTTAATGTACTTCTGAGAACCGACGGCATGTCCCTGATATACCGTATGCTCATAGCTGGAGTATTTTCCGCTGCCCCGGCGTTCGACCTTTTCTGCCTTATAGTCCGCCTCTCCCGAGATCTTCACGTCATAGAGCCAGAACGGCACATAGGTGGCTTTGACATTTTCCTGCACGGCCTCCCGGATAAAGCTGTCCGGAACAAAGAATTTCGTGCGGGCCCTTTTTTTGAAATTTGCGATAAAGTACGACTTTTCACGGATGAACGGCAGAATAAAGTCCGGCATTCTCTGATCCCGGAACTTGTCGGTAAAAACAATGGCATTTCCGCAGAAGGGACAGAAATCGGTGGCTCCCAGGGCTCCGGGATTGATTTCGCCGCCACAGGAGGTGCAGGTATAGGAGCGGTTCAGACTGGCAAATTCGTCGCTCTCGTCCACATTGGGTTTAGCCCCGGAGACGGCTTCGTCGGAAACCCCTTTTTTCTTCTTCTCGGCAATAATAAGCTCATATTCATCAGGAGAGAGCATCCGGGAACATGACTCGCAGACCAGCTTCTGCGCGCCGATGCTGAAAATCATATTTCCCGAACAGGAAGGACAACGGGCATGATCCGAATAATTCATGGAAACTTCCTCAACAAGGAACATATCTGAGACACCATGTTCAGATTATATCCGGTACCGGACAGTCAGTTCTGCCGTAGATGCCGCACATCGGACAGAAAATGATCGCAAATAAGGCCTGAAAAGGCAGACGCATTTTCTCCGGGGTTCCGGCGGCGGACTTCGGTCCGGGAGCGAAGCTCCGGTTCCGACATCTTCAGCTGATGATTCCCCTGTCATCGCCGTATTCCGTGCGGCCATGCCAGACGTTATGACGGCGACACCGGAGGCGTCAGAAATCTCCGTGCTTCCGGCGGCCCCCGTCCCGCCCCCCGATCAGACTGACCTCGGAATATTTCCGGGTGTAAAGAAGCCGGTTATTCCGGGAAATGGCACTGTTGCCGTCTTTGCTTTCGCAATAGTCGCATTCCCTGCGAATACAGGGAATGTCCGCACTCACAAAACTGCCGGCCAGAATAATCCCGAACCACATGCCGGCCATCAGATAGCACAGAAGCCCGAAAACCACCAAAGGAGCCGGATATGTCCGGAAGATCCAGAAGGATTCAGATATCAGAAAAAAGGCCAGTCCCGTCATCACCGCGGCTGATACCAGCGATACGGTTCTTCCGAAAAACAGGTATTTTACGGAAATTGCCCTGAAAAATCCCGCCGTTGCCGCAAAAAGCAAAAGCAGCATCAGAAACTGCATACCCCGTTCATGGCGGTAAATTCCGAAAAGTTCCAGAGCTCCGGCCCCGGACAGAAGCCAGGTGCTGAATTCACAGAGGGCAAATCTCCCGTAGCTGGCCGGATAATTGCCGGAGAGTTTTCCGGTCTGGCCGTTCATAACAAAACGGTGCGTATGACCATCCCACGTAAAATCCGCAATCCAGAACGGCAAAAGCGCATAGCGCATCCTGGCAGGAACCGGCGTGATATCCGACTTTTCAGTTTTAAGAAACTGATATTTTTCAGGTTCCGTGAGAATATCCTCAAAAGATCCGGCTGCCCGTTCTCCGACGCTCTTAAAGCATTTATGCGCGTTCCGATCACAGGCACCGGTATAAAGCCCTGAAATCCAGGCCGAACTGAACGGCACGGCCCGGGAAAAATCAAACGGCTCCATAATCCGTGCTGTCCGGTCACTGATATCCGAGCCGGCATTCTGGGGCACCCGGACATATTTCCGGGATCCTGCGGCATGGCATTCGTACACGTCGTGAATCCAGTCGTTGCCGATATGAGGCTTCACTGTTTCTGCCAGGTATGAAACCGTACCGGAAATATTCACGTCACAGATCCAGAATGGGATAAAGACCGCTCTGAGATCCGCTTTGGCAGCCTCCCGGACAAAGCGTTCCGGAACAAAGATTTTATCCCGGGCCCGCTTCCGGAATGCGGAAAGGAAGGCTCGCTCTTCCTTCTCGAACGGAATGACGATATCGGGGAGCCCCGATTTCAGAAAGCTTTCGGTAAAGGGAACGGGAATGCCGCATTCAGGACAGCATGACGGCGGCGAGTTTTTTTCGGGAACGGCAAGTCCGGCACCGCAGGAAGGACAGACAGCACCACTGCCGAACCATCCGGAAATCCCGGCAAAGGCCTCATCCTTCCGGTAATCAGCGCCGGAGGGATTAGTCTTGCCGGAAGCACTCCTGCCATGATTCTCCTGCCGTCCTTTTGCAGCGAGAAGATCCTGAAGCTCCCCGGGAGAAAGCTTCATGGAACAGGAATCGCAGACAAGACTCCTGGCGGCAATACGGTAGAACATGCCGCCGGAACAGCAGGGACAGGTGACGGGAGATGACGGTTTCATTTCAGAACCCCTGGCAAAAGAAAGGCCCGGAACAATTGCTCCGGACTCACTCCTCCTCATTCACGGATATCCGTGCCTGGAGGGGATTATTACGGGACGTCATCATTATAGCATCCGAAAAATTCCGGAATCCGAAAAATATCGAGCGAGGCTCAGCCCCGTCTCACCGCAAGTGCTGCCGGAACTTTCAGTCATACAAATTCGCGGAGCCCGGGGTATCATCGGGATTCATGCGGAGTTTCAGATACAGTTCCTGTTCGGCTTCGGGAATTCCCATGCGTTTTATCTTCCCCGGATAGTTTTCCGGGGGCTCCCTTCCGCTGTTCAATAAAGCTGCCCTTTCCGCCTTTTCCGGTACTGAGCAGAACTGAGCTTTCCGAGCTAATCACGCTGTCTCCGGAGCTTTCACAGTAATCGCAGCCCGGAGCCGGCTTCGTTTCTTCACCGTATCGGGAGCGATGCCTGATGGCAGCCCTGGCCCCGATGATTCCGATCAGCGCATACCCCAGAAACAGAAACACCCCCGCAGTTACCGGCACCACGTCCGAAGCATCACCGGACAGCATTCCGGGAATCTTGCCGAACATACTTACGGCCTGCATCATAATAAAAATTCCGGCTCCGGTCATGAAGGATGACAGCAATATCACCGCGGTAACTCCGGTTAAGCGGCCTTTCAGAAAACGCCCCGTTAATAACCAGGTTCCGAGAGCTCCCCCGAAAAAAGAGCAAAAGATGATCTCCGTTCCGAAAAAATTGCCGGAATAATTGTAACCGGGAGTGATTTTGTTCAGCCCGCCTGACAAAATAAAAGCGGAATTCCATAATACCAGGGCTCCGGACAGAAACCAGATCGCCACAATGATGAGGTTGCTTCTCCAGAAGCTCATCGGAAAGATTCCCGAGCATTTTCCGGTAGTTCCGTTCATGACAAAGCGATACCGAACCCCGTTCCGGCAAGTTTCCAGAATCCAGAACGGAAACAGTGCTGACCGCGCTCCCGACACCCGGGACGTGAAGTTCCGGCGGTCGCATCTGACGTGGTCATACTGCCCGTGCGAAACCAGAAACTTCTCAAAGGAGTCCTCTGCCCGGGCCCGGACCTTATCACGGCAGGTTCGGATATTACGGGGTGTTTCGGCAGGCATCCCCGAAAGCCAGGAAGGGCTGAACGACCGGGCCCTGAAAATCTCATACGGTTCCAGCTCCCGGGCCTGTTCCTCGGAAATCATGCCGCCGGAGTATCCGGGCACGGCAACGTACTTCTGCTCCCCCGCGGTCCGGCATTCATATACTGAATGCTCATAGACCGGAGGCATTTTGGGCAGCTGATACAGGTATCGCAGTTTTTCTCCGGAATACAGGATCTCTCCTGAAATCCCGATATCATAAAGCATGAAAGGCAGATATACCGCTCTCGGAGTTGCTTTCCGCATTTCCCGGATAAAGCCTTTCGGAACAAAGGGCCGTTTCCTGACCTCAGTCAGAAGGGCCTCCTGAAATTCCGCACGGCACTTTTCAAACGGGATAATAAGGTACGTTTTCTCCGGTTTTCGGAAATTCCCGGATCCCCGTGCCGTCCCGGAAACATGATCATTCTCCGGTGGCTCCTCACGGGACTGCGAAGCCATAAGACGGTCATACTCTTCCGGGGTCAGCTTCATGGCACAGGAGTCACAGACCAGACTCCTGGCTTCCATACGGTAAACCATGCTGCCCGAACAATAAGGACAGCGGGAAGGAGCACCGGACTTCATTCCTGAACGCCCGTGCATAAAAGGATGGCTGTATGCGCCATATGACAAATCTCCGAATAAAAGTCCGCTTCCGAAAGCCCCGGCAAGCCTGTCAGGACACCCCGCCGGCCGGGGTGTTGTCATCCGCACTCAGGATCATGCTGTCACTGCTGTAGTTTTCCCGGAAGCCGGAATCAACAGTGTTATCACTGAAGATCTCGGTGTCGGCAATCCTGCTTTCGCTGAACTCATCACTGCAAACCGCATTCATGTTCCGATCGGCGCAAACCCCATCCACCAGTATTTTCCGCACGAAACGCATTCCTGCCACCAGATATCCGGCAAAAACAACAATAGCCAGCCCCCCGACAAACACCTGAGACAGCATATCTGAAAACGCCGTCCGAAATATCCCGACTGCCGAAATAATAAAATAAATACCGAGTCCCACAATGGCAGGAGCGGACAAAAGCGCCACGGAAAGCTGCCCGAAACAGCGCGCGCAAAGGAAGCCCGATCCCAACACGGTCAGCCCCAACCCCAGCAAAACAATGATAATCACTGCCTGAATCATCTTACTGGAGCCTGATAATATATCAATGGCAATCAATAATACGAAGGAGTCTGACAGAAACCATAATGCCGTCATCCAGACCAGACGACTGCTGATGTTTGACGGAATGTAACCGCTGAATTTTCCGGAATGACCGTTTATGATCAGGCGGCAGTTACGGCCTTTCCAGACAACATCGGCAATCAGGAAGGGAAAATAGACGCAGTGTTCTTCCCAGGGCTTTACAATGATATTCCGGCTGTTGATTCTGACACCGGCATGCTGCGCCGATGATGACAGAAAATTCTCGAACTCTTTCTCCGCCCTCTCTGTGGCACTCCTGTATGAGTCTCCGAATTCCTGATCAGCGGGTTCCGCATACATTCCTGCAAGCCATGCGGGACTGAAAGCACGGGCTTCGGAAAGGTCACAGGCCCCCGGATCCCGGGGCAGTGACGCCGTTCCCGAAAATGCGGCCTCCGTAACGCCGAGAAGCTTCAGCGATCCGGATGTCCTGCATTCATGAAAAACGTGAAGGTAACCGCCTCCGTTCCGCGACCTCACATCTTCCGACGTATAGCAGATATCCCCGGAAATCCAGAAATCACAGATTCGAAAGGGAGCATAAACCGCTCTGACGGCCGCCGTGTGAAATTTTCTGATAAAGCCCAGGTCAGCAAAATAACGCTCCTCTACCGCGCTTTCAAACGCTTTCCGAAAATCCTCAGCTGTCCTTTCAAAGGGGATAATCAGATCGGGAGTGCCCGGTTCCCGAAAGCTTCCGGGCTTTCCGCCCCCCATAAGCCTGTCATATTCCTCCGGAGACACCGTCGCGAAACAAAGATCGCATCGCAGGGCCCGATCCGCAATACTGAAGGTCATACGGCCGGAACAATGCGGACAGCGTACGGATTCATAACCTCCCCGGGGCAGACGTTATCGAAAGTACTGAACTTGGAATGTTCGGAACGCAGTAAAGTCCTGTTCCGGGCAGCCAGCACACTGTCACGCACACCGGCATTTTCATCGCATCCGGAGGTTTCGGAATTCCGGACAGCTTCCCTGCTGGAGAGCCGGTAAATGATCACCATCCCGGTAATTTCCCCGAATAACAGGTACACCAGAAATGACGCCAAAACCCCCGCTTTCGGGAAGATCTCAAAAAGCGGCCCGGACATGCTGATGAACAGGCAGCCAAGCCCCAGCATTGTCAGCGCTGACAGCGTGGCCGTGAGATTCGTGCGAAGAAGGTACCTGAAGGCCACATATCTGAAAAAAGCTGTCGTCATGATATAGATAATAAAAAGAAGAAGCCAGGTCATGGGATCATCACGAAACGGAATTGCCGCCAGCATTCCCAGGGTTCCCGACAGAAACCAGATAAAAAGACTGGATAACAGCGGCCTGAACAGGGTTTCCGGGAAGCTTTCAAGGCATTTTCCGTTCTGGCCGTTCATTACAAACTCGTACCTTCTGCCATGCCATACCATCTCCGCGGTCCAAAAGGGAAAGAGAGCATAGCGGACTCCGAACGGCCTTTCCGTGTAGCTGCGGCTGTCATATCTGATCCGGGAATACCCGGACGGGTTCGCCAGAAAACGATCAAATGATTCCGAGACCTCGGTCCGCACCTTACTGTAGCACTCGGACGAGGAGAGGCTGCAGTCCGCGGTATAAAATCCGGAAAGCCATGCCGGGTGATAAGGCCGGGCTCCGTTAAAATCATACGGCTTCAGGATCTCGGCCGTCCGGTCCTGAAACTCCCCTGCGGCCTTCCAGGACACGCCAAAATACTTCTGACTCCCCGCAGCGGAACACTGATACACGGAATAGGTTTTCACATCCGAATAATACGGATCTGCCGTTTCGGCAGTGTAGTAAAGTTCCCCGAAGATCTCCACATCAAAAACCCAGAAGGGAACATATACCGGTCTTACATTCTCCGGTTTGGCTTTCCTGATAAAACTCTCCGGAATGAAGAGCTTTTCCCGGGCTCTTTTTCGGAAAACCGCCATAAACCCCTGCATGTCCATTTCGAACGGCACAATCAAATCAGGAATTCCCTGTTCCAGGAACCGCCCGGAATACAGCACCTCCGTGCCGCAGGAGGGACAGAAGCGAAGCCGCCCGGCCCCGGGAGAATCATAAAAGGAGCCGCAGGCAAAGCAGATGCAGGCGCTTCCGGAACCTCCCCGAAGACCTTCCGGGACAGTTTCTGACCCTTTGGCGGATTCTTTCGGGGCTGACTTCCGATTCCTGGCGGACATGGCGCTGTCATACTCCTCAGGAGTGAGCTTCATGGAACAGGAACCGCAGACCAGGCTCCGGGCTTCGATACGGTAAAACATGTCTCCCTGGCAGTAGGGACAGGGTACGGGATCCGAAGGCTTCATCATGGAACAATCACCTGGCAAAACGGGAAACAACCTGACATCTGATTCGGGAACGCAAAAAAGCGCCCCGGCCGAGTCTGATTATACCCCGCGGCACCCGGGGCCGCGGGGGAATTCAGTCCCCGGATGTCCCGGCTTCCGCGCGATGCGTCCGGGTCAGAGCCCCTGAAGACAGGTCCGGCCCTTCCGGTTCGAGTTACGGTCCACTGCCTGCCGCACCCGGTAGTTGTCCAGGGCCTTGTAGTAGCCGCACTCCATAAGAGCCTTGCCGTGGGTGGGCATGGGGTAGTGCCAGCACCCGAAGCCGGAGGCCAGACAGGCGCCGCTGCCGCCGCAGTCGGATTTCTTCCCGGTTTTTGGATGATAGTAGATCCCCACCTGTATGGAAGCGCCGGAAGCTGCTCTCCCGCTGGAGCCGCCGCAGAGACAGTGCACGAGGTCGTTATTGCCCAGGGTTTTTGCAATCAGCATGATTTCCTTCTCGCGCATCCTTTTGGCTTCCCGAAGATTGGCATGGAGATGACCGCTTTCGTCAAAATTGTCCCAGCCGCACTCGCAGCCCATATAGGCCACCTCCTCCTTGTACCGGGAAGGACCGAAGGAACCGTCCATGTAGAGACACAGCATGTCCTGGGATTTCTTCTTCATGGTTTTTGAAGAGCAGCGGTTTTTGTAGGAGCCCTCGCCCCATTCCACAAGCTCGTTTTCAATACGCTTCCGGTTATCAATGTAGGCTTTGAAGGCTTCAATCTCCGCATCACAGTCGTTTTCCCAGAGGAAGGAAAACATTCCGGTGAGTCCTTCGTGAAGTCTGGTACCCGCCCCCTTCTTCCGGTTCTGCTCGTAAAGCTGCCCGTTGTACCAGCTCCTGAAATCCCTGTCACAGTTCGGGTATTCCTCAGTGTTGAGATTCATAAAATCATCAGCCCAGCGCCGGAGATCATCCTTGAAGTCGCTGTTCTTCTTCTCGATGTTTTCCCACTGCTCGAACTGGAGTCTCAGAAAATCCCAGGCCTCCGCATCGGAAATGTCTGAAGGATTCAGCTTAATCGAGTCGTGCCCTTCGGGATCGCCGCCCTTTTTCAAAAAGCTGACATAGGCATTGGCAACCGTTCGGTTCCCGGAAGCGAGAGCCTTTCTGGTAAGCTCGTTCCCCATGGTTTTGCACATGGTCTCCTTGGCCTGCTTCAGGGCTCTTGCGGAATGACCGGGATCCTCCTTCCAGCTGCCTCCGAAGGCCTCCTTTTCGTTATCGCCGAAATTCTTCCAGGCACTGTACACCCGGATCACCGAAACATCTCTCACGAAATCCCGGGAGGCCAGGGCCGACTCGTAGGCGAACTTCACCGAGGCTATGCCGATGGCGATATTGGGATCCAGGGAGAGAATGGCAATGGCGGCGTTCATGGCGGTATTGCCGCTTACAGTGCCATCGACAGCCCCTTCGGCAGCCAGCGCCGAAAGCTGATCTATGGTACCAGCTCCCTTTTCGGCGGCGCTTCTTATGAATTCCCCCCGGGCCACCCGATCCCGCTGCTCGGCCACCATCTTAAGATAGTTTTTGGCCATCCCGGAGTTATTGGACAGCTGTTCATAGAGTTTTCGGTACTCCTTGTCCGGCATGAAGATCATCTTTCTCGCGCTGTCCAGGTTTTCCAGAAAAGCCACGTGCTTCGGATCGCAGGCATCCTTAAGAGAGCCGTATACCCGCTTGTACTCCTCGTCGGACATGGTAAGGAGCCTGCTTTCCAGGGTCTTTTTGTTTTTGGTGATCATCTTACTGATACACTCGGAGCCGTCACAGGCCTTGAGCGCCCCCTTGAGAATCATGGCCAGGGCATTGGAACCCAGCTTGGTCATGTCCTTTTCGGAAAGGCCGTCCAGGGCGGCTACGCCGTGGCCGTACATCTCCTGTGAAAACACAATTGCATCCCGGATTTTGCCGATATCGGTGGCAAACTGATAGTTCTGAAGAATGGCAGTTCCGAAATCCATGATGGCGGCATCGAAATTGCCGTCTCTCCCCAGAGTAATGTCCAGACGAGTCTTCTCATTAATGACCTCCCGAAGCTCATCCTTGCATTCCCTGATATCCACCCGGGCTTTGGAGAAGCGGTACCCCGGGTAGCCTGCCACCGGAATTCCCGCTGCGTCCGGTTCCGGGAAATACAGGGAATAATCCTGCCCGTAACCGCTTCCCGCAGCATGTTCATCGGGATCCTGCCCCAGCATCCTGTAGAAGTTTTCCAGATCGGAATCCGGGCTGCTTCTTTCCGCAATATCAGGAACGGCACAGCCCCGCTGCTCCCGGCCGTAGTCAATCACCGTATAGCGGAGGGCATAGAGCTCCTCGGGGTCGGAGATGTCTTCCCGCGCCGGCGCTCCCCCGAAACGGAAGGGAATCTCCGAACGGGAGGACACGGACTCAGGAGCCGGATCGGAATGAAGTGCGGGAACGTAAAAATCCCTGTCAATCTTCCGGGACAGCTTCTTCAGGCTTTCCTCCTCCGTAGGGGCTTTGGCGCTCCCCGGCGGCGGACTTTCAAGTTCCTTAAGCAGCTTTTTGCCGGCGGCTTCAATCTCCTTTTCGGACATAATCCGGATATCCTGCTTCGCCAGAAGCGCGCCGTCCTCCTCGTTACTGCTGTACAGCCGGATCTCGTAGCTGCCCGGAGCCATTTCGTAGGTTCCCATGTTTACGGAAAACTTAACATTGTGCCCCACGTGATAGCAGTCATCCCGGTACTTTTCGGAAATCTCCTTCGCATTGCCGGAAGCGTTTTTCGGGAGCAGCGCGACAAAAGAGGAATCCCGGACTCCGATACGGTTTGTGCCGGTAAGGGTGAAGGAGGAATCCGGCTCGATTTCATCATACGGAGCATTGAGAACCGCCCCGGGAACGTCATAAAGGGATTCCCGGACAATAAAATCCCGGGAGACCTCAGGAGGATTGTCGCCGCCCTTCATGGTTATAACCGCCGTGTATTCCCCTGCTTCGTAAACCGGCCCGAACCTGTCATAATACTTTCCGGGATTGCAGTTGTACCAGGTATCGATAACCGGCCGATCCGTACCTTTTCTGGTAACCCTCAGGGAGGCGCTCTTCCCCTCCCATTCCGGGGTCGGATTAAAAATGAAATTTACCCTGTCCCCGGCGTAAATCTCTGAAGGAATTATCAGTGCGGACTCGGCAGGAGGCGTGCCCCGGGGCTTTCTCACCCTGAATTTCAGCATGGAAACCGCGGGAGAGTTCCGGTCGGTGCGCCAGTACGACTTGCAGAAGCGGCACCCCCGGTAGAACAGAAGCGCATAATCGCCCTCTTCCTCGGGAGCCGTCATGGAAAAGCCGAACTCCGGTCCGCGGATCTCCGTGATGTTTTTGGTACTCTTCAGTGCCTGAACATCTTTTCTCGGGGTGTTTCCGTCGTCCCGGGCCACCACAAGCCAGCCGTCCCCGGGGTTCTCATCAAGCCCCAGCACCTCAATGAAGAACTCCTCCTTCGGAGCGAAGACATCCCGGGGAATCACAAAGCTCACGGCTTCCTCACCGGCCACCCGGAAACCATAGCGCCCCAGAAGACTCTGATCGTCATCAGCATCGTTAAAGACTCTGATTTCATAGGTCCCAGGCCTTTCCGGAGCCTGAAGCGGCAGAAAATCAGTCTTTTCCGAAGATCTGAGAACGTCGTTATTAATCATTTCCTTCTCGGAGGAGGCGGCATCCGCGGGAACCCCCGCCCCGGTCATCACCACCTTCACCCGGCGGGACAGCTTTGCAAATTCCGGCCTTCTCAGGCTTATAAGAAATTCCTCTCCGGGGGAGAGAACGTCATCCGCGGGCCCGCCTCCGATCTCAAACCCGGGAAGCAGACTTTCGGACACGGGAGCGGCATTATCCTTTCCCGTGATGACGGCGCTGGTAATCCCGGTGCCGGTCTCTTCCCCGAAAAATTCAAGGAGAGCCTTCCTTTCCGAGGTCCGGAGCTCCCTTTTAAGCAGCTCGCCGGATTTGGTGATCACGGCCCCCAGGGATTTCAGGGTCTGTTCCAGCTTTGCGGTATCGACATTGACCTCCGCCTTCACCGCAATGCTGCTGCCGCTTTTATCCTCCTCAAGGAGCCGGTAGGAGGTGGTAAAATCCTGCGGCCGCGCGATAATGATCTTCCGGATCTCGGCGCTCTTTGACGTTACAAAGTCCCTGGTGGTCATATTGTTCATCAGGGTGCGGGTGGCATTAAGCCTGGCATTGACCTCGCAGGTGGCCGCATCCTTGCCCCGGGCCTCCACCACCATGATCTCGGCCCGGGCCGTCATGAGAGAGACCGCTGCCAGAACCGAAGCCGCCAGGGCCGTCCTTCGAAAAAAAACTTTCAGAGCCGGCTTTAAATTACTGTTAATCATCACTGCTTCTCCTTCTTTTCCGAAAGCATTTCCCGGTAACTGCCAAGCTGCTTTTCATTCCGGGGATCCCTGGCAAAACGGCTCATCTCAAAATAGTCCAGCGCGGTGCGTCCGGATTTGTCCCGGGCCGTCACATCGATTCCGGCCCTGACCAGGTCTCTGAAAACCCCGGTATCCGGTTTGACAAGAGCCATGGCCATCAGGACATTCCGGCCGTCCTTATCGCTGGCCGTCACATTCGCTCCGAGTCCGGCAAGAGCGCTCACGGCGCTGCTGTTCCCGCTTAACGCCGCCGCCATAAGAGGCGTGAGTCCGGTTTCCGGCTCGGTTTCGTTAATGTCCGCGCCGCCCTCCTGAAGCTTTTTGATTTCGCTTCGGGACAGCTTTGCAAGACCGGCATAAAACATGAGTCCGACGCCGTCAGGGGTTCTCTGCTGCACTTTGGAGCCCTTTTCCAGGAGGAGTTCGATAACCCCCGGACTGCATCTTTTCTGAGCTCCCATCAGAATGGCCGCGGTCAGGGGATTTACGCCCCGTTTATTTACGGCATTCACATCCGCTCCGGCCTCGATCAGTTTTCTGGCATGATATTTCCGGTTATCGGTATCGGCGCCTCCCATATATTCGAAGGCTGCCAGAAGCGCGGTATTTCCCAGGTTGTCCCGGATTTCAATATTCGGACCGAACTCCATCACCCGGTCAAGGACATTTCCGGAAATATTGCGGTGGAACATGAAATTAAGAAGCGGTTCGCCCTTTTTGTTTCCGGTATCGGGACTGGCACCGCCGGCATGAAGCAATTTCATGAAATCCGTGCGGTAGTCAATCCTGCCGTTCTTCAGCACCGCCTCCTGAATAACGGGGAGTCCCCGGGATGAGAGCTCGTTAAAGTCGGCCCCGTACTTTTTGAAAAGCCCCAGAATTTCCTCATCCTTGCCGTACTCCAGCCCGTATACTCTCCGCACCACCAGCATGAGCGGTGACTCCCCCAGTCTTCCCTTCGACTTTACGGCTTTGGCATCCGCACCGTGCCGCATCACCGCGGTAAATACGGCGGAATCCCGATCATTGGAAAGAGCCTCGATAAGAAGCGTGTCGCCGTTGGGAGACTTCCGGGACAGGTCATAGGTGCCGGAACGGATAAAAGGTTCCGCAGCCGGGAGCTTCTTGGTTCCGAAGGCCGTCATCCGGGCAGAGGCCGATCCCGCAAACTGATAGTCGGCATCCAGCCCCTTTGCCAGAGCCAAAGTGAACAGTTCCGGACTGTCGGAACGGGACACCAGTCTGGCAAAGGCGCCTTCGTTTATGCAGTTCTTCGGAAAAGAAGTCCCTGCGTTCAGGGAAGCCATGATTCGCTGTTCCGTGCCGCCGTTAATTCCCGAGGTATAGAAACAGAGAGTTTCCTTAAGCTCCTCCGGCGTAAAGGGCTTCGGCTCGTCGGCTCCGGCGGCCGAAACCAGAAGGATCACGCCTGCGGCGCTTAAAGAAACCAGGGTGGCAAGATGAAGAATTCTCATGAGGACTCCTTTGGTCTCGGAAAAATGAAGCCCTGCCGGGTAATCGCAAAATTTACGGCAGGAAAATTGTCAGAAAACGGCCGGTCTCCCGAAAAAAGCAGGCATGCGCGGCATGATAAACGCAATTTAAATTATGCCACACAAAATTTACCGTACGGTGATCCGTCTCTATGTTTTGAAAGGATCCTCCTGCTCCAATGACTCTCGATCCTCAGGACGTTCAGGATTGTAAAACACGAGGAAGTGTTTCGGAAAGCCCGGGAGGCATCCGACAGTGAAAACTGAGGGACAGGCGGGATTTCAGGCAGGCCTCCTGCCGGGCGTCGCCGCATGACGCAAATTGTCAGCATGAATTTTTTCGGACAGGAAGCCGGAAATCCGTTCGGAAAAAAGGCATCCGGGGATTAACGTCAGGAACGCGAAAACTCCCGCCGTCATTACGTTTATGACCGACTGAATACTGTCAGTGCCGGCACAGGAATTCATGAGTGGAGTGCAAAAAGTCCAAAGACATCATTTTTGTCAAAAACGGATGGCTATTTTAAAGGCCTCGTTGTATCGGACTAAGGCAGAAATCGACTTT